>NZ_KV917368.1:3429697-3514697 GCF_002019605.1 Alkalihalobacterium alkalinitrilicum | reverse complement strand
GATCTACCCATGTCCAGGGTGAAGTTCAGGTAACACTGAATGGAGGCCCGAACCCACGCATGTTGAAAAATGCGGGGATGAGGGGTGGGTAGGGGTGAAATGCCAATCGAACTCGGAAATAGCTGGTTCTCCCCGAAATAGCTTTAGGGCTAGCCTCGAGGGAAGAGTATTGGAGGTAGAGCACTGATTGGGCGAGGGGTCCCCACAGGATTACCGAACTCAGTCAAACTCCGAATGCCAAATACTTATCCTCGGGAGTCAGACTGCGAGTGCTAAGATCCGTAGTCAAGAGGGAAACAGCCCAGACCGTCAGCTAAGGTCCCCAAGTATACGTTAAGTGGTAAAGGATGTAGAGTTGCCCAGACAACCAGGATGTTGGCTTAGAAGCAGCCACCATTTAAAGAGTGCGTAATAGCTCACTGGTCGAGTGACTCTGCGCCGAAAATGTACCGGGGCTAAACGTATCACCGAAGCTACGGCTTGTCCTTACGGACAGGGGTAGGGGAGCGTTCTAAGTGCAGCGAAGTCAGACCGGAAGGACTGGTGGAGCGCTTAGAAGTGAGAATGCCGGTATGAGTAGCGAAAAGAGGGGTGAGAATCCCCTCCGTCGAAAGCCTAAGGTTTCCTGAGGAAGGCTCGTCCGCTCAGGGTAAGTCGGGACCTAAGCCGAGGCCGAAAGGCGTAGGCGATGGCCAACAGGTTGAAATTCCTGTACCACCTCCTCACCGTTTGAGCAATGGGGGGACGCAGTAAGGTAGGGTCAGCGCACTGATCGATGTGCGTCTAAGCAGTTAGGCTGGTAAGTAGGCAAATCCGCTTACCGTTAAGGCTGAGCTGTGATAGCGAGGGAATTAAGTACCGAAGTTCCTGATCCTACACTGCCAAGAAAAGCCTCTAGCGAGGTGAGAGGTGCCCGTACCGCAAACCGACACAGGTAGGCGGGAAGAGAATTCTAAGACGCTCGGGAGAACTCTCGTTAAGGAACTCGGCAAAATGACCCCGTAACTTCGGGAGAAGGGGTGCTCTGTTAGGGTGTATGCCCGAGAGAGCCGCAGGGAATAGGTCCAAGCGACTGTTTAGCAAAAACACAGGTCTCTGCGAAGCCGCAAGGCGAAGTATAGGGGCTGACACCTGCCCGGTGCTGGAAGGTTAAGGGGAGTGGTTAGGCGCAAGCCGAAGCTGTGAACCGAAGCCCCAGTAAACGGCGGCCGTAACTATAACGGTCCTAAGGTAGCGAAATTCCTTGTCGGGTAAGTTCCGACCCGCACGAATGGTGTAACGACTTGGACACTGTCTCAACGAGAGACCCGGTGAAATTATATTACCTGTGAAGATGCAGGTTACCCGCGACAGGACGGAAAGACCCCATGGAGCTTTACTGTAGCTTGATATTGGATTTGGGTACAGCTTGTACAGGATAGGTAGGAGCCTTGGAAGCGTGAGCGCCAGCTTACGTGGAGGCGTCGGTGGGATACTACCCTGGCTGTATTGAAGTTCTAACCTCGAACCGTGATCCGGTTCAGGGACAGTGTCAGGTGGGCAGTTTGACTGGGGCGGTCGCCTCCTAAACAGTAACGGAGGCGCCCAAAGGTTCCCTCAGAATGGTTGGAAATCATTCGTAGAGTGCAAAGGCATAAGGGAGCTTGACTGCGAGACCTACAAGTCGAGCAGGGACGAAAGTCGGGCTTAGTGATCCGGTGGTTCCGCATGGAAGGGCCATCGCTCAACGGATAAAAGCTACCCTGGGGATAACGGGCTCACCTCCCCCAAGAGTCCACATCGACGGGGAGGTTTGGCACCTCGATGTCGGCTCATCGCATCCTGGGGCTGAAGTAGGTCCCAAGGGTTGGGCTGTTCGCCCATTAACGCGGTACGCGAGCTGGGTTCAGAACGTCGTGAGACAATTCGGTCCCTATCCGTCGTGGGCGTAGGAAATTTGAGAGGAGCTGTCCTTAGTACGAGAGGACCGGGAGGGACACACCGCTGGTGTACCAGTTGTTCCGCCAGGAGCATAGCTGGGTAGCTACGTGTGGACGGGATAAGCGCTGAAAGCATCTAAGCGTGAAGCCCCCCTCAAGATGAGATTTCCCATTACGTTAAGTAAGTAAGACCCCTTAGAGATGATGAGGTTGATAGGTCTCGGGTGGAAGCGTGGTGACACGTGGAGCTGAGAGATACTAATCGGTCGAGGGCTTATCCAAAACATAAAGCGTTGATATTCTTCTAGTACATTATCCAGTTTTGAGAGAATGACTCTCAATCATAAGCATCGAATCACTTCGAAGCTTATCACAACTTAAAAAAGGATTTTCAGAAGCAAGAAGTTCGAGGAAGTGAAATTCTGAGGAGTGGAGCGTATCGGAAAGGTAACCGACTAAGTTCGTCACGTCCTGTGACAACGTCGGCACTAGTACATCCTGTACGTCGGAGCACCGCAAGAATTGAAACTGACGAAGAAATTCGCAGCTTATCAAAAATCCTAATAGAAAATTGTTAGAAGCGAGTAGTTCGAGGCGGCAAGTTCACGAGTAGCGGAATGTACGGTTGAAGGGTACATGAGCAACGCAGGGAGCGCAGCCAACGAAGAAATGCGAAGCTTATCACAATTTTATAAGTCTAGTGGCGATAGCGAAGAGGTCACACCCGTTCCCATGCCGAACACGGAAGTTAAGCTCTTCAGCGCCGATGGTAGTTGGGGGCTTCCCCCTGTGAGAGTAGGACGTCGCTAGGCACCAGGCACAATCCATGTGGGTTGTGCTTTTTTTAAAAAAAGATAAGAAAGTATAAAATTTTGCCACATTCTAATTAGGTTAGATGTGGTATTTTTTATATATGGATAACAATATTCTACGGGATCGTTTTGTTGAAAAACATGGAGAGTGAATTCGACCAGTTGTTATGAAAGAGGTGAAAAAGTTTCGAGAATGCGGTAATCCTAAAAATGGATTCAAACTCTTTGTTTGTGAAGGTTGTCATGATGTTAGAAAAGTGCCTTATCGTTGTAAAGGAAGATTTTGTTCAACTTGTTCTGTGGGAGAAAGCGAGCAATGGAGCCGCCTATTGACCGAAGATGTATTACAAGTAAACCACCGTCATGTTATCTTTACGATTGATAAAGGGTTATGAGAGGTATTCCTTTTACACCGCCATTTGTTAAAAGACTTTATGGATGCGGCAGCAAAACTAATTCTAAATTTCTTTCAAAAGAAAGCAGAAGTAACTCCTGGATTGATAGTTGGTTTACATACATTCGGGTCTAAAGTGAATTTTAAACCGCATGTACATATGTTAGTAACCATGGGTGGAATAATGAAGAAAGGAGAATGGAAGTCTTATGACTACCTGCCGTTTACCATGTTCTACAAGTTTATCAAGTGTTTGATAAACTCATCCAGAGGCAATTCTTCACTCTGATCAGGGAGTCCATTATACGAATCCAATGTTTCAGGAGAAGGTAAAGCAATTAGGAATCCGTCAGTCTATGTCTAGAAAGGGAAACTGTTGAGACAACTCTCCAATGGAATCATTCTTTGGTCATTTTAAAGATCACGTCAATTACAAGAACTGCGAAAATCTTACGGAATTAAAGCAAGAAGTAAATGAGTTCATAGAAGAATACAATAATCATCGTTATCAGTGGGGATTAATGAAAATGACCCCGGCTCAATACCGAGGTCATTTACTAGCTGCTTAAAGTCTCTTTTATTAAACTGTCCATTTTATGGGGTACAGTTCAACCAACCGTGTCCCTAAACCGTGGACTAGTCGTAAAGGTGCTTGGCACCAACAATTTCCTCTTGAAAGGTTAAATAAGGTCAGATATAATAAAATTACAAAGAAGAAATTTAAATCCCTGTAATCAAGGGATTTTTTAATATATAAAAGGTCAAATATAGTCAAAGTCAAAAAAGGAGGAGAAATAAAATGTTATGTCAAAAATGTAAAGTCAACCAAGTGAATATCAAATTGAATGTAATGATAAATCAACAGCATAAACAAATGCATTTATGCTCTGAATGCTACAATGATTCGTACAAATCATTTGGTATGAATGCTTTTAACATGAATGATTATTTCAAAGATGTCTTTTCATCAGCACAGCAAAAATCAAATGGATATCAGAAACATCCAGTAAAAGAAATGCCTCCTCAACAAGCGCGAGGAAACGGATTTCTTGACCAAAACGGTCGTAATCTAACGGAAGAAGCAAGAGCAGGACAAATTGATGCAGTTATTGGTCGAGATCAAGAAATACAACGAGTAATAGAAATATTAAATCGACGTAACAAAAATAACCCTGTATTAATCGGTGAAGCAGGTGTTGGTAAAACAGCGATTGCTGAGGGCATTGCGCTTAAAATCGTTGAAGGTCAAGTTCCAGCTAAATTAAAAAATAAAGAAGTCTACACGTTAGATATTAGCTCTCTTGTTGCAGGCACAAGCTATCGCGGTCAGTTTGAAGAAAAAATGAAGGAATTAATTACTGAATTACAGCAAAGAGATGATGTCATCCTGTTCATTGACGAACTTCACATGATGGTTGGAGCAGGGAGCAGCTCGGAAGGTTCTATGGATGCAGGTAATATTTTAAAGCCTGCCCTTGCCCGAGGAGACCTACAAATCATTGGCGCAACAACAATCAAAGAATATCGAATGATTGAAAAAGACCCAGCACTCGAACGACGCTTCCAACCAGTAATTGTAAAAGAGCCGACTGAAGACGAAGCGTACAAAATTTTAAAAGGGATTCGTCCTGCGTATGAAAAGTATCACAATGTAAAATACTCAGACGACGTTTTAAAAGCTTGTGTAGCTTTATCTAAACGATATATTCAAGACCGCTTTTTACCCGATAAAGCGATAGACCTATTGGATGAAGCAGGTTCTAAGCTAAACCTATCACAAGGTGAAACAGATCAAGATCACTTAAAACAACGATTAAAAGAAATCAAGCAAGAAAAACAAATAGCAACACAACAGGAGCAATATGAAAAAGCAGTCCAACTTCGCGATGAAGAATTAGAAATCAAAGCGAAGTTAACTAACGAACAAGCACAAGAACCGAAAACAGAAGTGACCATAGAGCATATCCAAGAAATTATTGAAAAAAGTACAGGTATTCCAGTTAGAAAGCTACAAAAAGACGAGCAATCAAAAATGAAAGATTTACCGAAAAGACTTGCTGAGAAAGTGATCGGGCAGGAAAAAGCAATTGAGCAAGTGGCCAATGCTGCGATGAGAGCTCGTGTTGGATTAAAACCAAAACACCGCCCAACCGCTTCATTCCTTTTTGTCGGTCCAACAGGTACGGGTAAAACAGAACTTGCGAAAACACTTGCAAAAGAATTGTTTGGAGGTAAGGATGCGATGATCCGATTAGATATGAGTGAATATATGGAAAAGCATTCCGTATCAAAGTTGATCGGTTCACCTCCAGGATATGTAGGTCATGATGAAGCAGGTCAATTAACTGAACAAGTTCGTAGAAATCCGTATTCTATTGTACTACTTGATGAAATTGAAAAAGCACATCCTGATGTCATGAATGTTTTCCTTCAAATTATGGAAGACGGCCGTTTAACAGATAGTCAAGGTAGAGTCGTTAACTTCAACGAAACCGTGATAATTATGACATCAAACGCTGGAGTTACAGATAAAAAGAAACCAGCGATCGGTTTTGGTTCATCCGAATCTGTTGAAGAAACATTGACTCAACTAGAGACACTAAAAAACTATTTCAAACTAGAATTCTTAAACCGCATTGACTCTATTATCGAGTTTGCGCATCTTACAAAAGACGATCTTATTCAAATTGTCGATATTATGTTAGATGAGCTAAAAGAAACATTAAAAGAACATGGTATTTTAATGGAAATGACGACAGAAGCCAAAGCAAAAATCGCTGAATTTGGGTACCACCCCGAATTCGGGGCTAGACCTTTACGTCGCGCCATTCAAGATCACATCGAAAATAAAATTACAGCATTAATGATTGAAAATGAACAAGTTGAAGTTATTAATGTATCTGTTGAAGAAAATCAATTGAAAGTTAGATAAGAAGAAAAGAGACTGAAGTAACGGGTTCATTTATAGGGAGAAAATGTTAAATACACTCAAACCAGAGGTGCAAATCACATGATGATTTGCACCTCTAGTTTTATTAAAAAGCCGCACTTATCCTCTTTTAGTATTACAATAGTATGCTAATTATCACCCTAATAAACAAACGTCCATAAATGGAGTGGTAGGAATTAGGCCGACGATTGGCCGAGTTAGTAATTACGGGGGATCCCATTAGCTTGGAGTATGGATACGGTAGGTCCTATGACAAGAACGGTAGAAGATTGTGCTTACGAAAATGTTCGTGGCAATACACATTGGTAATATTTACTGAAATAAGGAAGGTGTAATGATGAAAAGCAAAGTAGTAACGGATTTTTTAAACATGTATAATCGAGATGAAAGTGAATTATTGACATCAAATGAGCTGGAAGCGAATGGTGTATTTTCTGGAGAAGAGGAATTCATCGAGTTTGCAGAAAATACTATAAAGAATAGTGTGCTTTAATCGTTGTTGACCTTCAAGAGGATTTCGTCAATCCCTCGCATCCGATGTGTGTACCAGAAGCGTATCGAATGATTCCTCGAGTTAAAAACGTCATAAAGGAATGAGAGAACTTGGAGTTCCTGTTATTTATACCGCTCATAACATTGCTGAAGACTGTGTTGCAGATTTTTATAAGTTATGGAAACCAATCAAAGATGGAGCAATTAAGGAAGGTTCACCAGGAGCTGATATCTACTCAGGAATCTACCCGCTGCCTACTGAAAGAGTGATTCGTACGAAACCTGCGTATTGTTCGTTTACAGGTACCGATTTAGATTATGTTTTAAGAAATTTAGGTGTAAAAACATTAATTATCGCAGGAACTCTAACAAATTTTTGCTGAGAATCAACCGCAAGAACGGTTACTTTTTAAACTATCACATCGTGTTTGGGGAAGATATTAATGCCACCAACAGTGTCCTTGCTCACGAAGCTACATTACGAACGATGAGAAGGGTTCGGAAGAGTGCTATCTGCAGAAAAGATTATTGAAGCTGGTCTGAGGAACACAAACTTCATATAAGGCTAGGATCATTGGGGGAGTTTGCTCAACAAAACAAAGCCCTTTATGCCGAAAGTGGTACAGAGTATATGAAGCAATGGATGGTAGGAAAGATTGCATTCTTACCTGGGGAGATCTGACTGAAACACTGAGTGACCTCAGTAACCTATTTAGTGATAAAATAGCTGAACAGTAAGAAGTCAGCAGACGTCATAGTACCTCATCAACTCGGGGAAGGACTGAACAATTAAGAAGAATGAGAACTCGACGTGGAATTCCTATATTGAAGCAGACAATACTAAAGGGCTTACTTGAAGGAGGAAGTGGTTATTACACGGGGCACTTCAAGAGGGTGGAGTAGGAATTGAAACAAACAGATAACCTCATTCACGTGGAAAGGAATATGAAATGTTAATGGAGCGAATACTTTCAACAAAATCTCTTAGCCATCGAGGGTTGAAAAGTATATATCAACGATATGAATATCTACGTCATACTTAGTTGAACCGCCGTATACCGATCGGTACGTACGGTGGTGTGAGAGGTTGGAGGTTACTCACCCCCTCCTACTCGATTTCTGTTAATAAAAAAGAGGAAAATAAAGAATAGAAGCAAAAAAGTGGGGGAAATTTGATATGACATCTGAAAATTAAGCATAGAAGTAAACGAAACGCCCTTTATATAGTGATTTTGTGTCTATAAGAACAAATCCACTGTACGAGAGGCGTTTTTATCATTTCGTTAAGATTTTTCGACAATTCGCTAATAACCTCTGGGAAATTGATAATAAACTACTGGACTTTATTTGTTAAATTGATGAATGGAGCAAATTAGATTATCAATTTTGGTATTTAATAACAACCCAACACCTTCTACATTTTCTACATACTACACTTTCAACACTTTCTACACCTAAAAAGGAACAGAGTATATAACCCGCATTACTATAGAGATGGATTATTGAGAAAAAAATAAATATTCTTGTTAATAAAATGTGCTAGGTTCTCCACTTCTTTTCAATTTAAAAAATGGCATGGTATTTGCATGAATTAATTTAAGAATGGAAAGGAGGGGAGCAATGGTATAGCACGGGTTTCATGTCCCACTCTAAAAACTATCGTTAGGAGGTATGGTTTTTAAAGGAAAGTATACTATTTTTTTACAAGCAAGGACCATAGTAGCCTGAGGGTTAGATCCCTAATAAAACTGGAGGGAACGTTGATGGATTTTTCTTTTACAAAAGAGCAATTAGAATTTCGAGATGAAATAAAAAGATTTTGTGAGCAAGAAGTTACAGATGAAGTAATGAATGAAATTTATGCCAGGGGCGATGAGCATTCACCGACTTTTTTTAAAAAGCTAGCTGATAAAGGCTGGCTAGCTCTCGATATTCCAAAAGAGCATGGTGGTTTAGGTAAGAAACAAATCGAGATGGGCATTTTCAGAGAAGAAACAGCGTACTACTTGGCGCCGATGATGTCAAATGAACTTAATACGATTCTTGTTCATTCGATACTTCTACTCGGTAATGATGCTCAAAAACAAAAATTTGTTAAAAGTGTTGCGGAAGGAAAGCTTTTATTCTGCATGGGGTACACAGAACCAGGATCTGGATCTGATCTAGCATCTTTAAAAACAAGAGCAGTAAAGGTTGGCGAAAACTATATTATTAATGGACAAAAAATATTCTCAACGAATGCTCATCTTGCAGATTATTGTGTTCTTGCAGCAAGAACAAACCCAGACGCACCAAATCATAAAGGGATATCACTTTTTATTGTTGATATGCGGACGCCAGGAATAGAAGTAGGGCCTTTATGGACATTAGGTGGATTCAGGATAAATACCATTTATTTTGACAACATTTTGGTTGATGAATCAATGAGACTAGGAGAAGAAAATCATGGCTGGAGAGGCCTGGCGATCGCACTAGATATCGAAAGATCAGGATTAATCTATGTTGGAAAGGCAAGACGTGTTTTAGACGAAACAGTTAACTATTTAAGAGAATATCGGCCAGAAACGTTAACAGAAGATCACTGGATTGCAAAAACGTTACAACAGTTTCTTGCCGAGGTAAAGGTAGCAAGGTTATTATCTTACCGCGTCGCCTGGATGCAGTCTGAAGGTGAAGTTCCAAATACAGAAGCATCGATGGCAAAAGTGTATTCGACAGAATTATGGAAGAAGATTAGTAGAACGGCTCTTGAAATCATTGGTGAAGGTGCACTATTAACCCACCGAAGTAAAAAGAATATTTGGAAAGGGTTGTTTGAAGAAAACTATCGAGTATCTGCAATGGGGACAATTGTAGCTGGTACGTCACAAATTCAAAAAGAAATTATTGCAAAAAGAGGTTTAAAACTAGTGAATTCTAAATAGGAAGGTTGTGAAGCAATTGGATTTTGGTTTAACAAAAGAACAGGAAATGTTTCAACAAACAATAAGAAAACTATTTACCAAAAGTGAAGTAGAAAAAAATAGTTTCTCTTCTGAAGTTTGGGAGGGACTGGCTAAAGTAGGGATTCTTGGCCTCGGTATTCCTGAGGAGAAAGGCGGTATGGGCACTTCATACGATCTCATCCATTTGACAGGGTATGAAATGGGAAGAGCTCTTTTTCAATCACCGTTCTATTCAACGATACTTATAGCAGGCTCTATTTTAGGTAGACAAACTGAGGAGAAATGGAAAAGAGAATTGCAGGAAATTATCAATGGGCAAAAGATAATCTCCTACATAAAAGCAGACAACAACATTGTAGCAGAAAGAACTGACAATCAAAACTGGGTACTTACAGGTTGTACAAATATTGTCACTTTTGCTAGTGAAGCTGAATGTTTCATTTGTGAGGCATCCAATACATTATTTTATATTACTAAGGATCAGATAGAAGACATTGTACCTTTAGAACTATCTGATCAAACACCAGCAGCGCAAGTGTCTTTCAATCATGTCATCATTAGTGATGATGCGAGATTATCACTAGTAGATGAGGCGAACGGAATCATTGCTGAGCTAGAAAACGTTGGCAGGATGTTTGTTTCTTCCTATATGAATGGTGCGATGCAAGAGGCTTTGAATATTACCTTTAATTATATGAAAGGTCGGGAACAGTTTGGGAAACCGATCAGTAATTTTCAGGCACTATATCATTGGGCTGCTGAATTACAAACAGCTTCTGAAGGAGCTGAGTTGTTAACAAGACAGGTTGCTTGGCAACTTCAATATCAAAAAAGCGCCGACATTGATTCGCGGCTCGCTTTGCAAAATGCAGCTAGGGTCTATCACGCTTGTGCAACAGCAAGTGTACAAATGGCTGGAGGATACGGCTTTATGATGGAGTATGACATGCAGCATTTTTATCGTAATGCAGCAACGTTAAAAGGCATCTATGATTACTTAAACAAAAAAGATCAAGTCAATATATTGATAGATAATAGACCCGTACTACAGGAAAGTTTTTAAAGAAAAGTCAGATGGGTTCTCCTAACATTTAATTTCAATTTTTAAGTTGTAAATAATAAATGGAGGTGAAGAAATGAAGCAAGTATTAAAATCCGTTATTATTATAATCTTACTGATGGCGTTCTTTTTGGTAGGCGGCTGTAGTAGTGAAGCGACGACTGAAGAAAACATCAGTAAAGGTAAGGAAACTGTTGAGGAGAAGATAGAAGACCAGGTCGAAGAAATTCGCCTACGAGCATCGTCAGGGCTTACCGAATTACATTTTTTTAATCGCGGTTTCGTTCGACCACTATTTGAACGACTCGAAGAGGAAACAGATGGAGCTCTAAGCTTTGAGGTGTTTACTGCGGGAGAACTAATTCCACTCGGAACCGAATTTGATGCGCTTCGCCACGGTACGATCGATATAAGTCTTACGTTAACAGCGATTTATGATCCACAAAGATTTCCGTATACAGAGGTTGTCATGTTACCCTTACATGAGTCAGATGCACATATTATCGCTACTGCAATGCAAAATTTGATGAAGAGTGACCGAGAGATTATTGATGGAAAAACATATTACCAAGTAGAATTTGGAGATAAGGACTTAGTTGTTTTTACTCTTCCACCAACAGAGCCATATCTAATTTCAACTACTGGACATAGGTTTGAAAGTCTGGAGCAATTTTCGGAAGTGATTAGAATGCGTACAGCTTCAAGAGTTCACGAAATTTTATCTTCAAATTTAAACCTTTCTTCTCTTTCAATGCCGATCACAGATGCCTATGACGCTCTTAGTCGTAATGCATTAGATGGAATTTTTTACAATGTTCCTGATTGGGAAGCAACTGGTTTGGATGACTTAATTAATTATACGATTGAAGGAGTAAACTTAGGTCATTTTGTTAACCAGATTGCTATGACACAAGCGACATGGGATAAACTTCCAGGTAAAATACAAGAAAAATTTGAACAAGCCGCCAATGAACTCATTTTTGATGGGGCTTTACTTACGATGGGAGAAGCGGAATCTGGTAAAGAAAATAATATAGAAAAAGGAGGAGAATTTGTTCATCTACATGATTTAGATCCTGCTACGAGGGACCATATTAACCAGGCGATGGTTAAGACATGGTACGATTGGATCGAGAATTTAGAAAGTCAACAGCTTGCTGGAAGGGAGATGGCTATCCTTTGGAGAGATATGTTAGTTGAAGCTGGGGCTGTTTTACCTAAAGAAATTATGGAGATTGAGTAATCTTAGGAAAAATTAATACAATGACATGCTTAGACTTATATTTAGTATTGAATTGTATTATTATTATTATTATGGAAGATATGTTGATTTTTAGATGAAGGCTAACAACTTTATATAGATTTTATAACACGAGGTCTGACTATTGCTTGAATGTCAGCCTCTTAATTTTTTCCCTAGCTCCATTAATTTTTAAGAATCAGAATATTCGGAATTGATAATTTCAAGACTAGTAATATATAATTAAACCATAAATAAACTTCAAATAATATCTCTCCTTACTAGGGAGGGGTAATTGGAATTTGTATAGTATTTAAATACAACATGGAACTGAACAGCAATAAATTTTAAATTAAATTTTTTTGCTAGTGTTCTTGTTCCTTTTGTATATTCTTAAGCCGTTTTTTTCTGTGACTTTGTATGTACATTTTTTAAGTTAGATATTTTTTCTGTATTCCCTATCTCTTTCTCTATCTTAAGTCACAGTGCTTCAGGTTGAACACGAAGCCTTCGTTTAGGATGAGACCTTTTGAATATAATGAAGGAGAAATAGAAATTGCGCCACCATACACTTGCAAATTTCAAAAAAAATCAGGGGGGGTTATAGGATGCTAAATAAACCAGTAATAAAGGTTTTTGATGAATTTTATCAAACTGAAAAAAATACTGTTCAAAGTTGGGAGCGCTTTCATACGGAAGGACAAATACCTGATTTCATTCGCCCTATAATTGCTTCTTCTTGGGAACGGTGTAAACAAACTGGTGTCAACCCGTATACCAAAAAACCTCTTATCGTTTATCAAGATGAATTTTTACAAGAGAAAAGGGAAAAAAATCGCATATTGCTAGATGCTGTTTTGCCTCTATTCCAAGAATTACACCATGATTTAGCATGGTTTATTACTGACCAAGAGGGGGTTATTTTAGAGAGAAAAACTGGTCGATCAAATCTATTGAAAAAAGTTAGTGACCTTAACTTTGTGCCAGGAGCAGATATAAGTGAACAAGCAAGTGGAACCAATGCAACGGGTATAGCCCTAATAGAAAAAATGCCGGTACAGATTTTTGCTGGTGAACATTTTTTTCAATCATTTCATCCTTATGTTGCATCGGCAATTCCAATTCATGATCCAGTAAGTAAGCAAATACTTGGTGTGTTACATATGGGAGCTGAAAAAAATATAGTTCCAGCCCATGACACTTTTTTACTTCTACAACAAGTTAAAAAGATTGAGCAATTGATTGGAACCGAAGTAGTAAATCAGAATATGTTTTCTTTAGAAAAAACGTTTAATATGATTAATGAGCCTTTCATTTTATTTGATATGAAAGGTACAATTGTTCGTTGTAATGATGCAGCGAAATATTTTTTTCATATTCATTCAGGTGATTCCTTACCTATGATGCTTAACAGCCCTTTTATCATTCAGCAGTGGGAAGGATTGTTATCAAGCGGAATACAAGATGTTTGTCAAATTAAAGGAGATGAATGGAAATTTCGAATCCAGCCCTATAAAAGAGGTTCCGAGATTGTTGGTGGAATGATCTTATTTCAAAAGAAGAGTTTATCATTACCAACAAGTTCAGAAAAGCGCAACCAGACGAGATATCAATTTTCTGATATTATGACTCAAGATGAGTCGATGCTAAAGATAATTAAATTGACGAAAAAAGCGGCTTTTAGTAATAAATCTGTTTTGATTACTGGAGAAACTGGAACTGGAAAAGAGATACTAGCACAGTCAATCCACTCTTACGGTTCTAGGCAGCAAGGTCCTTTTATCGAGGTGAATTGTGGTGCGATACCTAGGGATTTGGTAGCCAGTGAGCTATTTGGTTACGAAGGTGGGGCTTTTACAGGAGCGAAATCGAAAGGGAAGAAAGGAAAGTTTTTGTTGGCTGACAAAGGGACTATATTTCTAGATGAGATCGGGGATCTTCCTTTAGATGTTCAAGTTTATCTTTTGCGAATTTTAGAAGAGCGAACAGTCATCCCTGTAGGCGGTTCTCAACCGATCCCCATTAATGTGAGAGTGGTTGCAGCCACTCATAAAAATTTAGAGGTGGAAGTGCAAAAAGGAAATTTTCGGGCCGACTTGTATCACCGACTTAATATCATTTCCTTTGCAGTTCCCTCACTACGGGAAAGAAGTAGTGATATCCCTCTCCTAGTTCATTATTTTTTGAATAAATCCCGAGAAGGTAATAGGACCCCAGTTATGGATAATGGTGTTATGGAAGCTTTGTGTGCCTTTGACTGGCCGGGGAATATTCGTCAATTAAAAAATGCCATTGAGAAAATGTTGTTTAATGCTGACGAACAACATATTCAGCTGAAGGACCTCCCAAGCGAAATTCAATCAGCCATATCACTTTATCCAGTGCAGGAAGAAAAGGTGAGTACAACTGAAAGTGGTTTAGAAGAGAGTATTTACAAAAGAAATATAAATAAGACTATTTTAATTCAAGCATTAAAACAAGCAAATGGAAATATTACGCAAGCGGGTCGTATCCTAAATGTATCTAGATGGACCATTTATAACAAAATGAAGAAATATGAATTACGAAATTAGTATAACAAGTATTTGAGAGCTTTTGATCAGTTAGAAGCATCCTGTTTCAAGGAAAAACGTGTTCAGTTTTCAAGAAGTATAAATTAAATAATACACAAAAAAGAGGTGCCAATCACATGATGATTAGTACTTCTTTTTATTTGATATAGCAGCGTTTATCCTGGTTCAACACTACAATTGGCAAGCTAATTATCATCCTTATTAACAAACGTGCGTAAATTTATGTTCTGCTTGTTCACAGTCATGTTGAACAAAGTGGTAGCGGATTCCAGAGCTGTTATTTGTGTCAAAAACAGTAATTTATAAGGTCTAATGGACTCAGAAGCCTCTTATTGCATAAAATAACAGTCTATTGCGCAAGAATTTTTACAAATAACGTCCTCTCAGTCCGATAACAGCGATAAAAATGATAGATTTTAAATAAGGTCCTTTGAGTCCACAAAAAAAGGTGATTTAGCTTGATTTCCAATCCATGATGATTCTACTAAACATACGAGAGCGTAAGCATTTGAGAGATATACCTATCGATCTGAGCGAGTTAAATAAACGTTCAGATTATATTTTGAGCGTTTTGTGTGCGATTTATGCTGTTCATTTCTTGTTGAAATTTATGCTAATTAGTTTATTGTTTGCTATTTTATTAGTATTTTTCTATTCCTAAACTGAACCTGCTATCCATGGAATAGTTTTTTTTATTCCTTGTTTCGTAATTACCCCAATGTAATTATTTTGAGACGTTATAAGAGTGTAATACCTTCCTACACTCTCTACATATTGATACTTTCAACACTTTCAACACTTTCTACACTATTTTATTACATTAATAAGGAACTAATAAACTAATCCCCTCAAAATAGATGGATTATCACCAGTGTTTTTAATACTTTGAGGATAAGATAAAAATTTTTTTACTCCTTTGTACATTTTTAAAGATGGCATGTTCTTTGCATATATAAGAATAAGAACGAAAAGAGAGGTGATTTTATGCTGATGTTACTGATGTAATTCATCATATTTATCATGGATAAGTTAAAAAACTATTCATTATCAGAATTAATTATTTTATAGGAAAAGTAAACTATTGTTAAAAAAAAGGAGGTATTTAATTTGACAGTTAACAATTTGCCAGAGGAAAGAGTGAAAACAGTGGGAGAGCAGGTCTGTAAATATGATGTTGTTATCGTAGGTGCTGGGTTTGGTGGTTTGTACGCCCTCCATCATTTACGGAATGACTGTGGGTTTTCCGTAAAGGCCTACGATGTGGCTGGCGGTGTCGGCGGTACATGGTATTCGAACCGTTATCCTGGAGCGAGAGTTGATATTGAAAGTGTAGAGTACTCCTACTCGTTTTCCTACGAACTTCAGCAAGAGTGGGAATGGACTGAACGGTATCCATCCCAAAAAGAGGTGTTAAAATATCTCAATCACATTGCGGACAGATTCGACTTACGTCGGGATATTCAGTTAAATACGAGAGTCACTTCAACTATCTTTGATGAAGAAACGAACCAATGGTTAGTTGAAACTGATAACGGTGAACAAGTCAGGGCTAAGTTTGTTATTATGGCAACAGGTTTCGTATCAGCTCCAAACAAACCGAATTTTAAAGGAATAGAAACCTTTAAAGGAAAACAATATCACACTGCTAAGTGGCCTCATGAAGGTGTCGATTTTACAGGGCAGAGGGTTGCGGTTATTGGTACAGGTTCCTCCGCAATTCAGTCAATTCCTTTCATTGCAAATGAAGCTGCTCAACTGACTGTATTTCAACGAACTCCAGCCTATATCGTTCCGTTACGGAATTGCCCGCTGTCTCCAGAATACCTGAAATCAGTGAAGGCTAACTATGGTAAATGGCGACGTATTGAGCGTACTGCCTTCGGAGGCTATGTTGCACAAAATTTCGAACCACGGCTACCTAATAGCAAGCTTGCATTGGAAGTAACACTCGAGGAGCGGTTAGCTGATTATGAAAACCGTTATAATTCTGGAGGATTATGTTATTATAATACATTTCCTGATGTATTTACTAATAGAGAGGCTAATGATACCTTAGCTGAGTTCATCCGAGCTAAGATGGGTGAAAGAATATCTAATCGAAATATCGCCGAAAAGTTAATCCCAAAGAATTATCCTATTCTTATGAAGCGACTTGTTGCTGATAACAATTATTTAGAGACGTTTAATCAAGATAACGTTAGCTTAATAGACGTCAAGGAATCTCCGATTGAAAGGATCACGCCTGATGGAATAATGGTGGAAGGGAAAGAGTATGAGTTTGACACCATTGTATTTGCAACAGGCTTTGATGCAGTGACGGGTGCTATGACTAGGATTGATATTAGAGGTAGAGATAACCAATCTCTCCAGGAATACTGGGAAAATGGTCCACGCAATTACTTAGGATTTATGATCTCAGGTTTTCCTAATCTCTTTATGCTTGATGGGCCAGGAAGTCCTGGTGCGTTCTATCAGCCTGTACTACTCAATGAGTATCAAGCAAAATGGGTGGGGAGTTGCCTTGAGTTTATGAGCGTCAAAGGTATTACCTCGATCGAACCAAATATTAAGGCAGAAAATGAATGGGTAACTCACAGCACCGAGGTAGCCGATCAGACTCTTTTACCTCAAGCTGATAGTTGGTATATGGGAGCGAACATCGAAGGTAAAGCAAGGGTTAGTCTGATGTATATCGGTGGTTTTCCAAACTATAAAAGACAATGTGATGCCTCTGCAGTAAACGAATATAAGGGATTTTTGTTGTCCAATACAACTGAAAATATGATCCAAGCAAGTAAGTGAACAGCATAGCATTAGAAACACTATTACACGAGGTGCTTCTGTATGGATGGGGCGCCATTCGTCGGCAGATCTTAGAAATATTTAGGTTTGTTTAAATGATAATTGTCATGATAATAGGAGGGTTAGGAATGGAGTTTGTTAGGTTGGAATTGGTGGAAAATCATATAGGCGTGGTGACGGTAAATCGTCCGCCTGTCAATGCTATTAATGCGCAGGCCTATCAGGAAATCGCTGATATTTTTTATGCTATTAATGAACGAGATGATATCCGCGTAGTTGTCTTTCGGGCTGAAGGGGAAAAAGCGTTTATTGCAGGAAATGATTTGAATGAATTTTTAACTATGAAACCCGAAAATGCAACTGAAAGAATGCGGAAGGTACGTGATAGCTTTTGGTCTTTGTATGATTGCAAAGTCCCAGTAATTGGCGCGATTAATGGTCATGCTCCTGGAACAGGACTTGCCTATGCTGCCGTTTGTGACATATTGGTCGCTTCAGAGAATGCTACATTTAGTTTACCAGAAATTAATGTAGGAGTGATGGGTGGGGCAAAACACCTCTCTCGACTCGTCCCACAGATGGTTGTTCGTTACATGCATTATACTGGAGAGCAGATGACTGCTAGAGAAATGAAAGAGTACGGAGCTGTTTTTGAAGTGGTTCCAGCAAACAAACTGATTGACACGGCACTTGAAGTCGCTAGAAAAATAGCCAAAAAGAGTCCGGTTGCAATAAAAATGGCCAAAAAGAGTTTGAACACCATTGAGTATATGGACTTAAAAAAAGGCTACAAGTTTGAACAGAGTCTGTCGGGTGAACTTTCTGGTTATGAAGATTCAAAAGAAGCTGTTCAAGCTTTCTTTGAAAAACGAGATCCCGTATTTAAAGGAAAATAAATACTAGTGTAGAGGTGAAGGAGGAATGTGAATGAGTCTACCGCTGCCATCGTCTTTTGAGCTTCGGACCATTCCACAATATTTGAGGTCTTACGCCGAACAATTTCCAAATAAGACGGCTGTAGTAGCTTGGAGTGGAAATAAAAAAGTAAGTTTAAGTTATAAAGAGCTTAACCTGCTTACTGATCGTCTAGCTAATTGGTATCAGGAGCTAGAAATCAATAAAGGGGAACGGATTGCTATTTTGTTAGATAACGAGCAAGGGATAGAGTGTATCCTCACCTTCTATGCTGTTCACAAAATCGGGGGAGTTAATGTTCCAGTAAACGTAAGATATTCTGAGCATGAACTAAAATACATTTTGGACCATTGTGAAGCATCAACTGTCATTACATCAGCAAATAATTTTCAGAAAATAAAGAATATTTCTTACGATTGTGAGAAGCTTCGACGCATTATTGTTACGGATGAATCATCAATAGAGGCATCGAAATCCAATAGTCATATTCAGATATATTCTTTTTCGAAGCTGCTGGAAACTGAAAATTGTTCACCTCCTTCAGTCATACTAGAAGAGGATGATATTGCCGATATTCTTTATACTTCTGGAACAACTGCTCGTCCAAAAGGGACTATACATACCCATGGAAGTGCTGTTATGACGGGGTATTCAGTTGGTGGAGCGTTGGATCTATGTGAGACAGATGTTTATCAAAGTGCCTTTCCTTTTTATACGAGCTCAGGCTGTCACTTCAATTTACTCTCCGTACTAGTTAATGGAGCAACAATTATTCTTGACCGTAAGTTCGATGTAGAAGAAACGTTAAGGAACATGGAAACTGAAAGAACAAGCGTTTATGTAGGAGTTCCTGCTGTTTATACCTATATGCTGGAATCAGGTAAGATTCCCGAATATCAATTATCCTCGCTACGGCTACTCGATTATGGTGGAGCGCCGATGCCTAAACAGGTGATTTTAGATCTGTATAAGGCCTTTCCTGGCATCGAATTGAGACAAACTTACGGTTTGACAGAAGCTGGACCGACAGGAACCTATTTACCTGGTAAATATGCATTGGATAAATTAGGATCTGTTGGAAAAGAGGGAATGCCGTTTGTAGAAGTCAAAATTGTTGATGAAAAAAAACAGGTGGTAGGACCCAATGTGATTGGCGAGATTTGCTACCGTTCTCCAGCGAATATGAAGGGATATTTAAAGAATGATCAAGCGACAAAAGAAACGCTTCAAGGTGATTGGGTGTACAGTGGAGACTTAGTTTATCGTGATGAAGACGGATTTATTTTTCATGTTGATAGAAAAAAAGATTTAGTTATCCGAGGTGGATTCAACATTTCTAGCTTGGAAGTGGAAAACTGCCTGTATCAGCATCCAGCTGTTTTAGAAGCTGCAGTGGTAGCTAAACCGCACAAAAATTTAGGCGAGGATATTAAAGCTTTTGTTGTATTTTCCGAAGGGAAATCCACTACAATCGAGGAGATTATATTATTCTGTCAAGAGAGATTAGCAGATTATAAGGTCCCTAAGGACATTGAAGTCATCGATGCTTTGCCAAGGAACCCAATGGGGAAGGTATTAAAAAAAGAGTTAAGAAAACACTTTTTAGAGATTTAATATTAAGAATTATCGATTAGGAGGGATTATTAATGCCTACTGGATTACGAGTTACTGCGGTGGATTGTGGCCCTTTAAATATTGACAAGGGTATCCTTATGACTGGTGCAAGCGGGAAAATAGATGTAGCGTCGAGTGTTTATATTATAGAACATCCAAGGAAAGGATTAATTCTGTTTGATACGGGGATTAATTATAATGTTGCTGATCCAGAAGCAGCAGAAAGATATTGGGGCCCTGGGTTGCGAGACGCATTTGGTTGTAATATGACCCGAGACGATGCAATCGACCGCCAACTAGTGAAGTTAGGCTATAAAACAGAAGATGTAAAATACGTTATATTATCACATTTACACCTAGATCATGCAGGAGGGATGTGTCACTTTCCTAATGCTACCTTTGTTGTGCAAAAGAATGAACTTCGTCATGCGTGGTGGCCGGATCCATGGACTAGCCTAGTATATTGTTTAAATGATTATAAGGATACAAGAGGATATAACTTTTTACAAATTAATGGAGATATCGATTTATTTCAAGACGGGTTAATTCAACTCATTACTACTCCAGGACATACACCTGGACACCAATCGATGATAATGAGATTAGAAAATAGAGGTTTTGTATGTTTGGGTGCAGATACCGCCCATCATAAGGACTCTTATCAGCATAACGTCCCGATGCCCTATGATTGGAATGTAGAAAGTCTAAGTGATTCGCGAATGAAGGTTCGGATGCTCGAAAATTCAGGTATACCAATTTATCTTTCACATGATCCAAAGGATTTTGCAGAATTCCCTAAAAACGGTGAATGGGCTGATTAATGAAAGAAAAGGTCCTGCTTTTTCCTTCTAATATTGAATGCTAGGGAAAAGTTCTAAGAGTTTAAAATTATTAAGCGAAAATAGATTGCCCATTGAGAAATTTGCTAAGGAAATGAAAGTCAAAATGAATTAGGGTGAAGCTAAACTATTTTAAAATTTTTTATAAGAAACTTTATGAAATCTAAATTAGGAGGAGATTATATGCCATATTTAAATGTACAAATTCTTAAAGGAGCATCAACAGAACAAAAGGAAGAGGTTATTAACGGTGTTACGAAAGTAATACAGGAAGTGTTTGGAAGCAAGCCAGCGTCGACCTTTGTAGTAATTCAAGAAGTTGACAGTGAGGATTGGGGAGTGGGAGGAAGAACTATAAAAAACATTAAATTGAATTCAAAATAGCTAGCATATAACAATTTCATGTTTTTTCTTATAAATAATTTTTATTTATAAGAAAATGTAAAGTCATTTTACCAATAAAGATGTTAGAACGAAGAAGGAAGAAATATTAGTATTAAAAAATATTAAAAACTTAATTAGGAGGAAATTATATGCCATATTTAAATGTACAAATTCTTAAAGGAGCATCAACAGCACAAAAGGAAGAGGTTATTAACGGTGTTACGAAAGTAATACAGGAAGTGCTTGGAAGCAAGCCAGAATCGACCTTTGTAGTGGTTCAAGAAGTTGACAATGAGGATTGGGGAGTGGGCGGAAAAACCATAAAAAACATTAGATTGAATTCAAAATAGCAACCACCATATAAGGGTCTCATGTTTTTCCGAATAAATGATTCTGAAATATAAGCATGATGATAAATTATTTATCGATAAAGATGGTAGAATGAAGAAGGAAAAAACATTAGTTTCAAAATTAAATTATTTAAAAACACGCAAATAAGAAGAGTAGAGCTTACTCTTCTTATTTGCGTGTTGAAAAAACTTTTTGTATTTAAAAAACAGACATAGAATCTGCTATTTTCAAGAAAAAATTCACTAGGGCACTATTGAGGACTTTGTATTGTTAGACTCACTATTGAATTAAACCCGTGTCCATAATTTTAACTTTTATTCGAGGTTGAACGTCTACATTAGCGATCGAATCTGGCCAATTTACCTTTTCCCAATTTTCAACGGTCATTTTGTTACGAATATGTTTTCCGATTCCTAGATTATCCATTTTCTCTTCTTTCATGATAGAAATGATTGAATTTGCTTTTTGTTCTAAATAAGTTGCAATCTCTTTTTCTAAGTCAATGATTTCATTGACCTTCGATAAATCTCTATGTCCTACATACTCAGTAATATATCCTTGAACATCCACATTAAGAGTAACTTTAATTTTATCAGTGGAGTCTACGTTTACATTTATACGATTTTTACTTGATAAAAAACTGAAAAGTAATTTTTCACGATCGAGTTTTATGCTGAGATCACCCATTTGAAATTCACCAAGTATTAAAAATAAAATTTGTGACTGGAAAATGTTTATGGTTGCTTTAAACTGGTCCTTTTTAAATAAGGCCACTCCTTCACTAATCATTCCTTCTTTTCCAATGGTAATAATAGGGGCAATAGGGTCTATTCCATTATCTAAATAATTTTTTGAGAAACGGTGCATATCCACCTCAGGAATTGAATTTAACATTGCTTCTTTTTCTAATAAAGAAGTAATTGCATCATCTAATTGAGGATAGTATGGGTACCTTTTTGTTAATAAGTCATTGGCATTACCTTTTACAATAGTAATTTTAGTTCTAGGTCTAATGTTAGGGTCCCTATTTAAAGAGTCAATAATTTCCCAAATACCTTTTCTAGCTAGTTCTTCTCCAATTAATATACTTCGAAGTTGTCCTGAAACTAGTTTTTTATCTGTTTGTCTTGATAGTAATATACGAGCTTCTTTACTTGATTCAGCAATAGAGGTTATGGTTTGTCGTTGTATTTGTTCACCTTTGGTAAGTGGGAAGGAGATAGTTACCAGAAGTTCTTCATCACCTCCCGTAGATTTAACTTGATCGTATCCCACCGTTTTTATCAAACCTAATTCTTCTACAATATTGTCATGACATCCTGTGAAAAGTAGTAACATAAAGGAAAAAAATAATAATTCTTTATACATCAGTTTTCCTCCTTTTCACGCTTAAATATAATATAAGAATAGCTGGTAATATTATTGAAATAACAGTTTGAACATACACCATTTTTGATAAGAGAACATCAATATCATACTTTGTATTAAGCGGATAAATGCAAATAAAACCAATTACACATAAGAGGATGGGGATATAAAAGGGTCTACTTAACTGAAAGCTCCGCTTCAATATTTCTATTGAAACATAAAGATAAACAGTAGCTGTCACAATGATCTTCATTAAAAAAAACATAAAATAGAGTCCATCCAACCGCTCGATAAATGGGAGTTGAATATATCTGAAAAAATCAATAAAGGGATATGATTGATATTTTAATTGTTCAAAACTTGTAAAACCGTAGTTAAAAATTGTAACTATGAGATAGACAAATGTCGAAAAAAGCTGTCCTAAATATATATATTTCATCGTCTTAGAAGATTTCTGAACATGATGCAAAAAGAAAATAATCATTTCAAATCCTAAAAAGGCCGAGTAGATTTCTATACTTCCTCGTAAAAAATCACCTTGCGATTGAAAGATAAAGGTGGTGAACTGAATAAGCTCCAACTCAGGGATAACCAAAAAAATTAGCAGAATCATCCAAGTTGATGATAGAAAAAATAGGAATGTCGTTATTCTAAAAATACTATCAATTGTACTTGTAACGAAAAAATAAATAAGGATTACCATAATGAACATCAACCAATGAATACTGGTTAAAGGATAATAGAGTGATTTGACAATAAACACATATTTTTTTGCAATGGTAAAAGCAAAAACTGTCCAAAATAAACTTAGGAGTATGTACAGAATTTTATACATACTTATTGGAAGCATCTTCTCAATAATGGTATAGATCGATTGATCATTACTCCACTGATAAATAAAGTCGAACAATACAAGCAGAAATATAACAACCATTGAGATAATAGGTATTGCTAACCAGCCATTCGTACCAAACGTCTCTGCAATAATACGTGGTAGTGAAAATATGATGACACCACTCTGAGTCATATACATTAGGAAAAAAAGATAACTGGGATGTACTCTTTCTGACATATCATTACACCTACTTATTTTTCTCTCGTTTGACTTGGCTTCTTTTTGATCATTTTTATTGGAGCTCTTACAAACGTATCACTCCAGTCTGAGAATGGAGCAACTGGGATGACGTAAGAAGAGTTTAAACTTGTTAATCTTGAAATTTGGATGACGATTAATGAAATACCTGCAACTAATCCAAAATTACCTAATATGCCCGCAAGAAATATGAGTCCAAATCGAGCTACTCTTATCGATGCACTCATCGTGATATGAGGAATGACGTAGGAAGCCATTGCCGAAATCGCAACAATAACAATAAGAATATTACTTGTAAAACCAGCTTGCACTGAGGCAGTACCAATTACAATCCCACCAACGATACCGATCGTTTGTCCAATTTTTGTCGGTAATCTTGCGCCAGCTTCCCGTAATAATTCTACTGTAAACTCCATGAGCAAAGCTTCATATAACGGTGGAAACGGAACTTTTGCTCTAGACTCGATTAAGCTTTGTAATAAATCATGAGGAATCATTTCATAATGAAACATAGTAACAGATACGTAAAAAGCAGTTAAAGTCAAAGTAATTAGTAAGGCGATGTAACGTAAAAATCTAGAAGCAGTTCCTAAAACCCATCGTTGATTATAATCATCTGGCGATTGGAAATGCTCCCAAAATGTTGCTGGTGCACTGAAAGCATAAGGACTACCATCAATTAATCCGAGCACTTTACCTTCTAATAATTTTGAAGCAGCCACATCAGGTCGCTCGGTTGTTAAGTATTGTGGAAACAAAGAGAAGGGATGTTCATCAATATATTCCATAAGCATATTTAAATCATGTACTCCATCTACTTTAACGGAATTTATCTTCGCCTTAACATTAGAAAGGTAATGATCAGGAGTAATTCCTTCGATATAGAGTAAATTCATTTTTGTATTCGTTACATTTCCTACTCGAAGATTGATTACTTTTAATTTTTCTGATTGAATGCGTCTTCGAATACAAGATAAGTTCATTTCAACCGATTCAACAAACGCTTCTCGGGACCCAACGATACTCGTCTCAATTTGTGCTGCAGTTATATCCCTTGTTTTGGGAATATAAAGGTTGACGAGATAGGGGTATTTCTCCTTATAGAAAATAGCAGCATTACCAGACAATAGTCCTGTAATTATGGTCTGCGTATCTTTTGCTTTTTGATACTGCGACCGCTCTAATAAATCCATTACTTCATTCTCTTGGATTTGTGAAAAGGGCTGTAGTACATCTTGTTCTAGTTCATGTGGTCCAACTAAATGATCAAAATATAAAATAATTATTTCAAGTTCTGGAAACGTTCTAGTGACTAAATCATCACAAGGATTTAACCTATTTTTTATCTCTTCTAATACATTTGTTTGTAGATACATGGAATTTTCATTTCCTCTTCGAAAGAATAGTTTTCCTAGTTTCCCCATGAAATCTAAAAATATGATTTGGATAAAGTTATATTTTTTAGGAAGGCACTTGTAATAGGTGCACCTTTTTGTCCAGCTGATGATGAAATATTAATAATATCTCCTGATTTTCTTTCAATCATTTCAGGAAGGGTTGCTCTTGTGACATTATATACTCCCAAAATAACTGCCAGTGAAATAGTCGGGGGTGAAGAGACTTTTCCTCTAAACAAGAAAATGTACCGGAAGCTTATGAGCTCCTGCTTTTTGATGCAATGTGAGGTGACTCCACCTTCTTTGCTCATTGGAATAAAGTCGAATTGTCTTGGAAATGGGTTCAGCCTATTTTAGAAGCTTTTGAAGAAAACACCGTTCTCTTTCAGTATTATCCTTATGGTTCAATGGGGCCAGAAGCTTTACATTAATTATTGGCTGAGGATGGTTAAATGGTGGTAAAGCTATGTCTTTATTGATGCGTTACCGTTCATTAAAAAACGATACTTTTACTGGGAAAGTGGCTGCTCTCCGCAACCAATTTGGCGGACATGCAGTTGAAAAAAACTGACAGCTTCATTTATAGATAAAATAGTGAAGGTATACCTTATCAAATAAATGCCTAAGCGGGTTTTCTAATTTATAATATTCAAAAGGACTTTTGTGGAGATAATGCTTCACAAGAGTCCTTCTTTGGCCATTTTAAAGATGAAACATCTATTAAACATTGTAATTTTTTAGAAGAAGTGAATATAGAATATGAAGTTATAGGATCAACTATAAGAATTTCAGACCTCAATTGAACTTAAAGAAGATGACCCCTGTTAAATACAGAATTCATCTTCTCCATGTGACATGCCCTTTTTAAAGATGTCCTTTATAAAGCTAAATATCTGGCTGACCTTATAATACGGACGGGTGCGATGCAAAAAAACAAAAGCATCGCTTCTTTCTTGCTCGAATAATATTTCTACAAAGATAGAAAACAGCAATATTGTTTCATTGCATAAATCTGAATACTCAATCCCAACAATATTTGGTTAATGCGAGGGGGGAAATGTTAATTTACAGTATCAAACATTGTTTTCGGCTTAAAAAAGCAATCGTGTACCCCTTCTAATCAATTTTGCAGAAAGCCAACTTAGGATTAAAAGATAAGATTATCGTTGGGCTCGATTCCATATTCTTCACAATAATAAAGATAGCGCTTGTACATAGTGAACACATCATCTTCACGAGTAATAGAGCCATTATCGTCAAAAAACTGTATGCTTCCAGTCACTGTGAATAGTGTTGTCATGCCAAGCTCAGGATCTGCACAAAGAGTATGAATATCACCCGGTGGCTCAAAAATAAGTGTTCCTTCGTTTGCTTCCCAATCTTTTTCGAGATAATGCCACTTTCCTTCAATTACGTAACCAGTAACAGAACCACCAGTATGACGATGACGAGAAAGTACAGCTCCTTTTCCCACTTTAAATAACATTATCCATAGACCAGTTGTAAGGTCGAAGCGAAGTGGCTTGAACCAACACCCATCGTCAGAAAAGGGCATCCATTGCATTTCAGGTGAGTGACTAACTCGATCCGGAAGCATAAAGCGTTCCGTAAATTCATTCATTTTCTTATCGATCGTGCGTGTTGATGCTTGCGTTTCCATATAAATTCCTCCTATAAAATAAAATTAAGTTTTTTTAACTTTCACTTTTATATAATGCAAATGCAATGCCAATTTTTAATTTTTATCTGAAAATATGGAAAATAAAGATAACTACGCGGATTTTTAGTGAATTGAACTATATAGTATTGAAAAAACCACCTGTATTTTCATTTGATGTATGTAGAAAGTGTCGACATTGTCGATATTGGAGACAGGATATGAAAAAAATTGCGACATTCTAATGTGAAAAGTAGTACATGGATCTAACAATAAATGCGTGAAAAATCTGTCTATTTAGTTTATAATAATGTTTTATAATGCAACTATGGTGCATAAGTTATTCCTACTCTCAGTTATTCAAATTTAAAGATGCAAAATATTGAAAGCGGTTACAATTTTTCATGCTTTTAATTTTTAACAAATACTTCTGCTTTCCTGAAATTACATAAAAAAGGATGATGATAGTGTGAATGATCTATTTATTTCGTTGGACACTTTGTCTTCACCAAAGAATGAAAAAATTAGGGTTGAGAGAGCATGGGAACATTTTATATTTGGTAAAGACTCAGCCTCTAAAGTGCGACCTTTAACATATCAGTCATGGAAACGCTCATTAAAACATGGGGTGCACCCACTTGAAGGAAAAGCCCCTCTCGTCATATCGGAAGAGAAAATTCAAGAATATCAATCTTCTAGTCTTATTTATTCGACTTTAGAACCCCTACTTATCAATCTGAAAAATTCAGTGAAAGCCTCTGGCTATTTGATCGTTTTTTGTAATGAAAACGGTGAAATAGTGTACTTAGATGGAGATCAATCACTTAAAAGAAAAGCAGAGAATATTAACTTCATTGCTGGGTCCTCGTGGTCTGAACATCATGCAGGGACCAACGGAATGGGAGCAGCACTGGCTACAGGCAACCCTATGCAAGTATTCGCTGGTGAGCATTTCTGCCAACAAGTCCACAATTGGGTGTGTTCAGCAGCGCCTATTAAAGACCCCGCTACAAAAAAGGTTCTTGGAGCTATTAATTTAACAGGTATTTGGGATACGGTGCATCCTCACTCCCTTACTACTGTAATTTCTGCAGCACAACTCATTGAACAAAAGCTCCTCAACCATTTGAAATTTGAACAGTTCCTGTTAATGGAACACTATATAGAAGTAATTGGTAAAAATCCAAATAAAAACTTCGCTGTGCTTGATCGTGGCTGTTCAGTCATTAAAGCGTCTCCTCTATATTATGAAAAAGGATGGTTAGACAAAAATAGTCACGTAATTGATTTAGATAAGGAAGCTTTATGGAAGGAAAATAAATATAGATGGGAAATGGAAAAAAGAGATGGAATATGGACTTTTGAAGTCATACCTTACTTCTTCCAAGGATATCGAATAGGTGCTGTATTACATGCTATTCCACCAGTGAAACTTTCAAAGAAAACAGGCAATTCAACAAAACACTCCTTTACAAGTATGATAGGTCAGTCCGATGAATTTATATCGTTTATTACAGAGGCACGCTCAGTAGCAAGTATAGATTTACCCGTCTTAATAGAGGGTGAGAGTGGAACGGGAAAGGAGTTATTAGCCCAATCCATTCACTCATCTAGTCTTCGGTCTTCGGAAGCTTTTGTAGCGGTTAACTGTGGAGCAATACCAAAAGAACTTGCTGCAAGTGAATTATTCGGCTATGAAGAAGGAACCTTTACAGGTGGCCAAAAAGGCGGTAGGTCTGGAAAGTTTCAACTGGCAGAAGGGGGCACTATATTTTTAGATGAAATCGGGGAGATGCCCTTAGATTTACAAACGATGTTATTGCGGATCCTTGAAGAAGGGGAGGTCGTTCGCCTCGGTGGAACACGACCTATTAAGTTGAATGTTCGAGTTATTGCGGCAACCAATTGTGATTTGAAAAAGGCATGTGAAGAAGGTAAATTTCGTAAAGACCTATATTATCGGCTTAATATTCTTTCCTTACAAGCACCTCCACTCCGTGAAAGATCAGGAGATATTCCTGTGATCTTCGAGCATTTGTTAAAGAAAATTTGTATCGAATTGGGAAGACCACCGCTTATGATAAATGATCAAGCTCTACTTGCCTTGGAACGATATGACTGGCCTGGAAATGTGCGTGAACTTAGGAATTTTTCCTATAAAATGGCAGTAAAGGTAAAGGGAAATATGATAACTAGCGCTGATCTTCCAAAAGAATTCACGGAAGAGAAAACCGTGTCAAAAGAAGAAAATCCCGTTGAACGATCTTTTTCATCTCAACAATCTCATGGTTCTAAGAATAGGGTACCCTCACTAAAAGAGCAGGAGTTAAATACGATTCTTGCTGTACTTGATGAACTGAATGGTAATGTTACAGAAACGGCTAAAAGATTAGGTATTCATAGAAGTACTATATATAAGAAACTTGCTAGAAGAGATTCTGTATTGCGTTCCTTAAAGTAGACACAATAAATTCAACATTTAAGCTAAAGAACTTGGACGGATCAATATCTTGTATTCTTATAGTACAAAGTTCAAATTTTATTGCATTGACAAATCGAATTTTATCGATATATAATGTGGACATGGACAAGATAAATATTTTCAAATCACTTTCGAATGAGGCTCGTCTACAAATTTTAGAATGGCTTAAAGATCCTGTTGCTCATTTTGATCCACAAGACGGGATTGATTTAGTAGAAGTTGGAGTATGCGTTAGTCAAATAACAGCTAAATTAAACATGACCCAATCTACTGCTTCCCAATACCTATCAACATTACAAAAAGCAGGTTTAATCAGGGCTACTCGATTAGGGAAATGGACTTATTACAAAAGGGACGAAGAAGCCATAAAAAAACTCGGAATGTACATCCGAACAGAATTGTAACAACCAAATTCGTATCAGAGTTTGGTTGTTACTACCACTAATATATCGATAATTCTAGATTTATAAATATTTATTCAGGATAACATATCATCAATTCTTAATTTGTAGAATTGTTTGAGGGAGTGTTATAAGATATCCTTGTCCCAAAATTATTTCTCTAGGTGCAGGAGTCATTGCGACTAGTAGCAGTCATAATAAACTTACCTATAATGCTTGGTAAATATTAACTCAGTATTTAATTGACTTTCTTAACTGTAAAAAATATTATTACAGTATAGGTACCAGAAGGAAGTGAATTTTATGAATAGTGAGTTTACGATAGCCGTTCATAGTTTAGTTTTTTTAGCACATTTGCCTGATCATATGGCAAGTAGCCAAATGATTGCGGACAATGTTTCGACTAATCCAGCAAGAATTCGCAAAATAATGAGTTGTTTGCGTAATAATGGATTTGTTCAAACAAAAGAAGGAATGGGAGGTGGTTACATTCTTCTGAGAGATCCAAATGAAATTACATTGGGTCAAATTTATCGTTCGGTGTCATGTGGAACCATTAAACCCAATTGGTGTTCTGGAGATCCTGAAGAGGAATGTGTGGTTGCCTCTAAAATTCAAGTTGTGATGGATGATGTGTTTGAGGAAACCGATCAACATTTAACAGCGTACCTCGACCGTATTTCGATTGCATCCATCTTGAAGAAAATAAAACAATGTCAATAAGTTGTTTTATTTTCGAACTAAATGTAATTTTTTTTGTTACAGATGGTGAATTGTATTGATAGTTTAGAAAGTTTAAGCTTTCTTATTAGTAAAATATAACTATTTTTATAACATTTTTTCAGGGAGAACTAGACAATCTAGCTTATTTGATAAAAATATATCTGTTAGATCACCAACCATAAATTAAAAAGAAAGATGAGGTAGAGAAAAATGGCAATTGTAGAATTAACCGATCAAAATTTCGTATATGAAACAAAAGTAGGTACCGTCTTAGTTGATTTTTGGGCTCCTTGGTGTGGCCCATGTAAAATGATAGCACCAGTACTCGTTGAACTAAACGATGAGCTAGGCGAGAACTTACGAATTGGTAAAGTAAACGTTGATCATCATCCCGAAATAACTAGTCGTTTCGATGTCATGAGTATCCCGACATTAATCCTATTTAAAGACGGGAAAGTTGTGGAAAAGATCAGCGGCTATCCCCCAAAAGAAGAGCTACTTAAGCTAGTGAAACCTTATTTATAAATACTAGCCAAAATGTAACTGTTTTTGTTTCAGTATAGTTCCGTAATTCCTCTTAATAAGTGTTCACTTTTATGTTACAAAGCTCTTAATGTAATTGGAACTGACGGATTATGAGTAATATTGAAAAATCAGGAAAACAAAGAGTTTTAGATAGAAAAAATAACAGAAAGGTATGAAAGAAGTATGGTTAGGTCAAATGCAAAACATAGACACGTTTGCGACAAATGCTTAACGATAACTAAAGAAAATGATCATTGTCCTAAATGTGGTCATTCCGAATTACGACCATTCATGTTTTTTTTACAAAGTGGGGGCAAATATCATGTCGCGAATCCAAATTCAGTGAAGCAAGAAACTGCATAATAAACAGGGAAGTTCACTTATTCGCTAAGGAAGACTGATTAGTTAGTCCATGTAGTTTTTAAAGGAAGTGCAGTTAAATTCAACATTGAAAGGGGAGAGTTTAAAAAGTATGAATAAATTTGAAAAGCATAAAGGCTATTCACGTACATTTCAAGAAAACAAACTTTCACTTGGTTTATTCTTTCCTTTAGAAGCATATAAGGGAAGTATCCCAGTTATGGATTTAAAGCATCAGGTAGATCTTGCTCAAATCGCTGAAGAAGCTAATTTTGCTTCTTTATTTGTTAGAGATGTTCCGTTGAATGACCCGACCTTTGGTGATGTTGGGCAAATATATGATCCTTGGGTTTTTCTAGGTTACTTAGCAGCTCAAACAAAAGAGATTGCATTAGGGACAGGGAGCATTGTGACGACACTACGTCATCCACTTGACCTAGCGAAAGCTGCTGCATCTGTAGATCAAATATCTAATCAAAGGCTTCTTTTGGGTATTGCAACTGGAGACCGACCTATTGAATTTTCAGCATATAAAGTTAACCGAGAAGATCGAACCGAATTATTTCAAGAGTCATTTTTTGTTATGAAAGAGGCATGGAAACAGTCATTCCCACTGATCAACTCACAAAGAGTTGGATTAGAACAAGGAGACCTCTTGCCAAAACCAGTTTTATCAGATATTCCTGTTTTCGTGACAGGTCGTTCAGGGCAGTCACTAGAGTGGATAGCTGAAAACAGTGACGGTTGGATTAGTTACCCGCGAAATATTGATGTACAAGCTGAACTCATTAATGATTGGCGTTCCTTAACGTATGATTTCCAGCCATTTTCTCAATCACTTTATATTGATTTAGCAAAAGATCCGGATGAAGGTCCTACTCCTATTCACCTTGGGTTTAGGAGCGGATATAAATTTTTAATTGAATTTCTGAATCGCTTACAAGAAATTGGAGTTAATCATGTTATTCTGAATTTAAAATATGGTCAACGTCCGGCAAAGGATGTAATTAATGAATTAGGAGAAAAGGTAGTACCTCAGTTTCCTGCATTTAAACAACAGGCCATATAATCCGTACAATAGAGCTGATGAATCAGGGATTTAAGAATAAGTAACAAGAAAGGTAGCTAATTTAAAAGAAAATTTTTTAATTGAATAAGGGATCAAAAGGTGGTGAAAGGTATGAAGAAACGACCAGAAGATACAAGGGTAGTAGTCGGTATGTCTGGTGGTGTTGATTCATCAGTTACAGCTTTGCTTCTTAAAGAGCAAGGATATGATGTAGTTGGTATTTTTATGAAAAATTGGGATGATACGGATGAAAGTGGTTTCTGTACAGCAACTGAAGACTACGAAGATGTGATTAAGGTTTGTAATCAAATTGGGATCCCGTATTATGCTGTTAATTTTGAAAAACAGTATTGGGATAAAGTCTTCACATACTTCCTAGAGGAGTACAAATCAGGTCGGACACCTAATCCTGACGTCATGTGTAATAAAGAGATCAAATTTAAGGCCTTTTTAAATCATGCGATGTCACTTGGGGCTGACTATATCGCAACAGGTCACTATGCACGAGTCGAAGAAAAAGATGGACAATTCCGATTGCTGCGAGGTGCTGATCATAATAAAGACCAATCATACTTCCTTAATGCTCTTTCTCAAAATCAATTATCGAAAACTATGTTTCCGCTTGGGCATTTATCCAAAAAAGAAGTGCGTGAGATTGCGATAGAGGCAGGTCTTGCAACAGCAAAGAAAAAAGATAGTACGGGTATTTGTTTTATCGGTGAACGAAATTTCAAGGAATTTCTAAGTGGCTTTTTGCCAGCTCAACCTGGTGAAATGCAAACCTTAGATGGTAAATTTAAAGGTCACCATGATGGTCTTATGTATTATACTATTGGTCAACGTCAAGGTCTTGGCATTGGCGGATCGGGGGAGCCTTGGTTTGTCATTGGTAAAGACTTAGAGCGTAATGTTTTGATTGTTGGACAAGGGTTTCATAACGAAGGACTTTATTCAGAAGGTTTAGAGGCTATTGGTATGAATTGGATTAAAACAGATCTAACTTTTAAGCAAGAATTTAGTTGTACCGCCAAGATGAGATACCGTCAAGAGGATCAACAGGTAACAGTGTATCCGCAAGAAGATGGAACAGCTAGGATCTATTTTCACGAACCTCAGCGCGCTGTTACACCAGGACAAGCTGTTGTACTGTATGATGGCGATGTTTGTATTGGTGGGGGAACAATAGATCGTGTGATTAATAAATGGGAGAATGCCTAATTGGCATTTTCCTTTTTTCTGTAAAGACTACTCAAAACAGGCAAATAATTACTTGTTTTTACTTACCTTTGGTCAATAAGGTCGGCAAAGGGGAATTTTATTTATTTTCTGTTGTAGAAAACTTTTTTCTTGAAGGATGTATCTTAAAAAACCAACGATAATAAATTCGTGCTATGTAAAATGATATCCACATTGTAATGAAGCTCCAATACCATGTCCAGCCTGTCCGTTGATATTTTTTATTCTTATTTTTATCAAATTCCTTCTTCAACTAAACTCCCTTTAAGAAGATTATAAATTGGTATACATAAACTTCCGATTAAAAGATATCATAAATTAATAAGAGGTGGATCCTAAAAATGAAAAACAAACGAGAAAATACAATTGAGATTTCTGCTTGGATTATTACATCTTACTATTAATTAAATTTGTACCTAGAAATAGAATTCGCGAGGCTCAAATATCTTTTTTGTTTAAACAGTTCATTACGTGGCTTTGTGGTTTACTTGTTGTAGAAAAAAATTGATTTCTTATCCTTCTCGTCTATTTTTCAAAAAGGCTAATAGGGCTAGTTTTACTTTTGAATATTTTGTTTATCCCGGGTTATGCTCATTATTCAATTTGTATTACCCTGAAAAAAGAAATGATTTTGTTAAACTCTTGTATTATTGTTTTTATACTTCCATTATTACTTTTTTTGAAATTTTTGCTGTAAAATACACTAAAGTAATTAAATATAAAAAAATTAGGACTACACATATTCGAATGTCTAATATGTGTAGTCCATTTATTTTCCTATAAAATCCAGAACGCTTTTTTGTGACAGTAGTGTCACTTGACTTTTTTTATACTTTATAAAAAATCAAAAGGAGTTTGGTTCGAATGGAAAATCACGATTGTGAGAGTAATGAGCATAGTAAATACGAGAAACCTTGATATAATAGATAGGAAGATCCCAATCACCCTGACGTATTTTTGCTTAGGGTAACAGGCTTGGCAAACTAATCAATCCGTTGACAACCAAGGAGCTATTTCAATGCGACTAGAAAACTCGATAAACATTGGGACATTCGGATTCGACTGGAGCATAAAAACAATGTAACTTATAACGGCCTGAATTCCATTGTCCCCACCATTGCGCAGGACATGGTCCGTCAGGTCTAAAAAACCATAAGGCATTTTCAGCGGGTCGATGTCTTTCACCATTAATAATCCGTTCCGCTAACCTTATTTCACTTTCTCTAGCCCTCTGATAAAAGTAACCCTTATGAACTGCCTCAAATCCACCTGGTGATTGCCAAACCATTCGTTCTACCGAATTGATATCTGCGAAATCTAGACAACGAACACGGACACGGTTGACACAAACATTTGCTACTAACAACATCCCAAGTTCCCCTTCGCCTTCAGCTTCCGCTCTTATCAACCTTGCTAGTAATCGCTTATCATTGGATGAAGCTTTGATAACAGCCAAAACCATCCCTCCATACAATCATCTATTTGCTTACTGCAAAATAGGTATACAATTAATTATATTTATATACGACGAAACTATGTATTTTACTTTTGCTAATTTGTTGAAGAAGAGTAAATATCTAACTAGCTCTTAGTGTTTAATGCTTCCATAAAATAATTTTTCAAAGCCATAAGTATATAGCAAAACTCTTTTAGAAAAAGTGGAAAATAAAAAGCGAGTCTAACTCAGAGGCGCTTAAAATCGATATAGGTTATTACTTCTTTCGATCTATATATATCCCTCTAGGAAAGGCAAGAACGCTCATGAGTTAGCCTCGATAAAATTATTTTACTCTTTTGAACGGCATTTCACCAATTTCGTCTTCTCCCAAGAATGATATCAAACTTTCCTTTTTTACCTCCTTTAATTGCACCAGTAAACGCTCCTTGATCATACCCAAAAAGATCACTTTCAATCAAAGCCGTAGGAATGGCTCCGCAATTAATGGCTTGTTTTCAAAGATCAAACAAAAAATCAATTTAAATAGGTAGGCACAAGAAAAGCCAAAAGACTTTGTAATACCAGCTTTTCTTAAATGTTTTAGTACCTTTAATTCTTTAAATGTGTATGTTAATTCATTTGGTAGTTGCTTATTTTGGTCATTATTCGCTATCATATAGGAGACACTTCTTCTGTATGGTTATGTGATTCTAAATCAACTATACCAAACGTTGAGGTGTTTTTTTTTTATGCATTTTTTTTCTGTCAATGACCATACTTCAATGGTTACTAGTCTTACAGCTAGTTAAACCAACCACATTTTTCTATGTGCGAAGTTGAGTAATAATATAGAAAACAAAAGGTTAACTAAAAAAGTTGACCTTTTATTCCCTATAATAACAGTTAATTTAAGAAGGATTAACAAATTAATGTCTTCTAATAATATGATCTTCTATTGTCAAATTGATTTCATCGTTAATAGCATGTGTTACTACTTTTGATAGAAGGTTCTCTTCTGCCATCGAGTGTAAGTGCAGATATTCGATCGTCCCTTGATTAGTATACTCAATATTTTAGGATCAAAATGTGACATTTTAGAAATCGTTTCACTCACAAACCGTTCGATACTTTTCTCATTATGTATCTTCCTTTCCATAACAACATTCTAACCAACCAACATACTAATATAATTTCTTATAGCATCCGCGGAAATGAGATCTTACTCAATATCATGATCCTATACTAATAAGAATAGGAAATATAAAAGTCTAATTTTTTATTAAGCGACTCATAAAATAAAATATCAAAAAAAGTATTGCGTTTGTATTATTAATTTGTTATATTTAATTTTGTCGCTTTTAAAAGGCGCCGATCAATGAAGTTGTAGCATTTTTATTCTTCTAAAAAAAGGGATTACTAATGTTAGTAGATTATGATACAATAATTTATTCACTTTGATTAAACCTGAGTGATTCGATGTACAAAAAAAGTTTTCCCGAAAATTAGTTGTTGATTAATTATTGCTAGCGTGGTAAGGTGTAATTCCTGTCGCTACCAACGACATAAAGTTCTTTGAAAACTGAACAAAAAGCCAAGCGAATTAAAGAGATACAAGATATCTCGTCAATTAACTTCATTATATATGAAGTAGTCACTACGGTGACAAGTGAGCTTAATCAAACACTTTATTGGAGAGTTTGATCCTGGCTCAGGACGAACGCTGGCGGCGTGCCTAATACATGCAAGTCGAGCGGACCTTTCAAGAGCTTGCTCTTGAAAAGTTAGCGGCGGACGGGTGAGTAACACGTGGGCAACCTGCCCTGTAGACTGGGATAACTTCGGGAAACCGGAGCTAATACCGGATAATCAATAACACCACATGGTGTGATTGTAAAAGTTGGGAATTCTAACACTACGGGATGGGCCCGCGGCGCATTAGCTAGTTGGTGAGGTAATGGCTCACCAAGGCGACGATGCGTAGCCGACCTGAGAGGGTGATCGGCCACACTGGGACTGAGACACGGCCCAGACTCCTACGGGAGGCAGCAGTAGGGAATCTTCCGCAATGGACGAAAGTCTGACGGAGCAACGCCGCGTGAGTGATGAAGGCCTTCGGGTCGTAAAGCTCTGTTGTTAGGGAAGAACAAGTACCGTTCGAATAGGGCGGTACCTTGACGGTACCTAACCAGAAAGCCACGGCTAACTACGTGCCAGCAGCCGCGGTAATACGTAGGTGGCAAGCGTTGTCCGGAATTATTGGGCGTAAAGCGCGCGCAGGCGGTCTTTTAAGTCTGATGTGAAAGCCCACGGCTCAACCGTGGAGGGTCATTGGAAACTGGAAGACTTGAGTACAGAAGAGGAGAGTGGAATTCCACGTGTAGCGGTGAAATGCGTAGAGATGTGGAGGAACACCAGTGGCGAAGGCGACTCTCTGGTCTGTAACTGACGCTGAGGCGCGAAAGCGTGGGGAGCAAACAGGATTAGATACCCTGGTAGTCCACGCCGTAAACGATGAGTGCTAGGTGTTAGGGGTTTCGATGCCCTTAGTGCCGAAGTTAACACATTAAGCACTCCGCCTGGGGAGTACGGCCGCAAGGCTGAAACTCAAAGGAATTGACGGGGGCCCGCACAAGCGGTGGAGCATGTGGTTTAATTCGAAGCAACGCGAAGAACCTTACCAGGTCTTGACATCCCTTGACACCTCTAGAGATAGAGCGTTCCCCTTCGGGGGACAAGGTGACAGGTGGTGCATGGTTGTCGTCAGCTCGTGTCGTGAGATGTTGGGTTAAGTCCCGCAACGAGCGCAACCCTTGATCTTAGTTGCCAGCATTTAGTTGGGCACTCTAAGGTGACTGCCGGTGACAAACCGGAGGAAGGTGGGGATGACGTCAAATCATCATGCCCCTTATGACCTGGGCTACACACGTGCTACAATGGATGGTACAAAGGGCAGCGAAACCGCGAGGTCGAGCCAATCCCATAAAACCATTCTCAGTTCGGATTGTAGGCTGCAACTCGCCTACATGAAGCCGGAATCGCTAGTAATCGCGGATCAGCATGCCGCGGTGAATACGTTCCCGGGCCTTGTACACACCGCCCGTCACACCACGAGAGTTTGTAACACCCGAAGTCGGTGGGGTAACCTTTTGGAGCCAGCCGCCTAAGGTGGGACAGATGATTGGGGTGAAGTCGTAACAAGGTAGCCGTATCGGAAGGTGCGGCTGGATCACCTCCTTTCTATGGAGTATTTACTCTAGTCGATGCATACTTCGGTATGTACGCTTTGGTCTTTTTTGTTCAGTTTTGAGAGAACTCAAAACTCTCTGATTTACTTTTTGCATCTGTGTCTACGAGCAACGCTTCGAAGTAAGCTTCCTCGATGCAAGGCTGCAAGAAGTATAACTTAGATGACTGTTCAAGTTGTAATTGAAGTCAGTTGCCTTGTTCAGTTTTGAAAGAATTTACTTCTTTCAATTGATATATTTTTAATTTAAGTGACGAATTAGAAGCAAGGAGTACGAGGCGGCAAGCTCACGAGTAGCGGAATGTACGTTTAAAGTGTACATGAGCAACGCAGAGAGCGCAGCCAACGAAGTAATCCGCCGCTTATCATTCGTCAGTGGTTCTTTGAAAACTGGATAATGACTAGAAAAGACATCAAGATTTCACTGGGTTGCACATTGTGTAACCAAGAGTAACTTGAGTCGTCAAGAATTCAACAACCTTTATAGTTATTTAAGTTTTTTGATAAACTTTAGAAGTTTTAAAAGAAGCAAGAAGTTCGAGGAAGTGAAGTCCTGAGGAACGGATCGTATCTAACATACGTGAGTACCGGAAGGACAAAACTGACGAAGAAATTCGCAGCTTATTTTAAAACGTAGGTTAAGCTAGAAAGGGCGCACGGTGAATGCCTTGGCACTAGGAGCCGAAGAAGGACGCGACGAACAGCGAAATGCCTCGGGGAGCTGTAAGTAAGCTTTGATCCGGGGATATCCGAATGGGGGAACCCACCATCCGTAATGGGATGGTACCCATACCTGAATACATAGGGTATGAGGAGGCAGACCTGGGGAACTGAAACATCTAAGTACCCAGAGGAAGAGAAAGCAAATGCGATTTCCTGAGTAGCGGCGAGCGAAACGGAATTAGCCCAAACCAAGAGGCTTGCCTCTTGGGGTTGTAGGACGTCTCACATGGAGTAAGAAAAGACGATCATAGGCGAAGCGGTCTGGAAAGACCCGTCAGAGAAGGTAACAACCCTGTAGCCAAAATGATCGTCTCTCCGAGACGGATCCTGAGTACGGCGGGACACGTGAAACCCCGTCGGAAGCAGGGAGGACCATCTCCCAAGGCTAAATACTCCCTAGTGACCGATAGTGAACCAGTACCGTGAGGGAAAGGTGAAAAGCACCCCGGAAGGGGAGTGAAAGAGATCCTGAAACCGTGTGCCTACAAGTAGTCAGAGCCCATTTACGGGTGATGGCGTGCCTTTTGTAGAATGAACCGGCGAGTTACGATCCCGTGCAAGGTTAAGCTGATAAGGCGGAGCCGCAGCGAAAGCGAGTCTGAATAGGGCGAATAAGTACGTGGTCGTAGACCCGAAACCGTGTGATCTACCCATGTCCAGGGTGAAGTTCAGGTAACACTGAATGGAGGCCCGAACCCACGCATGTTGAAAAATGCGGGGATGAGGTGTGGGTAGGGGTGAAATGCCAATCGAACTCGGAAATAGCTGGTTCTCCCCGAAATAGCTTTAGGGCTAGCCTCGAGGGAAGAGTATTGGAGGTAGAGCACTGATTGGGCTAGGGGTCCCCACAGGATTACCGAACTCAGTCAAACTCCGAATGCCAAATACTTATCCTCGGGAGTCAGACTGCGAGTGCTAAGATCCGTAGTCAAGAGGGAAACAGCCCAGACCGTCAGCTAAGGTCCCCAAGTATACGTTAAGTGGTAAAGGATGTGGAGTTGCCCAGACAACCAGGATGTTGGCTTAGAAGCAGCCACCATTTAAAGAGTGCGTAATAGCTCACTGGTCGAGTGACTCTGCGCCGAAAATGTACCGGGGCTAAACGTATCACCGAAGCTACGGCTTGTCCTTACGGACAGGGGTAGGGGAGCGTTCTAAGTGCAGCGAAGTCAGACCGGAAGGACTGGTGGAGCGCTTAGAAGTGAGAATGCCGGTATGAGTAGCGAAAAGAGGGGTGAGAATCCCCTCCGTCGAAAGCCTAAGGTTTCCTGAGGAAGGCTCGTCCGCTCAGGGTAAGTCGGGACCTAAGCCGAGGCCGAAAGGCGTAGGCGATGGACAACAGGTTGAAATTCCTGTACCACCTCCTCACCGTTTGAGCAATGGGGGGACGCAGTAAGGTAGGGTAAGCGCGCTGATGGATGCGCGTCTAAGCAGTTAGGCTGGTAAGTAGGCAAATCCGCTTACCATAAAGGCTGAGCTGTGATAGCGAGGGAAATTAAGTACCGAAGTTCCTGATCCTACACTGCCAAGAAAAGCCTCTAGCGAGGTGAGAGGTGCCCGTACCGCAAACCGACACAGGTAGGCGGGAAGAGAATTCTAAGACGCTCGGGAGAACTCTCGTTAAGGAACTCGGCAAAATGACCCCGTAACTTCGGGAGAAGGGGTGCTCTGTTAGGGTGTATGCCCGAGAGAGCCGCAGTGAATAGGTCCAAGCGACTGTTTAGCAAAAACACAGGTCTCTGCGAAGCCGCAAGGCGAAGTATAGGGGCTGACACCTGCCCGGTACTGGAAGGTTAAGGGGAGTGGTTAGGCGCAAGCCGAAGCTGTGAACCGAAGCCCCAGTAAACGGCGGCCGTAACTATAACGGTCCTAAGGTAGCGAAATTCCTTGTCGGGTAAGTTCCGACCCGCACGAATGGTGTAACGACTTGGACACTGTCTCAACGAGAGACCCGGTGAAATTATATTACCTGTGAAGATGCAGGTTACCCGCGACAGGACGGAAAGACCCCATGGAGCTTTACTGTAGCTTGATATTGGATTTTGGTACAGCTTGTACAGGATAGGTAGGAGCCTTGGAAGCGTGAGCGCCAGCTTACGTGGAGGCGTCGGTGGGATACTACCCTGGCTGTATTGAAGTTCTAACCTCGAACCGTGATCCGGTTCAGGGACAGTGTCAGGTGGGCAGTTTGACTGGGGCGGTCGCCTCCTAAACAGTAACGGAGGCGCCCAAAGGTTCCCTCAGAATGGTTGGAAATCATTCGTAGAGTGCAAAGGCATAAGGGAGCTTGACTGCGAGACCTACAAGTCGAGCAGGGACGAAAGTCGGGCTTAGTGATCCGGTGGTTCCGCATGGAAGGGCCATCGCTCAACGGATAAAAGCTACCCTGGGGATAACAGGCTTATCTCCCCCAAGAGTCCACATCGACGGGGAGGTTTGGCACCTCGATGTCGGCTCATCGCATCCTGGGGCTGAAGTAGGTCCCAAGGGTTGGGCTGTTCGCCCATTAAAGCGGTACGCGAGCTGGGTTCAGAACGTCGTGAGACAGTTCGGTCCCTATCCGTCGTGGGCGTAGGAAATTTGAGAGGAGCTGTCCTTAGTACGAGAGGACCGGGATGGACACACCGCTGGTGTACCAGTTGTTCCGCCAGGAGCATAGCTGGGTAGCTACGTGTGGACGGGATAAGCGCTGAAAGCATCTAAGCGTGAAGCCCCCCTCAAGATGAGATTTCCCATTACGTTAAGTAAGTAAGACCCCTTAGAGATGATGAGGTTGATAGGTCTCGGGTGGAAGCGTGGTGACACGTGGAGCTGAGAGATACTAATCGGTCGAGGGCTTATCCAAAACATAAAGCGTTGATATTCTTCTAGTACATTATCCAGTTTTGAGAGAATGACTCTCAATCATAAGCATCGAATCACTTCGAAGCTTATCACAATTTTAAAAAGGATTTTCAGAAGCAAGAAGTTCGAGGATGTGAAATTCTGAGGAGTGGAGCGTATCGGAAAGGTAACCGACTAAGTTCGTCACGTCCTGTGACAACGTCGGCACTAGTACATCCTGTACGTCGGAGCACCGCAAGAATTGAAACTGATGAAGAAATTCACAGCTTATCAAAAATCCTAATAGAAAATTGTTAGAAGCGAGTAGTTCGAGGCGGCAAGTTCACGAGTAGCGGAATGTACGTTTGAAGGGTACATGAGCAACGCAGGGAGCGCAGCCAACGAAGAAATGCGAAGCTTATCACAATTTTATAAGTCTAGTGGCGATAGCGAAGAGGTCACACCCGTTCCCATGCCGAACACGGAAGTTAAGCTCTTCAGCGCCGATGGTAGTTGGGGGCTTCCCCCTGTGAGAGTAGGACGTCGCTAGGCATAAAGCACAATCCAATAGGGTTGTGTTTTTTACTTTTTTATGAAAGGTTTCTCAGTCAGGAATATAAATTCAAAATTCACTTCATAAATAGGTGAGTTAAGATCATAGATCTAGAATTCATAAAAAGCCAAATGAAGACCATAACTATAAAAAATGTAAAAAGAAACAGTTTAAACTCTATAATGGAGACAATAAGTTGTGTCATCTTACTTTTATTAACAAACCCCATTATATCAATAAAAATAAGCAGTTCAATTCATGTGCTAATTGGACTGCTGTTTTCTGTTTTCTACTCTTAAACCGAACCCGTTATATTACTTGTTCAGTGGTTTCTTTTAATTTTTATCCATTTTTTGATCGGAACCAAAGGGTGAATACAATTGGAAAGTTATATAGGTTAATCTGTTGCATTGTCATGGTTAGACGTTTCATTGACTTTTTTAAATAAACCGTATTCTTCATAGTTAGAGGTTAGTTTTGTTTTTTGTAAACCCGATAAAAAAAGCAGTATTGTAAAGATAATGAATACAAGCATTAGAAGCCCCCCTAGATTATTAAATGCTGGGAGGGATGTTCTGGTTCCTGTTTTCTATATTAATCATAATATTTTTTAGTAATGTTTATTTGACGTATATTTATGTAAAGAAGTGATTAAAAATGTTAAAATGCTATTAACAAACTTTACAAAGCAAAGAAAATAAAAAGGTGGAGAAAAACATGGCACAACGATTTGATACAAAGACGGTACACTTTCAAGCAAAAGATGTATCTAGAAATATGAGTAAAGCTCAACCAATTTATCAAACATCAGCATTTACTTTTAAGGATCTAGAAGATATGGAAAGCTTTTATAAAGGGGATAAAGAATATCTTTATTCAAGATTTGGAAACCCCAATACTGATGATTTAGGAAAAGGTGTAGCTGCTATAGAAGAAGCTGAGGATGGGGTAGCAACGTCGTCAGGAATGTCTGCGATTCTCGCAGGAATATTAGCAGTAGTAAAACCAGGGGAACATGTTATTGCATCTGAGGATCTATATGGTGGGACGTACCAACTATTAGCAGTCGAATTACTTAACCTTGGAGTTGAGGTTAGTTTTGTTTCTTTTGAAGATAAAGAAGAGATTAGAACTGCTATACAATCTACAACCAAGTTAATATATACTGAATCGGTAACAAATCCGCTATTAAGGGTAGAAAATTTAAAAATGGTACAGGAATTGGCAAAGGAGTTTGGACTGATCACCATGATAGATAACACATTTGCTACACCATTTCTTTTACAACCAACTAAATTTGGAGCAGATCTCGTGATCCATAGTGCAACCAAGTATATTGGAGGGCATAGTGATGTGACTGCTGGAGTACTAGTTGGCAAAAAGGAATTGATTGAAAAGGCCAGAGTAAAAGTTGTAAGTTTAGGGTGTAATTTAAGCCCATTTGAAGCGTGGCTAGCATGTCGTGGTTTAAAGACTCTTAGTATACGTATGGACAGACAATCTAAAAATGCTCATTCCTTAGCAAATGCGTTAAAGACAAATGAAAATGTAACAAAAGTGTATTACCCTACTGAGTTATCTTCAAAAGGAAATGGTGCGATGGTGTCCATTGAGTTAAATTCGATCCTAAATATTGAAAAGTTCTTCGCATCTTTAGACTGGGTTAAAATTGCACCAACATTGGCAGGAGTAGAAACAACAGTCTCTTATCCAATTCGTACTTCACATCGAACTATACCTAATCAAATACGAGAGAAGCTTGGTATTACAAATGGGCTTGTTCGTATTTCAGTGGGAATTGAAGACGAACTCGATATTATAGAAACATTTGAAGCGGCAATTAGAAGCGCAAAGTAATACAATAAACGAGTCGATGGAATACACCGACTCGTTTCATAAACATTTTATGGGCTTTCGATAACTAAATTAGTCTGTTTGTCAAAACGACTATCATACGAAATATATCGAAGAAACTTATGGTAGATATGAATGTTATCTGTTAGCAACAAAATCGGTAAAAGGAGAATTGTCAAAAATAAAGCTATGTTTGCAAGAAAAGCACTTCTTAGGAGTAAAAGAAAGTTTGTTTTGTTGTTCATAACTACCAACCCCTTTTATAAAATATTAATTATTCTGAAAATTCTGTATTAATTGATATTATAATAGGCAAATTCCAATTCGACAAGCTTTTTAAAAAAAAATGATAATTTCTTGCATAAAGAAATGACATATGGTAAATTATAATAACTGTTAGGACGAACAAAGCACCTAGCCACTAAGCAATACCAGAAGAGGAAGCGATGACCTCTAAGAAATAACATCATATTTACTTTATAAAGTCGTGGGGTGGAGCATGAGCTTCGTGAAATTCACAACGACATGTCGTGACGCATCTAACTACAAAGTGTTACGAGAAGAGGAAGCGATGACCTCTAGGAAATAACATCATCCATTTACTTTATAACGTCGCGGGGTGGAGCAACGAGCAAAGCATCGATGAAGTTACATCGAGTTGTCTCGACGCATACACTTCGAAGAAAAAGCAAGTAGAGGAAGAGACAGTCAAGACGCTACGGTGAGTAACTTCATCCGTTAGCATTCATATTATCGCGGGGTGGAGCAGTCTGGTAGCTCGTCGGGCTCATAACCCGAAGGTCATAGGTTCAAATCCTATCCCCGCAACCAAAACATTTACCGCTTTTAGTTTGGAAGCAACAACTATAATACATAATTTTAATGTAAACAAAAAACAGAAACTCCTTAGGAAGACAGTTCCTAAGGATTTTTTTCTATGATTATAAAAAGGGTGAAATACATGAAGGACGAGTTTTCATTTATTAATAAAATAACCCCGAAACGATTAAACCAGCAAGAGTTAATCTGTGGAATAGGTGATGATGCTGCATTATATCGGATTGATGGGGATTATGATGAAGTAATCTGTGTCGATACTATGGTAGAAGATATTCATTTCAGAAGTGATACCATGTCTTCTTTTCATATTGGATACAAGGCGTTAGCGGTAAATATAAGTGATATTGCTGCAATGGGAGGTATCCCGTTATTTTATTTAGTTTCTATTGCTATTCCTAAAAAATGGGATGAAAAAGAACTGTTTGACTTATATGAAGGTATGAAAAAGCTCGCGGTTCAGTATGAAATGGATTTAATTGGTGGAGATACTGTTTCTACGAACGATAAACTTGTTATTTCGGTAACCGTTATTGGCAAAGTTGAAAAAGGGCGACGTTTACTTCGGAATAAGGCAAAACCTGGTGACGTTGTTTTTATAACAGGTCATGTTGGTTCATCGGCAGCTGGATTACATTTTTTGTTTCAAAAAACGCGTGATGGTCTATTTACAGTAGCTGAGAAAGAGTTGCTACAAGCTCACCAAATGCCCGAACCACAAGTGAAAGCGGGCCGTGTTTTAGCACGTTCTAATTGTAGACTCTCTTTAAATGATATAAGTGATGGCTTAGCGAGTGAAGCCAATGAAATAGCAGAAGCAAGTGGTGTATCATTGGTTATTGAAAAAAATAAAATTCCAATGAGTCCATTTATTGATGCTGTGCCTATAGAAAAGCACTTAGAATGGGCTCTATTTGGTGGCGAAGACTTTCAACTTATTGGTACGATAGCAGAAGTAGAATGGGTGAAAGTACAGAAGCAGCTAATAGATGAAGGCATTACAGCAAGTGTAGTTGGAAAAGTCATCGAAGGTAAACCACAAGTCTTTTTACAAACAGATGAAAATTTGGTTGAATTAAAGAAGGAAGGCTACAATCATTTCAAGTAGATAGGTGAATTTATGGAGAAATATACATTTATAAGTCAATCTCCTGATGATACATATAAATTTGGAGAACAGTTAGCGCAACAGTTAATGGCTGGTGATGTCATTACGTTAGAAGGAGATTTAGGGGCTGGAAAAACAAGTTTTACAAAAGGAATCGGTAAAGGTTTAGGCGTCCAACGTGTTATTAATAGCCCTACGTTTACGATAATTAAAGAATATAAAGGAAGTATACCGTTGTACCATATGGATGTTTATCGTCTAGAAGATAGTGAAGAAGATCTCGGTTTTGATGAATATTTTGAAGGTGAAGGTGTAACAGTCGTTGAATGGGCGAGTAGAATTGAGGAGATGTTACCAGAGGAACGCCTTGATATTTATATTTATCATAATGGAAACGATAAAAGAACATTTGAATTGCGTCCTAAAGGTGAGCGGTTTATTTCACTGTGTAAGGAGTTATTATAAATGAAAGCAATTGCGATAGATACAACAAACTTAGTGATGGGTGTCGCCATCGTAGATGGCGAAAAAGTGGTTGGTGAAATGATCACTAATTTAAAGAAAAATCACTCGGTCCGTCTGATGCCTGCCATATCTCAATTAATGAACGAAGTTGGCTTTAAACCAAGCGATCTTCAACGAGTCATTGTTGCTCACGGACCAGGGTCGTATACTGGAGTTCGAATTGGTGTTACAACGGCTAAAACATTAGCGTGGACATTAAATATACCGATTGTAGGAGTATCTAGCCTTGAAGTACTAGCGCAAAACGGTCGATTTTTTAATGGATATATTTGTCCCTTTTTTGATGCTCGTCGTGGTCAAGTTTATACAGGTTTATATAAAGCAGTTCATCAAGATGTTCAGGTCCAAGAAGAAGATCGGCTTGTTCTTCTTAAGGACTGGCTCGAAACACTAAAAAATTTACAAGAACGCATTTTGTTTTTAAGTAACGACCTAGCGTTACACGAAGAAGCTATTAAAGCAGCACTCGGAAACCGCGCGGTGTTTCCTTATGTTTCAATGCAAAACCCTAGACCATCAGAATTAGCGCTACTCGGATTAACTAAAGAGCCCCAGCCCAATACTCATGAAATGGTTCCCCAATATTTACAACTAGCTGAAGCTGAGGTGAAATGGTTAGAGGCTCAAAATAAAGGTGAGATAAAATGACAGAGCCTATCATACGGTTTATGACAGTGAATGACCTCGAACAGGTTCTCATTGTTGAAAAGGATGCTTTCACGGTACCTTGGAGTCGAACCGCCTTTTATAATGAACTATCGAGTAATCAGTTTGCTCATTATGTCGTTATGGAATTGGAAGGAGTAATTATCGGTTATTGTGGCGTCTGGCTGGTAATGGACGAAGCACATATTACAAATATTGCTATTCTTTCTCAATATCGGGGGAACAAGTACGGAGAAACGTTACTTTTATATGTAATGGAACTGGCGAAAATGTATGGAGCAATAAAAATGACACTAGAAGTTCGAGTATCAAATCAAGCGGCAAAAGGATTATATGAAAAGTTAGGGTTTATGTCAGGTGGGATTAGAAAGAACTATTATACTGACAATTTAGAGGATGCATTAGTCATGTGGGCGGTGTTGAAAAATGAAGGATGAATTAATATTAGCAATTGAGACGAGCTGTGATGAAACGTCAGCAGCTGTAATTAAAAATGGAGTGGAGATACTTTCAAATGTCGTTTCGTCGCAAATTGAAAGTCACAAGCGGTTTGGTGGGGTTGTACCAGAAATAGCGTCTCGCCACCACGTTGAAAAGATGACATATATATTTGAAGCTGCAATGGAAGAAGCTGGTGTAACTTTTTCACAGTTAGATGCTATAGCGGTGACAGAAGGCCCTGGGCTTGTTGGTGCTTTACTAATGGGCGTAAATGCAGCAAAAGCACTTGCGTTTGCCCACGATCTACCTTTGATCGGCGTTCATCATATCGCAGGTCATATTTATGCAAACCGATTAGTAAAAGAAATGGAATTTCCATTACTAGCATTAGTTGTATCTGGAGGACATACAGAACTCATTTATATGAAAGAGCACGGCTCTTTTAAGGTCATTGGTGAAACGAGAGATGATGCGGTAGGAGAAGCGTATGATAAGGTAGCCCGAACGTTAAACTTGCCTTATCCAGGAGGCCCTCATATTGACAAGCTTGCTCATGCTGGTGAAGCAACAATTGATTTACCGCGAGCTTGGTTAGAGCCTCATTCATATGAGTTTAGTTTTAGTGGTTTAAAGTCAGCTGTCATAAATACACTTCATAATGCAAAACAAAGAGGAGAAACGATTGAACCTGCTAATTTAGCAGCAAGTTTCCAAGAGAGTGTTATTGACGTATTAGTCACAAAAACAAAAAGGGCAACAGAAGAATACGAAGTTAAACAACTATTATTAGCTGGTGGAGTTGCTGCTAACCGTGGGCTTCGCGAACGCTTAGAGGGTGAATTTGGCCATTCTGAAATTGATTTAGTTATTCCGCCTCTTTCACTATGTACAGATAATGCGGCGATGATTGGTGCCGCTGCTAGTTTAATGTTGAAAAAAGGTAAGTTTTCAAGTTGGGCATTGAATGGAAATCCAGGGCTTGAACTAGAAACCGAGGAATGAATACTTCCGCTACAGCATTAATGACTGTTCCTTTTACCTACTTGAATTTTCCTCCATTCTTTTTATTGGCACATTTCAGTAAAGTAATTATGCACCCGATGACCGTTTCTAACCCAGACTTGCATGGTTTTTGTAGGGTGTCCTTTGGCTAAATGATAGAAGTTTAAATCCCATCTCTTCAGTCTATGCTGAAAGAAGGGATTTTTTATTTTACTTAAGAAGAAATCATTTTTAGAGGGGCTAAAAAAATTACCTTTGGTTTTAGTCAGCTTGAACGAGCAAATGTTATTTAAGTTAAGTGGTTTAGTTTGTGGAAAACACTTATCCACAATAATGTGTATAAAGTGGATAAGTTAGTGAATAACTTATTTTACAGGGATATTTAGTGTTTATAAAATTATGTGGATAAACATGTGGATAATGGGGATAACTTTCATAAAATAGGAAAAATCAGTAGTTTACCTGTGTATAACGTTGTGGGTAGTGTGGATATGTCAGAAAATTTGTTCAAAAGGTGAGGAGAGAGTGTGTGAAAAAGAGTTGGATAATTGTTATTAGCTTGTTAATCTTCTTTGTATTCACAACTAATGCGAAAAGTTATGAACAACAACAGTCACTAGTTCTCATCGTTGTCCCTGATTTTTCTTTTGAAGAAGTAGATTGGTTAGTAGAGCATGGGGATGAGGAGTTATGGAAAAATGCTGGTTTGGCTGCCTTAAATGTTCGACCAGATGGGAGTTATTCATACTTGAACAATACGGTCTCATTAAGTACGGGTGTACGTGGAGTAGGTGTGGATAATTGGAATGGTTTTGAACGAGGAGAACATATAGATGGAAGAAAGGTAGAAGATCTCCTTTTACAATGGACAGGAAACTATCCACAAGATAGTTTGCTTCACCCGTATTTCCATAAGTTAGTCGAGAAAAACAATGAGACAACGTTTCGGGCTCCAATTGGGATCTTGGGAGAAACACTAAAACAAGAAGGGGTACATCGTTACGTTCTTGGAACAAGTGACTTAAATATTGAGGAAAGAGTTCGTTATGGATCATTGTTTGCTGTAGATCGGAAGGGTGAAGTGCCTGGGAAGTTATCTGAAATGGTACAAGTAGATCCAGAGGCCCCATATGGGTTAAAAATGAATACTAACAGCTTACTTGAGGAGATCGAAACGATCGAAAAAAACAGTGAGCAGTCATTTATTGTAGTCGAGTGGGGTGATTTTTATCGGTTATATGCAGAAAAGAACAAGATGACTACTGATCATTTTGTGAATAACTATGAGGATGTACTTCGTTCACTCGAACAATTTATTCAATTGATTGTGGATAACGAAAATCGCCATGTGATGTTGGTATCTCCGATGATGCATACAGAAGCATACAAATTAAAAAAACAACTAAGTCCTTTTTTTTATTGGGACGCTGCTCACTTCAATTCATTAGAGTTATATTCACAAACGACTAAACAACGCCATGTTATTAGCAATGTCGATATCGTACCAACGATTCTTTCGATTTACGACATTCAAATACCAGCTAGTTTACCTGGAACGTCTCTAAAACGTATAGAGCGTTCGGATGATTTACATGATGAAATAATTAATAATATCAATTGGATATTTAAAATTTATAGTACTCGAAGCGTCGTCCTATCAAGTTATATTACGTTATTAGTTTTAATGCTCATTGGCGTAGGTATCTTGTTGTGGAGGAGAAGAACAAATCCTCGCTGGTTAAGTATTGGAAAAGTATTATTATTAGCAGCTGTGAGTTCACCGATATGGTATCTTTTTTTATCCAAAGTGCTTCTTTATGTTCATAGTGGTTACTACTTTTGGTTATTAACGTTGTTATCGATATTATTAGGATGGCTTCTTCTAAAGTTTACGAAATATCCGCTCGTTCTTTTAGGTACAGTACAGTTTCTAGTAATCACATTAGATTTGTGGATGGGTTCTCCTTTAATGCAAAGATCCTATTTAGGTTATGATCCGATTATAGGAGCTAGGTATTACGGGATTGGTAATGAATATGCGGGAGTCTATATGATCTCGGGATTACTATTATTAATTCCTTTTTGGAAGGCATCAAAGAAAACCTTTTTCTTAGTAGTCACCATTCTTTTTATTTTTTTAATTTATATGTTGGGAGCCAGCCATCTAGGTACTAACGCTGGAGCAACGTTATCAGCTGCTATTGCGTGGGGATTTATTGCTGTAAAGCATAGTTTTATTATGAAAAAGTGGAAGTTGTGGTTACCGATTCTTCTTATTGGGATTCCACTTCTTTCACTTATGCTTTTATATTTGTTACAGCTAAGTGGAAAACCGACACATATTGGCTATGCTTTTGAAAGGATTTTAAATGGCGACCTAACTTATATGTTGGACGTAATCACAAGAAAATTGCAAATGAATTGGAAGATATTTAAGTTTTCCAATTGGACTCAGCTGTTTGTCACATCTTATATCTTAATGGGAATTATGTTGTGGAGACAAAAAAAATGGATTAAAAATGAGCGTGAAAAAGACATATTGCAAACAATGCTTGTTACATCCGTTGCGTTATTATTATTAAATGACTCTGGTGTTGTAGCAGCGGCAACGTCCATGTTTTTGATTGTGGCTACCAGTTATTTTTGGTTACTAGAAGAAAAAGAGGGAGAAGCTACATAAGCTTCTTCCTTTTATCATCTTGTAACTTAACTGACTATCCTATCTTAATTAAATAAACGTTTAATTAATAGAAAAACCCCACAACTAACTTAGGTGGGGGAAGAGGAAAACCCTAACTGGTGGAAGTTTCAATTTATTCTTGAATTTGCTCCCATTCGGTTAAGAGTTGTTCTATCTTTTCTTTGTGAGTATCTATTTGTTGTTGAAGAGTGGCAGCTTTTTCATGGTCTTCATAAATATCTGGATTACATAAGGCTTCTTCCCATTCAGCAACTTCTGCTTCCATTTGGTCGACCGTCGTTTCAATTTCTTCAATACGACGCTGTCGTTGTCTCTCTTTTCGTTTTGCTTCTTTATCCATTTGGAAATTTTGTTTATCCTTTTTTGGTTCATCACTATTTGATGGCTCAGATGCAGCCAATTCATGTAATTGGCGAGCTTCTTCTTTTTTATGCAAGTAATAGTCATAATCTCCAAGATAATTAGTGATCTGTTGTTGTGTTAGTTCAATAATTCGTGTGGCCATTCGGTTTAAGAAATATCTGTCATGCGAAACAAATAATATCGTTCCAGGATAATCGATTAACGCCGACTCTAAAACTTCCTTACTGTCTAGGTCAAGGTGATTGGTCGGCTCATCGAGAATGAGGAAATTTGCTTTTTTTAACATTAGTTTTGCTAAGGCGAGTCGCGCTTTTTCTCCTCCACTTAAATCAGAAACAATTTTTAAGACATCATCACCACTAAAGAGGAAATTTCCTAAGACTGTTCGGATTTCTTTTTCTTGCATAAGCGGGAATTCATCCCAAAGTTCGTGTATTACTTGTTTGTTCGATGTTAATTTTGCTTGTTCTTGATCATAATAACCTATAGCAACGTTACTTCCATAGGAGACGGTTCCTGTTATTGGTTGCAATTCTTTAGTAATGATTTTCAGTAAAGTTGATTTACCAATTCCGTTGGGACCAATTAATGCTACACTTTCACCACGATTAAGTTGGAAATTAATGTCTTTAAATAATGGGACATCTTTATAACCACCAGAAAGAGCTTGTACCTTTAAGACTTCATTGCCTGTTTGTTTATCAATTCCGAACAAGAAATTTGCTGTTTTTTCATTTCCTTGAGGTCTACCTAGGCGTTCCATTTTTTCTAGTGATTTTCTACGACTTTGAGCTCTTTTGGTCGTAGAAGCTCTAGCGATATTACGACGAACAAAGTCTTCTAGTTTCGCGATCTCTTCTTGTTGCTTTTCAAATTGTTTTAATTCTTGTTCGTAGCGCTGAGCTTTTTCTTCAAGGTAGTCACTATAATTCCCTTTAAACTTTGTCGCTTTTGTTCTTGATAATTCATAAACGTGATCGACAACTTTATCTAAGAAATACCGATCATGTGAGACAATGAGAACCGCTCCAGGGTAATTTGTTAAATATTGTTCCAGCCAAGATAGTGTTTCAATATCAAGATGGTTCGTTGGCTCATCAAGAATAAGTAAATCTGGCTTGGTTAATAGTAGTTTTCCGAGAGCTAGACGCGTTTTTTGGCCACCACTGAGTGTAGAAATTTTCGTAGCATAGTCAAAGTTTGCGAAGTTCAAACCAGCTAGTACGGAACGGATATCGGCCTCGTATTGATAGCCACCTTCATCTTTAAACGTTACTTGAAGTTGATCGTATTCTTGCAAGATTTTATCGTAATGTTCATGACTTGGATCAGCCATTTGTTCTTCGAGCCGTCTAAGAGCCCGTTCTTTTTTTTGAAGTTCAGCAAAAACCGTTAACATTTCATCCCAAATGAACAGTTCAGACTCCAATCCTGTATCTTGAGCAAGATAACCGAGTTTGACATCTTTAGGAATAATCAAATCACCTGAGTCGAATGATGTCTGACCAGCAATAATTTTTAATAGTGTTGATTTCCCAGCCCCATTTCGACCAACAAGAGCAATTCGTTGTTTTGACTGTATTTCAAATTTTATATTTGTCAAGATGGGCTCTACGCCGAATGATTTGGTTAAATTTACACACTGTAATAAGATCATAAATAAAATCCTTCCTACCTATAAAAAGGTTGTTCAAAAAGTTCAGGAGGAGAACTCGCTGTTGAAATGAATTTGTTGATTTGTTACGTTAAACGGAATAAAATTTCCCTATGTGCTATTAAATCAAGTTTACCTTATCAGACGGTATTCAACAACTTCATGAACACTGACTGAAAACAATTACATGAAGAGAAAAATAGTGTACAATATGATTTGTAATAACCTGAAATGGTGTAAACCTTGGAGGCGATCTATGAAATTCGAACAACCCAAAATTCCACAAGCAACAGCGAAACGATTGCCCTTATATTATCGGTATTTAGAGAATCTTAATTCTTCGGGAAAGCAAAGAGTATCATCGTCAGAGTTAAGTGAAGCGGTGAAAGTAGACTCGGCGACGATTCGCCGTGATTTTTCTTACTTTGGTGCTTTAGGTAAAAAAGGGTATGGATATAATGTTAATTATTTGCTATCTTTTTTTCGGAAAACGTTAGATCAAGATGAGTTAACGAAGGTCATCCTTATTGGGGTCGGGAATCTTGGTACTGCGTTTTTAAATTACAATTTTGCTAAAAATAATAATACAAAAATTGAGATGGCTTTCGACGTTGACGAAGATAAGGTTGGGCAAGAAATCGGTGGGGTTAGAATATACAATTTAGCTCAGCTTGAAGAACAATTAGATCCAGACGTGACGGTCGCTATATTAACAGTTCCCGCTCATTCTGCTCAAAAAATTGCTGACCGACTCGTTTCTGTAGGAATTAATGGCATTCTTAATTTTACGCCAGCAAGATTAACAGTTCCAGACAATGTTAGGGTTCACCATATTGATCTATCAGTAGAACTTCAAGCACTTATTTATTTTTTAAAGCATTATCCGTTATAATAGAGGATAAGCCTATAAGTGATATTTCGTTAGAGTATATAGAAAGTTAAATTTAAGGAGGTGTTTGTTATGCCATTAGGACCAGGTAGTTTAATTTTAATAGCATTAGTTGCCCTATTGATCTTCGGACCGAAAAAGTTGCCTGAATTAGGAAAAGCAGCAGGAAATACATTACGTGAATTCAAGAATGCTACTAAAGGATTAGCAGATGAAGACGACGATAACAACAAGAAAAATGAGAAACAAAAATAGTTAGGATGGGTAATTCATGGAACAGAAAGACATGTCTGTGTATGATCATATAGGCGAGTTGCGTAGACGGTTAATTATCGTGTTCGTCTTTTTTATTATCGCCTTTGTGATTGGATTATTTATAGCCAAGCCGATCATTACCTTTCTTCAAAGTGCACCGACTGCTCAAGATATTCCAATGAATGCCTTTAAGCCGATTGACCCACTCAAGGTATATATGACATTTGCATTTTTTAGTGCATTTTTACTTGTTTTCCCAGTCATTTTATATCAGCTTTGGGCATTTATTAGCCCTGGTTTACATGAAGTTGAGAGAAGAGTGACGTTAGCTTATATTCCAATTGCATTTATATTATTTCTGATGGGAATTTCATTTTCTTATTTCATTTTGTTTCCGTTCGTCATTCAGTTTGTCGGTGCGTTAGCAGGACAATTAGGAATAAATGAAATGTATGGAATAAATGAGTATTTTACCTTTCTCTTTCAATTAACCATTCCGTTTGGGATCCTGTTCCAAATGCCAGTCGTTATTATGTTCTTAACACGGCTAGGAATCGTAACGCCAGTCTTTCTTGCAAAATTTAGAAAGTTAGCTTACTTTATCCTTCTCGTGATCGCGGGATTAATCACACCGCCTGAATTGATTTCCCATTTAATGGTTACTTTACCATTATTCTTGTTATATGAGATTAGTATAGTCATCTCAAGAATATCGTATCGTAAAGCACAACGCCTCGAAGAGCAACGTTTAAAAGAACAAGAACAGGCGGATAATGAAAATCATGGCTAGACTGCATTCACTGAATGCAGTCTTTTTTTGGGTTGCCTGGCACCATTGAAACCCGTACTTATAGCTTTGAAGAGGTGGACCATTGACAAAAACCATCACACATCATACGATGGATTTACTGTATTAAAGTGATGAATTGTAGGGGTTGAAATAATGAAACAGTTTCAGATGAACCAGACAATGAAGGGACTTCCAAAGCAATATTTTGCGAGCCTCGTCGCTAAAGTAGGGGCACTTGTAAAAGAAGGTGCAGACATTATTAATTTAGGACAAGGAAATCCAGATCAGCCAACACCTGATCATATTGTAAAAAGTTTGAAGGAAGCGGCCGATCTTCCTAAATACCATAAATATCCACCATTTCGAGGGTATCGCTTTTTAAAAGAAGCGGTTGCGGAGTTTTATCAAAGAGAATATGGCGTGGATATTGATCCAGAGAAAGAAGTTTGTGTTCTGTTTGGCGGAAAAGGTGGACTTGTTGAAATTAGTCAATGCATGTTAAATCCTGGTGACGTTACGCTTGTTCCAGATCCTGGGTATCCAGATTATTGGTCAGGAGTAGCATTGGCTGGAGGCCAAATGGAAATGATGCCATTGCAAGAGAACAATAACTTTCTACCCGATTATCAAGTGATCAGTGAAGACGCTAAAAAAAAGGCTAAACTTATGTTTCTGAATTATCCGAATAACCCAACAGGGGCAACAGCGTCGAAGGCATTTTATGATGAAACGGTTACATTTGCTAGGCAGCATGATTTATGTGTAGTTCATGACTTTGCATATGGTGGTATAGGATTTGATGGTCAAAAACCAGTAAGCTTTCTCCAATCAGAAGGGGCAAAAGAGGTTGGAATTGAAATTTATACGTTATCAAAGACATATAATATGGCAGGTTGGCGTGTTGCTTTCGCTGTTGGTAATGCCTCTGTTATTGAAATGCTTAATTTATATCAAGATCATATGTATGTAAGTTTGTTTGGAGCGATCCAGAAGGCCGCAGCTACTGCACTTCTAAGTCCACAAACTTGTGTGGACGAATTGGTAAAAAAATATGAAGGCCGCCGCAATGTTCTTATTGAAGGTTTACAATCGATTGGCTGGGATGTAAAAGCACCGAATGGGTCTTTCTTTGCGTGGCTGCCGTGTCCAGAGGGAATGAGCTCTGAAGAATTTGCTGATATCCTACTTTATAAAGCACATATTGCGGTAGCTCCTGGCCGAGGTTTCGGTGAAAGCGGAGAAGGGTACGTTCGTGTAGGCCTCTTAGAAGAGGAAGACCGATTAAAAGAAGCAGTCGAGCGTATTCGAAAACTTGAACTTTTTTAAAATGAGAGGAGGTCCTCCAATGAAAGTTGCAATCTATCAAATGGATATTGTACCAGGTCAACCAGAAGAAAATCGTAAAAAAGTGAGACAGTGGGTTGGCCAGCTAATGCAAAGTGAAGAAATACCAGATGTCATTGTTCTTCCTGAAATGTGGACGACAGCTTATACGTTACCGACGTTAGATGAAGTCTGTGAGGGTGAGCGGAATGAAACTGCCCAATTTTTAAGTGAAATGGCGAGTATGAACAACATCAACGTTGTCGGTGGTTCTGTTGCGACAAAGGTAAAGGATAAAATATATAATCGAGCGCTAATCTTTAATCGATCTGGGCAACAAGTTCACCAGTATGATAAAGTACACCTCGTTCCGATGCTTGATGAACATCTATATTTAGCTGGAGGCGAACAAAAGGCTCAAATTTTTGAATTAGACGGAGTGAAAGTAGGTGTGATCATATGTTATGATCTTCGTTTTCCAGAACTTGCTCGCTCGTTAGCCTTAGACGGTGCCGAAGTGCTGTTCATTTTGGCGGAGTGGCCTGAAGCAAGGCAAACCCATTGGACAATATTGCAGCAAGCCAGGGCAATTGAAAACCAAATGTATATTATATCGTCCAATCGAGTGGGGACTTACGATGGAGTAGAATTTTGTGGGAGATCATATGTGATTAACCCATGGGGAGATATTATTGCCCAGGGTACACAAGCAAAAGAAGAAACCATTAGGGCAACCTTGCCATTAGAAAATGTAAAAGAAGTCCGTAAAAATGTTCCAGTTTTTAAAAGTAGAGTGCCAAACTTATACTGAATAATGAAGAGGGAGCACAAAGTCTAGTTTTTAGACCTTGTACTCCTTCTTTTTATGAGCATTCGAGCGCTACTTGGAGTAATAGTAGCCGTCGTACTTATTTAAGTAGTTTTGCTTTGGCCGTAGTTAATTCAGATTAATGTTAAAGTGCTTTATGTTAGCTGATGTCAGGGGAAGAAGAAGTGAGGGCGGTAAGTACAGGGAGTTCATAGTGCCCGTGGGAGGAATAGAAGAAGCGGTCGTGGTAACTATAAAGCGTTCATAGTGCCCGCGGGAGGACTAGAAGAAGTGGTGTCGGTAACTATAAAGGGTTTATAGTGCCCGCGGGAGGGATAGAAGAAGCGGTGATGGTAACTATAGAGGGTTCATAGTGCCCGTGGAGGGATAGAAGGAGCGGTGGCGGGAACTATAAAGCGTTCATAGTGCCCGTGGGAGGGATAGAAGAAGCGTGGGCGGTAACTATAAAGGGGTCATAGTGCCCGTGGGAGGGATAGAAGAAGTGGTGGCGGTAACTATAGAGGGTTCATAGTGCCCGTGGGAGGGATAGAAGAAGCGTGGGCGGTAACTATAAAGGGGTCATAGTGCCCGCGGTAGGGATAGAAGAAGTGGTGACGGTAACTATAAAGCGTTCATAGTGCCCGTGGGAGGGATAGAAGAAGTGGTGGCGGTAACTATAGAGGGTTCATAGTGCCCGAAGCAGTGTTAGAAGAAGCGTAGCGGTAACTATAAAGTGTTAATAGTGCACAAACAGTATAAGCGATCACTATCATACTGCTATTTTGAACAGTTTGTGAAATGGTGAGCAAATATATAGACAGATATAGAGGTATGCTTTAATATATAAATTGTGAAACACTTCACAAACGAAGCATTAAAACTTGTCGCGACCAGGTTAAATGTCACTAACAACGTTCTAGAGGAGGAATAACTATGTTTGGTCAATTCTTACGCAATCATTCTATTTCAGCAGGTATCCTTTTATTTCTACGTGTATATCTAGGTTGGACTTGGTTAACTTTAGGTTGGGGAAAAATTACAGGCGACTTTAATGCTGGAGGTTATTTACAAGGTTCAGTAGCTAACCCTGTAGTAAACGGGGAAGGTCTTATATATCCGAATTACGTAGCGTTTTTAGAGAAGTTTGCTATTCCGAATGCGGATCTATTTAGTGGTATGGTAGCATGGGGAGAGTTTCTTGTAGGTTTAGGACTTATTCTTGGTGTATTCACTAGTGCTGCAGCATTCTTTGGTGTAATGATGAACTTCGCATTTATGTTTGCGGGAACTATTTCCACTAATCCATGGCTGGTGTTAATTTCAATGTTTATTTTAGCAGCTGGTGCAAATGCAGGTCGTTACGGTGGAGATCGTTGGGTATTACCTTATTTACGACAAAGTTTTATGAAAAAATCAGATGATCAAATGTTAGATGGTCAGAAAAAAGTTATAAAAGTTGCATAACGAAATAAAGACAATCAGTCTTGACTCTCGCTTTACCCCTCATAATAATAAAATGGTTTGAAGTTACTTTCTGTTGTAGTTGCACTAGTAGGCATCTGCATAGAAAGTAGCTTCTTTTTTATGCTTTCTTGGTGTATCGTCAATGGGAGGTGAGAAGTGGCGGGAGTTTCATTGTGAGACTGGCTCTTTTTCGACTTTCTTTCAACTGGAAGTAAAAAGGTACCTGAAATACTGTGATCCATGTTATAGTAGTAGTAATTTATTTCGACTAACGAAATGGTGGTATTCATATGAGTAATATATCAGAAAAGTGGATGGTCGTCATTGCTGTATTGATTGGGACGTTCACGTTAATCTTAAATAATAGTATGCTCAACCCTGCTGTACCACAGCTCATGACTGTATTCGATACAGATGCGGTTTCTACAGGATGGGTCATTACGATTTTCATGGTAACAATGGGGATGACCATGCCCCTAACGGGTTTCCTCGGTGATAAATGGGGTAAGAAACGGTTATATATTATCGGACTAGGTATTTTTGTAGTAGGTTCGATTCTTGGTACTTTTTCATGGAACCTTTCATCTCTCATCATTTTTAGAGGTATACAAGGAGTAGGTGGGGGCATTATGATGCCTTTATCGATGGCGCTTATTTTTGCTAATTTTCCCAAACAGGAAAGAGGAATGGCAACCGGGATATATGGTGTTGCGGCAATGATGGCCCCTACCATCGGTCCAACGATTGGTGGAATAATTATCGAAACGGGAAGTTGGCATTACTTATTTTTATGTAATGTTCCTTTTGGGTTATTAGGAATTTGGTTTGCTTCGAAATATTTAAAAGAAACGGAAATGAATTCGAAAATTACATTTGATCGTTGGGGATTTATAACGGTTACTATCGGTGTTGGTTTAATTCTTCTTGCACTTGGCCGTACCTCAAGTCTTGAACATCTTACGAATGCTCTAAATATTAGTTTTATCGTTATTGGATCTGTTTGTTTAGTTTTATTTATTATGATAGAGAAAAAACAAAAGTATCCATTACTAGATTTAACGATATTTAAAATTACCCCATATTCTCTGAGTGTTTGTGTTTCAGGAGTGATGTCGATCGGTTTGTTCGGGGGTGTATTTTTGATCCCGCTACTACTACAAAATGTGTATGGTTTTAACGCCATTGTCACGGGTCTCGTATTTTTGCCTACCGCTTTATTAATGGGAATTTTTATGACCGTAGGTGGACGTATTTTAGATCAGCGTGGAGGAACAGGGGTTATTACTACTGGGCTAATTATTTCAACAATTTGTACATTTTTATTAGGCTCTTTGACAATGGAAACGTCCCTTGCATTTATTATCATTCTTATGGCTATTAGGGGAGTAGGGTTTGGACTTTCAAGTATGCCTGCAACAACCGCTGGTATGAATGCAATACCAGAGCAATTCATTTCTCGTGGCTCGGCCATGAATAATGTATTGCGCCAAATGAGTTCAGCCTTAGGGATCGTATTCATTTCTATTTATTATGAAGTAAGAAAAGCACAATTATATGGAATTGAAGAGTCGGTTGAAGCAGCTAACTTACAAGCCATTAATGAAGGATTTATTATTTTAGCTGTGTTAACTGCGATTACAGTTCCTTTAGGTTATTTACTCGGAAAAACCGCAAAAGAAATGCCCACGCAGGAAAAAAATGTTTCATAACTAAAGACAAGAAAGAGAGCACTCCTTTTTGAAGCGAGTGTTCTTTTCTGTTAGAAGCAGAGCAATAAGTTCGCGTTTATGTAAGATAATGGTACCGACCCATTTATGAAATAGATTACAAAAGTTGTTTTATTGATGAAATAAAAAGAAAGGCTAGCACTTAAGTTAGACCAGCCCTTCTTAATTTATACGAACATAAGTATTAAATAAATGTTTAATTAATACTTATGTTCCTGTTTATTTAGACTTTTTTATAGATTTTCTCATTTGAAAAAATCGATAGGCCATCATAAAATCAACGGCTGATAAACCGATAAAAAGGTATGTCCAAAAATTCCAGCCTGCTACTTGGACATTTTGAATCGCTAAATAGGTGAACATGACACCTATTAAGGCATAGACGAGCGCCATAAATGTAGGAGACGTTCTCATACTATAAATCCTCCAATAAATGATTGTATTTGCTCTAGTTGTCGTTGTAATTCATCTAGTCTTTCTCCATAGATAACATGGACTAAAACAGCTATGGTATTCATAGCAACATGTGCGATAATCGGTACTAGAATTCGTTTTGTTTTCACATAGAGATAAGCAAAAACAAACGCAAGAGCAGTGTAAACTAATATGTAGTCTAAATCCATGTGCACGAGAGCGAAAATTAATGAGCTGATAAGCGCAGCGATAATAAAGTTATATTTTTTATAGAGTGAACCAAAAATAACTTGCCTAAATATAATCTCCTCAAGAATTGGGCCGATTACGGCCATAATGATGATAAACAATGGAAAGATACGGGCATATTCAGAGATTCGCTCTGTATTTTCAGATCCAGGTTCTACTCCTAATAGAAAAACTGAAATATAAATCGAAATGTATTGTGCTACAAATGCAAGGAGTACACCAAGCACCGACCACATCGCGGCTTCAGATTTAGAAGAACGGCCACGAACTTGATGGCGATTACGTATGTCAGGTAGGAGTAAAATTACGATAATCAATAATGCAGCTGAAAAACTAATGGTACTCCAAATCCCTGGAATTCTTTCCAAAGGTATATCCATAAGTTTCAATAATGGAACACCAATAAAAGCAGACATATGCATGGCGATATATGTAATTAATACCCACCAATAGCGTTTAGACACGATATAATTCCCCTTTTGAATAGACGTAGTGTTTTTCATGAACAATGTATTTTCCATTTTATCATACTTATTTACAAAATAAGAAGGAATGGGGCTTAACAATAAAGAAGAAGTTTAAGTCCAATTTTGTGTTAGAAAACTTTCAGTAAGTAGTTTATAAAACAACTCATTTGGTTATTCTAGTGAAGGCTTTTGTTCAATATTACAAGTTGTAATATTAATTTTACAAAAAAAATTATTCAAAGTACTTGCAAAAAAAAATATGAATGATTATTATAATAATGGAATTAGCACTCAACCAAACAGAGTGCTAACAAAAACTCCTCACCCTAAAATTTTACATAAATTGAGGAGAAAAAAATATTTTAAGGAGGTTGTTTTCCTTGTTAAAGCCATTAGGTGATCGTGTTGTAATTGAGTTAGTTGAGACAGAAGAAAAGACTGCAAGTGGTATCGTACTTCCAGACTCTGCGAAGGAAAAACCACAAGAAGGTAAAATTGTTGCAGTAGGTACAGGTCGCGTACTTGAAAATGGTGAGCGTGTTGCTCTTGAAGTGAAGGAAGGCGACAAAGTAATTTTCTCTAAATACGCAGGTACTGAAGTGAAGTACGAAGGTAATGAATATTTAGTTTTACGTGAAAGTGACGTATTAGCTATTCTTGGTTAATCAAAACGATAAAACATGATAAAACATATTAAGATCATTTTAGGAGGTTGAAACGATGGCAAAAGATATTAAATTCAGTGAAGACGCTCGTCGCTCTATGCTTCGTGGTGTAGATGCATTAGCAAATGCTGTTAAAGTAACATTAGGACCAAAAGGACGTAACGTTGTTCTTGAAAAGAAGTTCGGTTCTCCTTTAATTACTAATGATGGTGTAACAATTGCTAAAGAAATTGAACTTGAAGATCCGTTTGAAAATATGGGTGCAAAGTTAGTTGCTGAAGTTGCTAGCAAAACGAACGACATTGCTGGTGATGGTACGACAACGGCAACTGTTCTTGCGCAAGCAATGATCCGTGAAGGGTTAAAGAACGTAACATCTGGTGCAAACCCAATGGTTATCCGTAAAGGGATTGAAAAAGCAACTCGTGTTGCTGTTGAAGAATTACAAAACATCTCTAAGCCAATCGAAGGTAAAGAGTCTATCGCTCAAGTAGCGGCAATCTCTTCTGCTGACGATGAAGTTGGTAAAATTATTGCAGAAGCAATGGAGCGCGTTGGTAACGATGGTGTTATCACAATTGAAGAGTCAAAAGGATTTACAACTGAGCTTGAAGTTGTAGAAGGTATGCAATTTGACCGTGGATATGCTTCGCCATACATGGTAACAGACTCTGATAAAATGGAAGCTGTTTTAGAAAACCCTTATGTTCTTATCACTGATAAGAAAATTGCAAGCATCCAAGAAGTATTACCTGTACTTGAGCAAGTGGTACAACAAGGTCGTCCAATCTTAATTATTGCTGAAGATGTTGAAGGTGAAGCGCTAGCAACATTAGTTGTTAACAAACTTCGTGGTACATTTAACGCTGTAGCTGTAAAAGCTCCTGGTTTTGGTGACCGTCGTAAAGCAATGCTAGAAGACATCGCAATCTTAACAGGTGGTGAAGTAATTACAGAAGACTTAGGATTAGATCTTAAATCTGCTGACATTACTCAACTTGGTCGCGCTGCAAAAGTTGTTGTAACAAAAGAAACAACAACGATCGTGGAAGGTGCAGGCGAGTCTGATAAAATTGCTGCTCGTGTAAACCAAATTAAAGCACAAGTAGAAGAAACAACTTCTGATTTTGATAAAGAAAAATTACAAGAGCGTTTAGCTAAATTAGCTGGCGGTGTAGCTGTTCTTAAAGTTGGTGCTGCTACCGAAACTGAAATGAAAGAGCGTAAACTTCGTATTGAAGATGCTCTAAACTCAACTCGTGCTGCGGTTGAAGAAGGTATCGTAGCTGGTGGTGGTACTGCATTAATGAACGTTTACAAAGCAGTAGCTGCTGTTCAAGCGGATGGCGATGAGCAAACAGGTGTAAACATCGTACTTCGTGCTTTAGAAGAGCCAGTTCGCCAAATTGCACACAATGCAGGGCTTGAAGGATCTGTTGTTGTTGAGCGCTTAAAAGGCGAAGCAGTTGGAGTAGGTTTCAACGCTGCAACGGGTGAGTGGGTAAATATGGTTGAAGCGGGTATCGTAGACCCAGCTAAAGTTACACGTTCTGCTCTTCAAAACGCAGCATCAGTATCAGCAATGTTCTTAACAACTGAAGCTGTAATCGCTGACCAACCAGATGAGAATGGTGGCGGAATGCCAGACATGGCTGGAATGGGTGGCATGGGTGGAATGGGCGGCATGATGTAATACGAAAAGCCGAAGCGACTGCTCAGAAACGGAGGAATCTGGACCATCCGACAAGTGGCGCTCATTGCCACGCAGGAGGATGGGAAGAGGCTGGAGTTTCTAGGAGTTGAGGCTGGACATCTGCCCCTCGAACCCCTGATATGACTGGGTTTGTTGGCAAGGTGAGAGTGAAATGTTAACATTTTGCTAACATTGAGGATAATTAACGGAGGCTTCTCATGAGTTCACTGAACTTTTGAGAGGCTTCTTTTTTCATTTCGTGGGTGACATGTAGATATACGTCTTTGGTTATTTAATCATCGGAATGGCCAAGTCGATCCATAATTTGTTCAAGCCCTACACCGGCTACTGCAAGAAGTGAAGTGTGTGTATGTCTTAAACTATGTGGTGTTAATTCTTTGTTTAAATTAGCAATGACAAGTAATCTAGCCATTCGGTTTTGAACGGTCTTGACGACAATGGGATAGCCATGCTGTCGTTCCATTTTGGCAAAGATAAAGTCCTTGTTATAGTAACTGTTACCTAATTGCTCGATGACTTTATTCTGAACCTTTTTGTGTTCTTTCAGAGCGTTGATGACATCTTCATCCACAACAATTTTCCGCCTAGACTTTCGGGTTTTCGGTGGGACTAATTGATACTCGACGGTATTATTATTGGGGTTGTAATACGTTTTGGTAATACTTATCGTGTGGTTTTTGAAGTCTACATCTTTCCACTTTAGAGAAACTAACTCCCCAACCCTAATTCCAGTATAGGCGAGTATCAAAAACACCAAGTAATCATGTTCAAGTCCATTATTTTTAGCTGTCTCTAAAAATAGGGCGAGCTCTTCTTTTTCAAGATACTTTGGAACTTCCTCTTCTTCCAACTGTTCAACTGTTTTCTTATCTTTTTTTACATAAGCAAACTCCGTAGGGTCCTTTTTAATTAACTCCAGTTCTAGTGCTTTTCGAAAAATCATCCTTCCTGTTCGATTAATTCCCTCCCTAGTACTATCAGAGTAACCTTGCTCTTTTAAATCGTTTAGAGCATCTTGATACATTTTTTTTGTGATGTCTTTTAATTTTAATTGAGCAAAGTAGGGTAACAATTTTCCGATTTCATGGAGGCGAACTCGGATGGTTCCGGGTTTTACATCTTTTGAGTCCCTGTAGATGGGAAGCCATTCATTTGCAAATTCGCTGAAGGTTTTATCTGTCTCCTCTAAATATGTTCCTTTGTTTACTTGATGAATTAGAGTGGTAGCAGCTTCTTCAGCTTCTTGCTTAGTAGTAAATCCACTTTTTACCTTTTGTTTTCTTTTTCCGGTGATTGGATCTAACCCAATATCGACAGTGAAAGCCCACTTTGAACCACAAGTGCATTTTTTCTTTTTGCACTTACAGCCTCTTCTGTAAAAATGTCCTTTCATAGGCATCCTCGCTTTCTAAATATTATTTTGTTGCAATTGTACATTATTGCCAAAATCAGAATAATAATTCATGACATTAATTCAGGAAAATGCGGATTAAAGACTATTTTATAAATGGTATAAGTGGTATATAAGGGTAATTATTAATGATGATTTATTCACTTCGAGATTCTGTTGACTGTTGAGGTAAGGGGGTGCTACAAAGCTTTGTACGTAGATTGCTTTGAAGATAATATGTTAATGAACAGTAGACCATAACTCTGCAGCATATGACTACAGTTTCGAGTGGTCTTGAGAAGAATGTACTAAAGGTGACAAGCAGAAGAGTTTAAAAGTCCTACTAAGAAAATTGTTCCACAAACGTCCATATGGTTAAATGAAATCTCTCATAGAGTTTAAGACACTTCGCGCATTACCTAACTGAGTAGGTAGTGTGCTTTTTATATTCAGGTACCATGGTATATGGCGAAATCATATGAATTGAACTTGTGACAATAAAATAAATTTCACAAGGGTCTCACAAATATATAGTATTGTTTTCTTATCACATAAGTTAGTTCTTAAACTTATTTACAATCTATGTAAACTGTGATTTAATTTAAATTGAAAATAGTAATCATTACTATTTGAGTAAGGGCTTTGAAAGTAATAGTAGAAAAATACAATGGAAGAAAGAAGGCTCGATAAGTATGAAAAAACTAGCTTTGCTCGTACTCTCTTGTACACTTATGTTAATGATAGCGGCTTGTAGTAATGAACAGACAAGTATTCAAGAAACAAGCAAACAAGAAGGAACATTGGCTAATGATACATTGACGTTATCTTGGCCCTTGGATATTGGAGAGGTAAATCCACATCTATATGCACCTAATGAAATGTTTGCTCAGGCGTTGCTGTATGATCCACTAGTAAGCTACGGTGATAATGGAGAGATAACACCTGCCTTAGCTACAGAATGGGAGATTTCAGATGATGGGAAAAGCTATTTATTCACTTTACGTGAAGGTGTAGTGTATTCAGATGGTTCGTCTCTTACAGCGGGGAATGTGAAAAGAAATATAGAAGCCGTTCTTCAAAATATGGAAAGACACAGCTGGCTAGAAGCTGTAAGTATTATTGAAAAAGTAGAAGTGATAGATGAACTAAAAGTAAAAGTAGATTTAAAAGAAGCCTACTATCCTTTTCTACAAGAGTTAACGTTAATTCGTCCACTGAGAATGTTAGGTGACAGTGGGTTTCCTGAGAGTGGTTTAACAGTGGAAGAAATCAAAGCTCCTATTGGAACAGGTCCGTGGGTTTTAACTGATTATGCGAAAGATAGTCATGCTGAGTTTACACGTAACGAAAATTATTGGGGAGAAAAGCCTAAAATAGAAAAAGTTATTCTTAAGGTCATTCCAGACTCGCAAGCACGCATCATGGCCTTGGAGAAAGGAGATATTGATTTAATATTTGGAAGTGGCCAACTTGCTCCTGTTGAATATCAGAATCTGGAACAGAATGGAACATATCAAACGTTAATTTCAGGTCCATTATCAACGAGAGTTTTGGCTATTAATTCAACCGTTGCTCCAACGAATGAAAAAGAAGTTAGATTAGCACTTCATCATGCAATGGATCGTGAGACCATCGTGGAGCATTTATTAAATGGTTTAGAGGAAGAGGCACATTCTTTATTCTCGCCTGGTTTCCCTTATAGTGATATTGAGGTAGGTCAATATAAGAACAATATCGAAGAAGCTAAGAGATTACTTGATCAAGCTGGTTGGAAAGAAGTAGAGGGACAACCATTTCGAATGAAAGATAATCAAGTCTTACAAGTAACAATTCCATATCGCAGTACGGAGCAAATACATAAAGGTATATTAGAGTATTTGCAAAGTGCATGGCTTGAAATCGGGATTGATGTAAAGTTACAGGCGGAAGAACCTCAAATCTATACTCAAAAAGTGAGAGATGGAGAATTTAATCTGACTTTTAATGATACATGGGGTGTACCATACGACCCACATATGTATATTCGTACGATGATTGGAGAGAACCAATTAGGAAACTATGCACAAAGTGGAACAACTATTTCATCTGAGTTTGTTACCACTGTCGAAAAAGTGATTCGTTCAACCGATGAAAATGAACGACAAACATTGTATGAAGAGATTCTGAGAGGAATTCATGAAGAAGCGATGCTTATTCCAATCTCATATCGTACCAATTACTTAGTAGCCAATAATAGTGTTAAAGGCTTACAGTTTACTCCGCATCAATATGAAGTACCACTCTCACTATTTGAATTAGAGGAATAGAATAATGCAACGTTTTCTAGTAAGTAGAATTTTAAGTATGATTTTGGCGCTGTGGGGTGTATCCCTCGTTGCTTTTTTCTTAATTAGGGTGATTCCAGTTGACCCTGTTGAAGCTTACTTTGCCATCAATCAATTACCAGTTAGCGAGGAATCAATGGACGCAATTCGTGAAGAGCAGGGGTTTAATCAGCCTCTGCTTTCTCAATATGCCAATTGGATGTGGCAGGTGTTTCAACTTGATTTTGGAAAATCGTTTGTTTCAAAGCAGGATGTCGCAAATGAACTAATAAGCAGGTTTTGGATAACTTTAGGGATTGCCTTCACAGCCTTGCTTTTTGTAGTTTTTATAAGTGTTCCCATAGGTGTTTTATCAGCAGTAAAGCAATACAGCCTATTTGATAGGCTTGCACGTACATCGATTTTTACGATTGCCTCTATGCCTAATTTTTGGTTAGCCTTTATTTTAATATACGTTGTGGCGTTGAAATGGGGGGTCTTACCGTTGATGGGGTGGGGAACATGGCAGCATATGATATTACCATCATTGACACTAGCACTGGGAATAAGTCCATTTTATATTCGGTTAATCCGAACAAGTATGATAGAGCAGATGCAGCAACCCTATGTTTTATATGCTCGGGCTCGTGGTTTAAAAGAGAGTGTCATAGTACTCCATCATCTGTTAAGGGGAACGTTACCTCCTTTATTAACATCATTAGCTATGACGTTTGGCGGTTTATTAGGTGGAGCAGTGATCATAGAGATCGTATTTACAATTCCTGGAATAGGAAGATATATCTTGGATTCAATGAGTGCCCGAGATTATGTTGTATTACAAGGCTTTATATTGTTAATCGGGGTCTTTTATATTTTCATAAATTTCTTAGCGGATATCGTGTGTGCCCTGATTGATCCACGAATTCGTTTAAAGGTGGAGGGAAAATGAAAAAGCGAAACAAGCGTTTACCTTTAATCATCAGTAGCTCCCTTGTTGCGTTAGTTACTATGGTGGCTATACTTGAACCGTGGTTAGTACTTCATGACCCCTATGCAATCAATATGGCCATGAAGCTCCAAGGCTTTTCAGCTACCTACCCCTTAGGTACGGACCATTTAGGACGCTGTGTACTATCAAGGCTCATCGCAGGTGCAAGAGTATCCTTGTTTACCACATTTTCAATTTTATTTGTAACATTAGTTATTAGTCTGGTTGTTGGCATTGTAGCAGGCTATGTTGGTGGAATTATAGATACAGTATTAATGCGTATTTGTGATATTTTACTAGCGATGCCCAACTTTATTTTTGCCCTTGTTATAGTAGGAACGCTTGGCGGTGGGCTTTTCAATATGTTTATAGGAATAGTCTTTGTCTCTTGGGTATGGTATGCCCGTATAATTCGAAACATGGTGTTAAGTCTTAAAGAAGCCCAGTTTGTGAAGTATGCTCAGGTGACAGGAGTTTCCCGCTTTAACATTATGAGAGTCCATATTCTTCCTTTTGTTTTTCCACAAATATTCCTGCTTAAATTAATTGGGTTAGGTTCTACGATTTTACTCATATCTGAACTATCGTTTCTAGGCCTAGGAGTGAGCGCCCCAATGGCTGAGTGGGGGATGATGATTAGTGATAGTAAAACATTTTTATTAAGCAATCCGATGTTAATGTTTATTCCAGGTTTCATAATTTCACTAACTGTGCTCCTCTTTAATTGGTTTGGAGATGCGGTGCGTGATGCTCTAGATCCAAAAACGCTATAGAAAGGCTGATTCACTTGTTAGAAGTAAAAAATCTATCTGTTTTTGTACAACGTGAAACGGATGAAATTGAGGTTGTCCAGGATATAAGCTTTAAAATCCCAAAAGGGAAAATTGTGGGTGTTGTCGGGGAGAGCGGTAGCGGAAAATCAATGATATGTACCACGATTCTTCAATTGTTTCGTGAGAGTCGTCGAGTGTCCGGAGAGGTTTTATTTCAGGGTGAATCTCTTCATGCTAAAAACAAGGAGGAGATGCGTAAGCTAAGGGGGAAGGAAATCGCTCTTATTATGCAAAATCCCATGGCCATGTTTAATCCTATGGTATCGATTGGAGATCACTTTATCGAAACACTACAAGCTCACGTTAATATAAGTAAAAAAGAGGCGAAACAAAAAGCACTTGAACAGCTTTCTCGTTATCAGCTACCTGAAGAGAATATATTAAACAAATATCCTCATGAGCTAAGTGGAGGAATGCTACAAAGGATAATGATTGCGATAGCAGTTTGCCATCGTCCATCTTTACTAATTGCAGATGAACCAACAACAGCCTTAGACACGATGACACAGCTACGCATCTTAGATGAGCTATTAGCATATCAGCAAGAATCTGGCACGAGTATGCTCATTGTTTCTCATGATTTGGGAGTGATTGCTAAATTAGCTGATGATCTCATCGTGATGAGACGCGGGTTGATGGTTGAGTATGGCCCTGCTTCCTTAGTCCTTGAACAACCGCTTCATTCATACACGAAAGCCTTACTAGCAGTAAAAAAAGAGAATAGTCTCTTAGAAGAGTTGGTAGACCATTATGAAGAACCAATGGAAGGTCATTTTATAGAATGGAAACCTGGTTATTGGGTAAGGCAGTAGGCTGGAGGGATTACAATGATAGAATTTAAAAACGTATCAAAACAGTATTTTGATGGCAAATGGTGGGGACAGAAAAAGAAAATACAGGCCCTAGACGATATTTCTTTACACATCAAGGAAGGATCGTGTTTTGCTTTAGTAGGAGAAAGCGGCTCTGGTAAGAGTACTTTAGGAAAAATACTGATTGGTCTTGAGAAGCCGGAAAGTGGTCAGATATTTTTTAATGGATTCAATTTACTTAATAGTTCCAACCAAACTAGACAGCAATTACGCAGAGACATGCAAATTGTCTTTCAAGATTGCTTTAGTGCCGTCAATTCTCGTATGAAAATAAGAGATGTGATTGCTGAACCGATGCGTGTTCATTTACAATACTCCTCAAAAGAAAAAAGGGAAGAAGTAAAGAGATTGTTAGAGACCGTTGGATTAACCGCAGAGGATGGTGAGAAATACCCCCATCAATTTAGTGGTGGACAGCTCCAGCGAATTACGATTGCAAGGGCCATCTCTATTCAACCTAAGTTTATCATCTTAGATGAAGTAATTAATAGTTTAGATGTGTTGGTTCAGATTAGTATATTAAAGTTATTAAAAAAATTGCAACGTGAATTGAACTTAACCTATCTTTTTATAAGCCATGATTTACATTCAGTGAAACTGTTTGCTGATGAGGTAGCTGTAATGGATAAGGGAAAAATAGTTGATTATACAGAAGATGTCAAGGAGTTTGATAAATTAACGCATCCTGCAAGTAGAAGGTTGCTAGAAGCTCAGCTTCCTATTAAGACGCAGCAAGCTAGTGAGGATATGTCGGTGAAGAAAGGAATGAATGTATCATAGAAGTTAATCCAATCTCAATAAAAATGTTTCAATTATATGTACTGGCTCTATTCTTCTTTACTGCCAATTCCATTTTAACCGTCATTTTCCCATTACAGGCAGCTGATTATGGTTTCAGGGAAGGTGAAATTGGAATTATGATGGGAATGTACATGTTTGTCTGTATGGGGCTAAGACCTTGGGCAGGTCAATTAATTGCCAAATATAGCGTATTAACTATCATGAAATGGTTGTTAGTAGGTCATGCGTTAGCCTTGTTATTGTATGTTTGGTTAGGAGTCGAGAGCCTGTATATCGTACGTGCCCTTCAAGGGGTGGTGACAGCGTTCTTTTCCATGGCCATGCAAATAGGGATAGCTTCAATTTTGTTAGATAAGGACAGGGGTCAAGGTATGTCCATGTACTCCTTATCTACTGTTTTGCCAGGTTTATATGGACCGGCGTTAGCTTTGCTCCTCTGGACTCATTTTGACCATCTATATTTATTACTTTTAATTGCTGCCTTATCCGTGCTGCCGTTTTTATTTGTATTCCGCTCTCCGTTACCAGCAACAAGAGAGGATAAAGGGATGTTTACGTTTCGGGAGATGTATACAGCTTTTAAGACTACAAGGCGGCATAGAGGGCTTATGGTTTCTGCTCTTGTTATGCTGATCGGTGCAAGTGTTTTTGGAGCTATTACTACCTTTTTACCTTTGTATATGATAACGACTGGCTATGGTAATGCAGCATTGTATTTATTTTTACAAGCAATAGTTGTGGTCGTGAGTCGGTTTTTACTTCGAAAAATAGTTCCTTCTGATGGGAAATGGCATCCATCTTTTATGTCGATTGTTTTAGTAAGTTCGGTTATTGGAACCACCCTTTTGGCATTCATGCCTTATATAGGTCACTTTATTTATGTATCAGCCATTTTTAATGGTTTGGCTACAGCGATGCTTTATCCAACGATCATTACGTATATGTCTTTTGCTATTCCGCAGGAGAGCAAGCATATATTACTCGGCGTTTTTCTTGCTTCTTATGATTTAGGCTTTGCTCTAGGTGGGTTTGTTATGGGATTTGTAATACAAATGAGTTCTTTTTCAATAATGTTTATTATTTGTGCAATTGTAGGTCTCGCTGCAATTATGTTCATTTGGGCAAATAGGAAAGAAGCAGATGTTTTCGTAATAGATAAGGGTGCCGTCTCTTAAGAAAGGGGGAAAAATGTGAGAGGAGCATTGTCTTGGCCTTTTTTACGCTTATATTTATTAGTTCTTCTATATTTTAGTGCCAACTCTATTCTAAATGTTATTATCCCGTTAAAAGGAGTATCATTAGGTGCTAGTAATACAACGATTGGAATTATTATGGGAGCCTATCTATTTACCACTATGTTCTTTCGCCCGTGGGCAGGTCAAATAATTCAGAAACATGGTCCAATAAAAGTGTTACGAGTTATATTAATCCTTAATGGCTTTGCCTTAATAATCTATACATTTACTGGATTAGGAGGGTATTTTTTCGCCCGTATGCTACAAGGGGTATCGACGGCATTCTTTTCCATGGCACTACAGATAGGTATTATAGATGCTTTGCCAGAGGAAGATCGCTCTCAAGGTATTTCGTTATATTCGTTATTTTCTTATGTACCTGGAATCATAGGTCCATTGCTTGCTTTAGGGATTTGGCAAGCTGGTGATATGAATTATTTTACAGTTGTGATGATAGGAATTGCGATTTTTACAGGTTTGGTTGGCTATAGTGCGAAAATGGATAAAAACACTGAACAGCCTGTTACGAGTAATGCTGAACAGGGTGTCAATATAATTCAATCATTTAGGCAATTAGTACAAAATCCGTTTTTATTTAAATGTAGCATACTAATGTTGACTTCTTCCATGGTATTTGGAGCCACTACAGTCTTTATCCCCTTATATGCTTTGCAATTAGAAAGCGGCAATGCTGGAATTTACCTCATGCTTATGGCAGGAACAGTTGTCTTTTCTCGCTTTACTTTAAGAAAGAGAATTCCTTCAGATGGGAAATGGCATTCTTCTTTTATCATGGGAACTATGCTTATTCTAGCGTTAGCAGCCCAGTGTGTAAGCTTTTCTATAACTGGTGGACCTATCTTTTTTTATGGAGGTGCAATTTTAATGGGGATAGCTCAGGCACTTATCTATCCGACGTTAACATCATACTTGACTTTTGTTTTGCCTAAAGCAAATCGTAATGTATTACTTGGTTTATTTATTGCTACTGCTGATTTAGGAGTTTCGCTCGGAGGAGTTATTATGGGACCATTAGCAGATATTTTCTCCTATTCATTTATGTATATGATTTGTGCTTTTTTAGGAGTAGCAATGATTATTTTTGGCTATGAGCGAAGAAAAATATTTGTTGGGTAATATAGAGAAATCTATGAATGTAGTATTAATTTTAGTAAGCAATAAGATTGTATCTTTAACAAGTCCCAATCTCCAATGTCCCACCAAAAAATTACCGACTCTTAAATAAAAATAACGCTTCCGATATAAAAATAGCGTTCCAAAAACCGAAGGTTTCTGAGTAATCTCAGCAGACCTTCGGTCTTTTTATGTCCGAAAAAGAGCCAGAAAAGCAGGAGAAAAAGCAGGTGAGAACGTAGGATGAAAAGCGTGACAAAACCAGTCGTGTCAGGAATAAGCGTAGAAACAAGGCAGGATGAAAACGCCTTAACCCTCTATCCTTGCCTCCACTACCCACCTTAATCCTTAACTCTACTACGGAACGTATTTTTTCTCTCGCAATCATTGCAAAATCGATACACAAATGGGCAAAAAGCGTGAAAAAGCAGGAACGGTATTATTATTTTGTAGAAAATGGAAGGGTGAGAGAAAAGGCGTGAAGGCAGGTGGGAGAAGGGATTGGGGAGAATGAGGGGGGAAGAGCGGGGAAGCGTAATTTTTTTTATCAGGACATCCAATTTATAACAGGATCTTTTGCTACGCATTACAACGATACTGTGAAGCAAAAAATTACGGAGAGGCAATTACGTTTAAGTAATCGTCTCTTCGTATTTGACTCATACTACATAACAAATAATTTCGTTTATGAAAGAATGCAATTTATTAAAGAGGTTTTAATTTTCGAAGGTAGTTATTTAACAATCGGGCCATGATTATGGAGAAAGAGTTCGTGAATTTATTTGTATCACATTTAAGTTTATTTAGGATTAATCGGAGTGAATAGTACATAAGTAAATGAGGTTCTAAAAGCTAGATCAATTTTCGAAAGTGAAAATAAACGGTTTGATAGCCAGAATAGATAGGACAACTATAAGCTCGAATAAGACAATTGCAAACTATAAGGATCAATACAGAGGTACTTGAAGAATGACAATTAGAGCCATCATTAGATGGTTCTTTCGCTCCTTTATCGGTTTTGTTGGCTTTTAAATATGAATCATAGTAATTCGAGTAAATTTAATTATATTTAATGAATCTATAATGATATTATATAAGTGGGTAATTTTCCCTATATTATTATGTGTAAATTAGATTCAACTATTTAAATCAGAAATCTGATTGAATACTATATGTTTTTTTAAAAGTAGTGCAATATGAATTAGGTATTTAAAATGGAGGTGGAATTATGACTAGCAGAGAGGTTTTAGAAAAAAGATTGCAACAAATTACAGATACGATGGACTCTGTTGAAGAATTAATTAATGGGGTAGATTTTGTTATCCCGAAAAAAGCCAAAGATTTAGTGATTAATGCTTTAAAATCAGATGAGATTACTAGTATTATGGAAGGAATCAAAGAAAGAAGACCGCCTAGATTAGTCATAATGGGGCGCACAGGTGTAGGAAAAAGCAGCCTTATTAATGCCATATTTGGTGAATACTTAGCAGAGACTAGTGCTATAGAGGTTGGTACTAAAGATTCTCAAGTATTTCAATATAAAAAGAATGATGAAGTAATATTTGAAATTATTGATACTAGAGGAATTAAAGAAAATTTAAATGCATTATCAAGTACAGCTGAAGAAGATTTAAAAAATGTAATTGAAGATTTTGAACCAGATGCCTTTTTATTATTAACCAATGGTGCTGATAGATCTACTTTAAGAGAAGATGCTGTGTATCTTAAAGAAGTCTATAGTAGTCTAGATATAACTGTCCCTTTAGTTACAGTTATTACACGAATAGATGATATAGAGCCAGCTAGAATTAAGGAACCAACAAGATATACTCAAAAGAAAAAAGATAACATTGCAATAAAAGAGCAACAGGTTAGTCAAGTATTAGAAGAAGTAGGATTATCAGATACTTTTATAGTACCAGTTTCTTCATATATTGAATGGAATCATGATGACCCAGAATCTTTGTCTCCAGAAGAGCGTGCGAAACTAGTGATTGAATTTGATGGAAGATACAATATTGATAAGCTGGTAAACTTTTTAGAAGAAAACATTGACTTTCGTGCCGCTGTATATTTAATGTTGAACAACAAACTTGATATAGCTATTGAGAAAATTGCCAATAAGTTTGTCAAAGTGTTTTCAACAGCAAGTGCAGGTGTGGCAATTACTCCGATACCAGCAAGTGATATTGTAGTTCTAATACCTATACAAATAGTTGAAGTTACTCTTATAGCTTATCTAAGTGGACATAAGATAGATAGTAAGATGGCAAGAGAATTTATTCTTTCGTTAGGAGGAGTAGCTTTGTTTGGATTAGGATTGAGATTTGTAGCTCAACAAGGTGCAAAATTTTTAAATGTAGTAATACCAGGTTCAGGATCTGCTATCAGTAGTACAATAGCTTATTCGGGAACTTATGCAATAGGTAAAGCAGCAATAGCTTACTATATAGATGGAAAAACAAAAGAACAAGCGAAGCAAGAAATGGAAGATGCAAAAAAAGAAGAACAGTTGCAATAAAACCTCACTTAGATACATTATGGAGAACAGTACCATTAATAATATTTAAAATAATGTTCTTCCACAATCGGGGCTCGATAGTCGATTAAAATATAAAATTTTAAGAAGCCTAAATATGCATTGTTTTATTCATACAAATGTATAATTAGGCTTTTTTAGATTTTTTAATAAGAGTATATAAAACTGTAAGATCAGTCCGTTCATTTTTCCTTAATTGGTCTCCAAAAAGAAATCCTTTCTGTATACCTCCTCTAATTGAAATTTTAGAAGGGCACAAAACAAATATGATTTTTATTTCATTTATTGAAAAACACCTGAAACTGACATCACATTTTTTTGCTTTACTCAAACAATTGCACACCTAACTTTAGCAACCTTTTTGGCCACGCTTGCAAGTTTCCCTCGCTATCTCTCCTGCGGACTTTCCATCCATTGTATTTCGGAATAATGTCATTAAAATCACCTCATAACCATATATTTTAATAAAATCTTATGAAAGAAGGGGAGAGAAAATACATGTCTATCACAAATAAGTCTAACAAAGTTGAGGTGAAGTTAGATTTTGAACTAAACACTATTATGAAAATAGGGCACATTATGAACTGGCTTAATGCAGAAAACAATTACGTTTTAAAAACTAAAGAGGAATTTGCTTTAGAGGATTTTATTAAAGGATCCGTACATAACGAGCTAGACCGGATGGAATTAATTAACGAGATTTTTTGCGAGTTGAAAACAAAGCCACTTCGCTCTCCCAAAAATGTGAAGAATAAATTTAAGGAACAACTAAAAATATTAGGACTGAAACAACAAGATCTTTCTGAAATGACAGGTATCTCCAATAGTGAGCTTAGTATAGTCTTAAATAATAAACGATTTATTTCAATGGAGTATTTTTTGTTGATTTGGATTTCACTGGGTTGCCCGCCGATAGAAAAGTGTTTTGAATTGGAAAAAGTTGAGAAAAAGAAATAACAATTCCTTACAAATTGCAAGTGCTAAATGGGTGAAGGAGTGTGTCCGATTTGAATATAACTGTTTAAGCAATCGTTTAAGAATCTCAAGGCTGGTGGAAAGCCATCAAAATAAATAGAATTGGTGTGATGATATGTCATATGAGCAAGAAAATTATAGAAAGGCTGTAGAAAAGATAAAAAAGGCTGCAAGAGATTTGGAACCAAAGAATAAAGAAAATAATCCATTGTGGGATTTGGTTAATGAAGTATGCAAAGAAGATATCGCTCCAGAACTAGAACTAAAGATGGAATCTCAGCTGCTTAATTACGATACTGTTTGTGAGTACTTACCGGAAAGGTGGGAGATGCCTCGAAATGGTAAACTGTTGTATTCTGATCGTGAATTACAGGAAGCAATAAAATTGCTGATATTTAATTTAGGTGTGGAAAGTACACTAAATTTAATTCCGAGACAGCTTATCGAGGCCTACCTAGAAAAAAAAGAAGATTGATGGTGGGGAAATGAATATATGTAAATTACTGAAAGCAAAATTAAATCATTTTACTTTCAGTAATTTTTCACATTCTCCCCTGAATTAATTGTCCAAATTTATCGGAAGCCTCTCTTTTCACTGTTGACGTTACATGGAGGTAAACCTTTCTAGTCGTTTCGTCGTCGAAATGCCCCAATCGGTCCTTAATTGGATCTAGTTTTACTCCTGCTTCTGCAAGAAGGGATGTGTGGGTATGACGAAGTGTGTGGTTGCATACTTTAAATTTAAAAAACTTTGATAACCTATTTATTCTAGTTCCAACAAACTTTGTGAGGATCGGGTAGCCTGGATGTCGGTTGATGTTTGCAAATACAAAATCTTGATCGTAATAGGCAGGGCCAAATCTTTCTTTTAACTTTTCTTGTTCGGCCTTATGTTTTTTAAACAATTCAATCACTGTTTCATGTACGGAAATGGTACGTCTGGAACGTTTGGTTTTTGGAGTTCCTAATGAGTATTCTATTGTATTGTTTTTTTCATTGTTGTACGTTTTTGTAATCTTAATTGTGTGATTATCGAAATCAATATCTTTCCACTTGAGTACTACTAACTCTCCAACACGCATACCTGTAAAGGCTAGGGTAGTGAAAATTAGTTCATCCATAAATAGACCCTTATTCTTAGCAGTATCCAAGAATTGTAACAGTTCATCGAGTTCTAAATATTTAGGTATGTCTTCTTCATCTGACTCAATTACAACTTCTGGATCTCGAGGGATATAAGCATACTCTGTCGGATTTATTTTAATCATTCTCTTGCTAAGAGCCATTTTAAAAATCATTTTTCCAGTGGTATGGAAGCCTTCTAATGTACTCCTAGCAAAGTTTTTAGCTTTTAAATCATTTATTGCTTTTTGATACATCTCTTCAGTGATGTCTCTCAGTTTTACATGAGCAAGATAAGGGAGTAGTTTATTAATACTGTACTTTCTAAGACGCATTGTTCCAGACTTAGCTCCAGTTCTTTCTTGATAAATTGAAAGCCACTCTTGTGCAAAATCTTTAAAGAGAATATTCGACTCTTTAATATAAGTACCATGCTTTTTTTCATTAAGTAAAGTTTGAGCAGCAAACTGGGCTTCTTCTATTGATCCAAAACCACCTTTTGTTGCTTGTTTTCTTTTGCCAGTCTCTGGGTCTCGTCCGATGTCTATAACGAAAGCCCAAGATTTGTCACACTTGCAATTAGGTACACTGCAAGTGCAACCTTGTAAACGATAAACTAGAATCAACAGTTTTCCACAAATAGAACTCAACAGAAAACCACAAATAAGATTAAACAGTTCCCCAGTACATGATCATTTTCAATATACTAGATTATAGTTTATTGAAAGTGAGGAATAGGAGTGAACCGTTTTATGACTTATAAGGAGGTCCATCAGCTTTTTAAAGAGGGATTCTCAAAGAGTGCAATTGCTAGGAAACTGAATATCTCAAGAAATAGGGTGATAGATTATTTGAAAATGACACCAGATGAGTTTGAGGATTTTTTGAATTCAATACAAACACGAGAAAAGAAGTTGGACTTGTATCACAATCAAATACTGGGTTGGATTAGAGAACACCCAGATCTAACAGCTGCTCAAGTATATGATTGGTTAGAGGAAAAATTAGACTTTAAAGAGGTGAGTGAAAATACGGTTAGGAATTATCTAAATGAGATGAGAGATTTTTATCATATTCCGAAAGTTAAAGCGTATCGCACTTATGCTGTAGTTCCAGAACTTCCTATGGGTCAACAAGTTCAAGTGGACTTTGGACAGACAGTAATTAAAGGACAATATGGTAACAACATCAAGCTTTACTTTATTGCATTTGTATTAGCCCATTCTCGTTATAAGTACGTGGAGTGGCTTGACCGACCGTTTCGTACCTCAGATGTAATTAGAATGCATGAGAATGCTTTCCATTATTTTGAGGGAATACCGTTTGAGATGGTATACGATCAAGATGCGCTACTAGCTGTTAGTGAAAATGCTGGTGACTTGATCATGACAGCTGAATTCACAAAGTATCATCTAGCACGTCAATTCAACATTTATCTATGTAGAAAGAGTGATCCTGAATCAAAAGGTTATGTAAAGAAGAGGATAATGTAAAGTAACCCTTTTTATGTTATTAAATAAGAAGTTTTCGAGAGCGTAAAAAGTTTTGTGTAAATGGTTATACTTTCCAATAAGGAGATGATCATTTATGCAAGACTATGGAAACAAAACAATTAAGGAATTGGCAAAAGAATGCCGTACTGTTGAAGATGTCCACGCCATGTTAAAAAACTTATTTAAGGATACAATTCAAGAGGTTTTTGAAGCTGAAATAGAAAATCAGTTAGGCTATAAAAAGCACGACGCTCAAGGAGATCATACAGGGAATAGTAGAAATGGCTATAGTAAGAAAACATTAAAAACCAAGTTTGGGAATACAGAATTAGAGGTTCCGAGAGATCGTAATGGTGAGTATGAACCACAAATTATTAAGAAGTATGAAACAACGGCGAACGGACTTGAAGATCAAATTGTCGCTCTTTACGCTAAAGGTATGTCGACTAGGGATATTGAATCTCACATGAATGATATCTATGGCATAGATGTCTCTCCTACGATGGTTAGTAAAGTAACAGATAAAATTATGCCATTAATTACAGAGTGGCAATCGCGTCCTTTAGATCGTGTATATCCGATTGTTTTTTTAGACGCCATTCACTTTAAGGTGCGTAAAGACAACCGAATTATCAATAAGGCTGCGTATAGTGTTTTAGGTATAACTGTCTCAGGTCATAAAGAAATTCTCGGCATTTGGATCGGCGAGAATGAGAGTGCCAGCTTTTGGCTAGGCGTATGTACAGACTTGAAAAATCGAGGGGTTGAGGACATCTTGATTGCTTGTAAAGATGGTCTTTCAGGTTTTTCTGAAGCTATTAATTCCGTCTTTCCTCAAACGGAAATTCAACTATGTGTAATCCATCAAATTCGTAACTCTATGAAATATGTTTCATACAAAGAACAAAAGCAAGTGATGGCAGATTTAAAGAAAGTCTATCAAGCTTTAACGATGGAAGAGGCCGAACTAGCCTTTGAAGAGTTTAAGGAAAAATGGGGCAAGAAGCACCCAATTATTATCAGGTCTTGGGAAGCGAACTGGATTGAGTTGACCGCTTATTTTGCTTATCCACCTGCCATTAGAAAAATGATTTATACCACCAATATTATTGAAGGTTATCATAGACAGCTACGAAAAGTAACCAAAACAAAAACAGCCTATCCAACGGATGAGGCTTTAAGGAAAATTATTTATTTAGCTACCATGGAAGTATCAAAAAAATGGACTATGCCCCTAATAGGTTGGAAAGAATGTATATCACAGCTAGCCATTTATTTTGAAGATCGGCTTAAGTCGGAACTATCTGCATAGCAGTTTATAAAGTTCCGGCTTGACATGGAGCCTCTACGGGCATGGATTTCTGGCGATGGGGCGATCCTTTGAAAAAAGTATCGCCTGGCTGACAAGCCTATCATGCCCGCCTCTCCATGTAAAGCCTTCTTAGTTTATTGAGTGCAATTCCCATTTACACAAAATAATTTATACTCCCAAGTTTTCCCAGATTTAACTTTACATTATCACCATGGCTATTATTTATTAAAGGTTTTCAACCAAGTCAATAAATCTTCATTCTTCTCCCACATTGGTTCATCAGTAGGTGATACATCTACATACGCTTTCTCAATTGCCTCTCTTTTTTGCTTTGAATCCGTTTTAGCGTAGATTTCCGTTACTTGTACAGAACAGTGGCCTAATATATCTCTTATATAGACAAGATTTACTCCTGCCTGAAGGAGATGCATTGCCTTTGAGTGTCTAAGGCAGTGGCAGGACAATACTTCTGGTATTAATACTTTATTTTTCTCACGTGCTAATTTTTTATATTTTTCTACAATATAATTTACCCCTGCTCTAGTCAGTCTTTCTTTTCTCTTATTAAAGAACAAAGGATATAAGTTAGCGGCATTTCGTAAAAGATTCTGCTCTTCCATGTATTTTTTTACAATCCGCATAGTTGGCTCCATTAATGGTACGATCCTAGCCTTGTTCCCCTTACCAATCAACTTTATAGTATAAGGTTTGTCGAATCTAATCATAGATGGTGTCAAGTCAATAACTTCCTGCACTCTTGCCCCAGTGTCATACATAAGTGTTAATAAGGCTAAGTTGCGCCGTCCTGCCTCTGTGTTAAGATCCGGCATTTCTAAAAGTAGTTTAATTCCATCAAGGGTTAAATAGTTAATGGTTTTCTTTTCTGTCTTTTTGACCGATATAGAGAGGACCTGCTGCCATTCTAATAGATTGTCTGGATTCTCGTATTGAAGGTATTTAAAGAAAGAATGGAGAGCCGCTAGTCGCACATTTCTTGTTGAAGGGCTGCACTGACGCTTATCCTCTGTCCAATCTAAATAATCCACCACTAAATTTTTTGTTATTTTGTTCAATGTTAGATGTTCTACTGAAATTCCTTTTTCGTCTTTTAAGAACCGCAGAAAGAGTATAAATGTATCTCTGTAGGAGGCAATGGTATTTTTGCTTGCACCAATTTCCCCTGGTAGAAACTTGGTAAGAAATCCTGTAAGATAATATGAAAAATCTGTAGGTTTCACGGTAAAGTCACCTCCGGAAACAAATATGAACAAAGACTATTTACCTCCTGAATTAATTCTGGATACATATCCGAAGTTAACCTGACATACTTATCAGTAGCTTCTAAGGATGAGTGACCTAGGTAATTGGAAAGGATAGGAAGAGAATAGTATAGATCCAGTCCCTGACGGGACATTTCTGCTAGTTTCGTTTCACATATATATACAATGCAGAATCAGAGTGGGTTATTGGAATTGCCTTAGAAGCAGAAACCAATAATCTACTCTTTTTAGTTTGTCTAAAAGATGGGAGATGGTTTATTAGCAAAGATTGTAATAGTTAATAAAAGTAATTAAGGGAGGTGATAGGAAGTGTGGGAATCCAGTCATTGTTACGGTTGCAACTGAAATAATAAAGGAAGTTACCAAAAATGATTAATAAAATGGATTAAAAATGCCTTGGTTTAGTCGTGTTGGACCCTTCGAACATTTTAATTTTTAATGATGGGTAGAAAAAAAGCACCTTCTTACAGTTAAGTGAAAGTGCTTCTTTTCTAATAGGTTTTGTAAAGCAACATTGTAAATGTAAGCTTATGCTTAATTGTTTAATTCCGAAATATCCATTTCTTTTATGATTTCTGCTATCCGATTTTTTCCCCATTCATACATCATTTCAACGATAGGAAGTAAAGTCATCCCCAATTCAGTCATGGAATATTCCACTTTCGGTGGAACTTCTGGATAAACCTCGCGATGAACTATTCCATCTTCCATCAGTTCTCTTAATTGATTCGTTAATATTTTATGGGATATTTTTGGAAAAAGCCTTTGGAGATCACTGAATCGATGTGGTCCTTCTACCCCCAAATGCCATAAAATAACAATTTTCCATTTACCACTTATAATTGATAAGGTAAGTTCTTTTTCACAATTATAATCACCATTTATGATCTTTTCTTTAACTTCATCTCTAAATGTATCTGGCATAAATTCTTACCTCCTTATTTGTATCAATTGTAACCTGTCGGTAACCTCCTTACAAAAAAGTGCATTCTTCACAGTGAAGAAAACAAGCAGTAGAATGAAATGGTCGTCTTACCGGCAAATCTTTTTCATTAATGAGGAGGAACTACAAATGAGTAAAAAAGCACTTTTAATTATACCACCAGAACGTTTCAATGAAGACGAATTATTTCAACCTAAAGCGGAATTGGAAAGCAGCGGAATTGAGGTGACAATTGCAAGTACAAAAACAGGTGAAATCATAGGAGATTATGAAGGTACAGCAACTGCTGAGGTCATTTTCTCCGACGTTTTTGCTTCTGACTATGATGTTGTATCTGTTATTGGTGGATCTGGTACGAACGATCATCTATGGGAAAATAAAGAATTACAAGACTACTTGAAACAAGCGTATACTAATAAAGTTCTTGTAACAGGAATTTGTGCAGGTGCGGTTACTGTAGCTAAAACGGGTTTACTTACTGGAAGAGAAGCAACTTGCTATCCAGTAGATGTACAAAAAGACCAATTAAAAGCGAATAAAGTAACATATGTTGAAAAACATGTTGTTGCTCATGATGATATTATCACTGGTGATGGTCCAGATGGCGCTAAAGAATTTGGAGAAGCTGTAGTAAAAGCATTAAGTTAATTCTACATTTCCTCCCTGAATTTTCATATAATCGAAAACCTACGGAATTAATTCCGTAGGTTTTCGGCTATCCAAATGTAAGCAAAATACACCAAAAATTAACTCTGATTCAATATGAACCGTATTACGATATTTATATAGTTTTACTAGGTCGTCCTTTAGTTGAATATCAATCAAATTCAATCGAAAACAAGCCTCAACTTTTTGGTCATGCTAAAAAAGTTAAGAGTACAGTTAAAAGCTTACATAATTGAAGCGGATAAGAGATTTAAAAGGGTACATTTAGTGTGGAAGGATGAGGAAGCGCTGGAATACCATATTCAGTCGGCTCATTATCAGGAATACAGGAACAATATTACAGACCTTATGTCAAATAGAGAAGTGTATAAGCTGAAAATAATGGAATAAGTTCAAAGATGGAGTCGCGGAACCGTCGAAAAAACCTGTTATTTGCAGGTTTTTTAGTGACCTTTTTTAAGATGTGGCTTTTCGCCGTATCTCCTTCGAAACAAATCATTTGATTTGGAAGGACCAGATGGCTAATATATTAATATCGGGAATTACCGATTTGGCATGATGCTTTCAGATCATCTATCCAGCTTCCATTGGGATAGTGATAATTGATATAGAAAGAGGCAAATGACATTGAAGCAGGAATTGGAACGCTTAAATGATGAACAAGCCGTTGAAATTTTTAAGGCATTGTCGAACCAGACGAGGGTGAGCATTCTTCAAATGTTAAAAGATCCCGACAGTCATTTTTCACCGCAAGCCCATATTATTGCTGATGAAGGATTTGAAGGCGGGGTTTGCGTAGGGGATATCCGAAGCAAG
>NZ_KV917368.1:3424581-3428309 GCF_002019605.1 Alkalihalobacterium alkalinitrilicum | reverse complement strand
CCGTATCTCCTTCGAAACAAATCATTTGATTTGGAAGGACCAGATGGCTAATATATTAATATCGGGAATTACCGATTTGGCATGATGCTTTCAGATCATCTATCCAGCTTCCATTGGGATAGTGATAATTGATATAGAAAGAGGCAAATGACATTGAAGCAGGAATTGGAACGCTTAAATGATGAACAAGCCGTTGAAATTTTTAAGGCATTGTCGAACCAGACGAGGGTGAGCATTCTTCAAATGTTAAAAGATCCCGACAGTCATTTTTCACCGCAAGCCCATATTATTGCTGATGAAGGATTTGAAGGCGGGGTTTGCGTAGGGGATATCCGAAGCAAGTCGGGGATTTCGCAATCCACAACTTCACAGTATTTATCGATTTTGCTGCAAAGCGGACTCGTTGAAATAAAGCGAATCGGACAATGGACATATTATCGCCGTAATGAGGAGACAATTAAAAAGTTCGAAAAATACATTGGTACAAAAATATAAGGAGAATTGAAGTGAGTTTATTACAGCATCGAGCATATAACAGGTTGTACCAAAAGGATAAAATGACGCTTGGTTTTGCGATTCCGACGGCAAGGATGTCCAAATATCCGATTATGGAAAATCAACTGACGCTTGCCCGCAAAATTGAAGACCATGGTTTCGCGGCATTGTGGCTTCGGGACGTTACGATTCAGAATTTGAATGTTGATGATAATGGTCAAATGTTTGATGTATGGATTTATTTGACCTATCTTGCGGTCCATACCAAGGATATTGCACTTGGGACGGCTAGTGTGGTCCTCCCTCTGCGCCATCCTGTCAGAGTTGCAAAGGAAGCATCATCTATTGATCGGTTGTTTCCCGAACGGCTGATCATGGGAGTAGCTTCAGGAGACCGGGATAAAGATTTCACAGCTTTGGGAATATCCAAGCTCGAAAGTGGAAGGCTGTTTAAAAAGAATTATGCATTCCTTGAACGGCTGTTAAAGGAGGACAGTCCGACAATCAACAGCGATTTAGGCGTCATCGATGGAACGGATATGAGAATGATCCCAAAGCCTTTTTCTTCGATTCCGACCATGGTGACAGGATTCAGCAATCAATCGATTGAATGGATCGCCCAGAATGGGGACGGCTGGATTCATTACCCGAGGATTATCTCACAACAAACTCAATTGATTAACGAGTATCGCGAGTTGTCGGAAATTCACTCCCCAGGAGTGTTTAAACCTTTCACTCAGACTTTATTTATCGATTTATCGGAAAATCCCGATGAGTTTCCTGTTCCAATTCCTTTAGGATTTCGCGTAGGGCGCAAACAGTTATTAGAAATTTTATATCAATTTCAATCCATTGGGGTCAATCACCTGGCATTTGTATTGTATTTTTCAAAGCGCCCTCCCGAGGAAGTCATACAGGAGCTTGGAGAGTTTGTGCGGCCTTACTTTCCGACTCATGAAATTCCAGTAGGACATTAGTTTTTAATAAAATTGGATAAGGGAAGAAGATGAACTTATGTCTAAACATGCAATTAAACTAAACGAAATTCCATTCTCGGTGCTGGATCTTTCACCGATAACAGCCGGAAGTACTCCTGCTGATTCTTTCCGCCATACATTGGAACTCGCACAGCATGCTGAAAAACTTGACTACAACCGTTTTTGGCTCGCTGAACACCACAATATGCCGTTTATCGCCAGTTCCGCCACTTCTGTGTTGATGTCCCGTGTGGCAGCCGGTACATCACAAATCCGGATTGGTTCAGGAGGAATCATGCTGCCGAATCACGCTCCGCTCGTCATCGCTGAGCAGTTTGGCACTCTTGAATCCTTATATCCTGGGCGAATTGACCTTGGTCTGGGGCGGGCACCGGGTACAGATCAGGGGACCGCTCGTGCATTGAGACGCGACTTGGGAAGTACCGGAGATGACTTTCCTGAGCAATTAGCGGAACTCCGCGGTTACTTTGATCCATCCTTGGCCCAAGGAAACCCTATAAAAGCGATTCCAGGTGAAGGTTTGAATATTCCAATCTGGCTGCTAGGTTCAAGCGGTTTCAGTGCGCAGCTGGCCGGAGAACTGGGTTTACCATTTGCGTTTGCCGCCCATTTCTCGCCACTTAACACTCTGGGTGCTCTACAGATCTATCGCAAGGTGTTTAAGCCTTCGAATGTTCTCGATAAGCCGTATGCGATGGTGGCATTGAATATCATTGCAGCAGAAACGGATAAAGAGGCAAAACTCCTTTTCACAACCCTGCAGCAGCAATTTTTGAATCTGATGAGCGGAAACCTTACACAGCTTCAACCACCGGTAGATGACATATCCGAAGTGGCCAGCAGCTACCAATTAAAGGCTCTCGAGCAGCAATTAGGCACATCGATTGTTGGCAGCCAGCAGACGATAAAGGACAAGCTGCATACATTTTTGGAGGAGAGCCAGGCTGATGAAATCATGGCCATTGCCCAAGTTTACGACCACAAAGCTCGCCTGCATTCATACGATCTTCTGGCAGAAATTACAAAAAGCAGAAGGTGAAAAGGAGGACATCAGCAAGGAAATCTTCTTTGATGATTTTTTAAGACATTGAATATGGATAAAACCGTAGATCAGGTTATAAGGTTGTTTACAGGATTCCTTAATTAAAAAGAAAAAAGTTGTTAGAATAGGAGATAATGATATGAACTGTAAAATTAACCGAAATGCTGCTAAAGTGCTGAAACAAATGTTAGAAAGTGAAGAGGCTGAAGGGAAAATGGTTCGTGTGTACGTTACACTAGAGCATGGGGACCATGCCCATTATGATGTAAAACTTGATACGCCCACGGACCATGATGAAATTGTGAAAACAGACAAAGGCATTGATGTTTTACTTGATAAAAGGGAACCGTTTTTAGATGGGGTTTGGATCAAGTATTTCTATGTGCCGCAAGCAGGATTTGACATCACGAATTCTTCCAAAGGGCATCACCATCATTAAACACGTGACAGAGCGATACTAAATGTTTTTATATCCTCATATATCTAGCAGTAACATATACTAAACACGGTAGATTACTTGTATTTATTGTGATAAATGAGAATAATACCAACGATGCTTTTACAAATTCAAGGGGGCTTATCATGATGAGCAAAAAAATCGCTACACTAATAACAGACTTATTTGAAGATGTAGAATTCACAGAACCAGCACAGGCATTTAAAGATGCCGGTCATCAAGTGATCACAATCGACATACAGGCTGGAAAAGATATTACTGGTAAAAAAGGTGAAACAGTAAAAATAGATAAAGGAATCGGGGAAGTTAATCCTCAAGACTTTAATGCTTTACTAATCCCTGGCGGCTTCTCTCCTGATTTATTACGTGAAGATGACCGTTTTGGTGAATTCGCAAAAGCATTTATACAAGAAGGTAAACCTGTTTTTGCCATTTGCCATGGTCCACAAGTATTAATTGATACAGACCTATTAAAAGGCGTCGACATAACAGGTTTCAAATCAATAAGGAACGATCTCAAAAATGCAGGTGCTAACTACAAAGATGAAGAAGTTGTGGTAAGCAATAATATTGTAACAAGCCGTGTTCCGGATGACATTCCTGCCTTTAATCGTGAATCCTTAAAATTATTAGCTGAATAATAGGTACTGAATAGTATCGTTTTAGAAATAAATTTTACAATGAATGATCAATACAAAAAAGGTTTTAAGAAGGAAGGGTTTTACTATGTCATTAA
>NZ_KV917368.1:3357536-3424564 GCF_002019605.1 Alkalihalobacterium alkalinitrilicum | reverse complement strand
GCTTCAGGAGACCGCGATAAAGATTTCACAGCTTTGGGAATATCCAAGCTCGAAAGTGGAAGGCTGTTTAAAAAGAATTATGCATTCCTTGAACGGCTATTAAAGGAGGACAGTCCGACAATCAACAGCGATTTAGGCGTCATCGATGGAACGGATATGAGAATGATCCCCAAGCCTTTTTCCTCGATTCCGACCATGGTGACAGGATTCAGCAATCAATCGATTGAATGGATCGCCCAGAATGGGGACGGCTGGATCCATTACCCGAGGGCTATCCCACAACAAACTCAATTGATTAACGAGTATCGCGAGTTGTCGGAAATTCACGCCCCAGGAGTGTTTAAACCTTTCACTCAGACTTTATTTATTGATTTATCGGAAAATCCCGATGCGTTACCTGTTCCGATTCCTTTAGGATTTCGTGTAGGACGCAAACAGTTATTAGAAATTTTATATCAATTTCAATCCATTGGTGTCAATCACCTGGCTTTTGTTTTGTATTTTTCAAAGCGCCCTCCCGAGGAAGTCATACAGGAGCTTGGAGAGTTTGTGTTGCCTTACTTTCCGACTCATGAAATTCCAGTAGGAGATTAGTTTTTAATAAAATTGGATAAGGGAAGAAGATGAACTTATGTCTAAACATGCAATTAAACTAAACGAAATTCCATTCTCAGTGCTGGATCTTGCACCGATAACAGCCAGAAGTACTCCTGCAGATTCTTTCCGCCACACATTGGAACTCGCACAGCATGCTGAAAAACTTGGTTACAACCGTTTTTGGCTTGCTGAACATCATAATATGCCGTTCATCGCCAGTTCCGCCACTTCGGTGGTGATGTCCCATGTGGCAGCCGGTACATCAAAAATCCGGATTGGTTCAGGAGGAATCATGCTGCCGAATCACGCACCGCTCGTCATCGCTGAGCAGTTTGGCACTCTTGAATCCTTATATCCTGGGCGAATTGACCTTGGTCTGGGGCGGGCACCCGGTACAGATCAGGGGACTGCTCGTGCATTGAGACGCGACTTGGGAAGTACCGGAGATGACTTTCCTGAGCAATTAGCGGAACTCCGCGGTTACTTTGATCCATCCTTGGCACAAGGAAACCTAATAAAAGCGATTCCAGGTGAAGGTTTGAATATTCCAATCTGGCTGCTGGGTTCAAGCGGCTTCAGTGCGCAGCTGGCCGGAGAACTGGGTTTGCCATTCGCATTTGCCGCCCATTTCTCGCCACTTAACACTCTGGGTGCTCTACAGATCTATCGCAAGGCGTTTAAGCCTTCGAATGTTCTCGATAATCCGTATGCGATGGTGGCATTGAATATCATTGCAGCAGAAACGGATAAAGAGGCAAAACTCCTTTTCACAACCCTGCAGCAGCAATTTTTGAATCTGATGAGCGGAAACCTTACACAGCTTCAACCACCGGTAGATGACATATCCGAAGTGGCCAGCAGCTACCAATTAAAGGCTCTCGAGCAGCAATTAGGCACATCGATTGTTGGCAGCCAGCAGACGATAAAGGACAAGCTGCATACATTTTTGGAGGAGAGCCAGGCTGATGAAATCATGGCCATTGCCCAAGTTTACGACCACAAAGCTCGCCTGCATTCATACGATCTTCTGGCAGAAATTACAAAAAGCAGAAGGTGAAAAGGAGGACATCAGCAAGGAAATCTTCTTTGATGATTTTTTAAGACATTGAATATGGATAAAACCGTAGATCAGGTTATAAGGTTGTTTACAGGATTCCTTAATTAAAAAGAAAAAAGTTGTTAGAATAGGAGATAATGATATGAACTGTAAAATTAACCGAAATGCTGCTAAAGTGCTGAAACAAATGTTAGAAAGTGAAGAGGCTGAAGGGAAAATGGTTCGTGTGTACGTTACACTAGAGCATGGGGACCATGCCCATTATGATGTAAAACTTGATACGCCCACGGACCATGATGAAATTGTGAAAACAGACAAAGGCATTGATGTTTTACTTGATAAAAGGGAACCGTTTTTAGATGGGGTTTGGATCAAGTATTTCTATGTGCCGCAAGCAGGATTTGACATCACGAATTCTTCCAAAGGGCATCACCATCATTAAACACGTGACAGAGCGATACTAAATGTTTTTATATCCTCATATATCTAGCAGTAACATATACTAAACACGGTAGATTACTTGTATTTATTGTGATAAATGAGAATAATACCAACGATGCTTTTACAAATTCAAGGGGGCTTATCATGATGAGCAAAAAAATCGCTACACTAATAACAGACTTATTTGAAGATGTAGAATTCACAGAACCAGCACAGGCATTTAAAGATGCCGGTCATCAAGTGATCACAATCGACATACAGGCTGGAAAAGATATTACTGGTAAAAAAGGTGAAACAGTAAAAATAGATAAAGGAATCGGGGAAGTTAATCCTCAAGACTTTAATGCTTTACTAATCCCTGGCGGCTTCTCTCCTGATTTATTACGTGAAGATGACCGTTTTGGTGAATTCGCAAAAGCATTTATACAAGAAGGTAAACCTGTTTTTGCCATTTGCCATGGTCCACAAGTATTAATTGATACAGACCTATTAAAAGGCGTCGACATAACAGGTTTCAAATCAATAAGGAACGATCTCAAAAATGCAGGTGCTAACTACAAAGATGAAGAAGTTGTGGTAAGCAATAATATTGTAACAAGCCGTGTTCCGGATGACATTCCTGCCTTTAATCGTGAATCCTTAAAATTATTAGCTGAATAATAGGTACTGAATAGTATCGTTTTAGAAATAAATTTTACAATGAATGATCAATACAAAAAAGGTTTTAAGAAGGAAGGGTTTTACTATGTCATTAAATGGTAAACGAGTAGTTGTTTTAGGGGGTACTTCTGGTATTGGTTTAGCAACTGCCAAAGCGTTTCTAGATCAATCTGCTCAAGTAATCATTGCCAGCCGTTCTGTTTCCAAATTAAATGAAGCAAAACAAGTTCTTGGTGGGAGTGTAGAAGCAATTGAAATCGATTTTCGAAGCGAAGAAAAAGTAGCAGAATTTTTCAGTAAGGTTGGAAAATTTGACCACCTTGTGGTAACAGCAGGAGAAGGTGCAATGGGGCACTTTAGCGAACTGCCTGTGGCAAGTGCTAAAGAGGCGTTTGATAGTAAGTTCTGGGGGCAATATATTACTGTCCGTTCAGCACTTCCATATTTAAGCAATGAGAGCTCAATCACCTTAACCTCTGGTGTATATGGCGTTCGTCCTCCTCAAGGGGCTACTACGTTAGCGGCAATCAATTCAGCCATTGAAGGATTGGTTCGAGGACTTTCCGTAGACCTATCCCCTATTAGGGTAAACGTGGTTTCACCTGGAATTGTAGACACTCCAATCTATGCTGGAATGTCAGATGATCAGAGGCAAGCACTGTTCAACGGAATTGCACAACAGCTCCCCGTTGGACGGATTGCAAAGCCGGAAGACATAGCTGAAACCTATGTATACCTTGCTAAAAATGGTTTTACTACTGGGACGGCTGTTCTTATTGATGGTGGAGCTCACTTAGTATAATGGCCTAAATGGATGTTGAACAGAAGCTTACCACCCTACCAAGCAGCAGTTCTAACTAAAATAGAAATAAGGTAAGAATAGAGTGATTTACTGGTGGCAATACTGCAAAAGAGTATTGCCGCCTTTTTTGTTCATTAGGTACATAAAAAAATTACAAAAGGAAGTGTTGATTTTTAATGAGTGTACAAGACGAAAATAAAATAACAAAAATAAAAAATTCCCTTGAAAGTCGTGTAGTTACATTGCCTGATGGAACTTCTCTTCCAAGAATAGGACAAGGAACTTGGTACATGGGAGAAAATCCTCAAATGAGAGAAAGGGAAATCAAAGCTTTACAACTCGGAATAGAATTAGGCATGAAACTAATAGATACGGCTGAAATGTATGGTGATGGCGATTCTGAACGCTTAGTAGGTGAAGCAATTAAAGGACGTAGAGATGACGTCTTTTTAGTATCAAAGGTGTATCCTCATCATGCAGGATTAGATATGATTGCCAAAGCGTGTGAAAACAGTCTAAAAAGGCTGGGAACGGATCATCTTGATTTGTACCTTTTACACTGGCGAGGACGTGTGCCATTAGCAGAAACCATTGAAGGAATGGAAAAGCTACGCAAGGAAGAAAAAATAGTAAGGTGGGGAGTCTCCAATTTTGATACCGATGATATGAAAGAGTTATGGAACACCACTGACGGAAAAAATTGTATGACTAATCAAGTGTTATATCATCTTGGTTCAAGGGGTATAGATTATGATCTCTTACCATGGCAGCGAGAACATCACATGCCTATTATGGCATATAGCCCGCTAGCTCAAGGAGGTTCATTAAGAAGACAATTGTTAACGGATCCAACCATTAAAGAGATTGCAGAAAAATACGCTGTACAACCCTTACAAATTGCTCTCGCTTGGACAATCCGTTCTAACAATTGTCTAGCTATTCCAAAAGCTGTTCAAGAAGAACATGTACTAGCAAATGCAAAAGCTACTATAATTGAATTAACAAAAGAGGATTTAAATAGACTTGATGAAGTATTTCCGCAACCGACTAGAAAAATGCCTTTGGACATTATATAAAAATTTTAGAGGATAGACAAAGAGAGAGGCGATTGAATGTGTATGTCAACAGAGGTATTGGATCATGGGCGATTGTTTCCATTATGCCATTCGGCAATATCTTTCGAATTCTGTTGTTTTCATAGTCTCCGGCATAAATGGTTCCTTTTGCCCCAGTGATCATTCCATCAGACGCACCTTTTTCTCCCCAGTACTCCACCTGATAAAGTAAACCCATGTCAGGTATCGTTCTGTCTCTTAGAGCTTCTGTTGAGATCGAATACAAATGCCGACTGGTAAGTGGACAATAAAATAAAATCTTTCCATCTGGAGAAATCGCTATACCATCAGACGCTAATCTAAATGGAGATGTTGAGCCATCTTTGTTTCGGTTCATCAAAATTTCACCTTCTACTTTTCGTAAAAAATAAGGGTCGGGTGAAGTTGAATTTGCTCCATTTAGCCGTCTAAACGCGTTTCTATTTTCTAGATCTACAACGATAATAGCTCCTGGTTCTTGGGAAGATGAATCTGTTATATATGCATAACCCGCTTTTCCAACACGCAAATCAAAACGGACATCATTCAGATAAGTTGTTGGCAGGACAACATCTTCTGTAAAGGTATATACTTTTCTTATTGTATTGGTTTTTAAATCAACAGCGACTAATTTTGCCTCTCCTTTAATAGGTTCAGAAAAATTCGGTGCTGCTGTATCTAATACCCAAAATGTTCCCCTTCCATCCGTAATAACACTTTGGACACTGATAAAAGACATTATGATATTACCTTGATTACCCAAATTGGTTTCTAAACTAGGATAAGGCTGCAAAGTATCCTCAACAATCTTCGCAACTGTGAATTTAACGTCGTCTCCCCATTTCGGAAAGTAAATGAAAATACGATTGGTTTCTGATACACTAACGCCTGTGTTGAGTATGAGTACACTGGAAACTGACTGTATGCTTCAAATTGCTAACAAATTGCTAACGCAATCCAGTGAATAACTATTAAATCACGTTAAAGATGTTACAGACAGGGATTAACAAACTCCTGATATACCGCACTTTTTGCACACAATGTGTAAGATATTACACACTCTCACCTTAGGGGGCATGATGTAATCTGCCCCTGAAACCCTTGAAAGTTAAGGTTTCTATGTAATGTGAAAGCAAAATGCTAACATTTTGTTAACATTGAGGAAATTAACGGAGGCTTCTCATAAGTTCACTGAACTTTTGAGAAGCTTCTTTTTTCATTTCTTGGGTTACATGGAGATAAACATTTTTCGTGATTTGGTCATCGGAATGCCCCAACCTGTCCACGATTTGTTCAAGTGAGACACCAGCCTCAGCAAGAAGCGATGTATGTGTATGGCGTAAAGAATGCGGCGTTAACTCAGGATTTTAGCCAGCAATTTTAAGCAGCCTTGCCATTCTGTTTTGTACGGTCTTGATGACAATGGGACCGGTATCAATATATTAGTATACAGTATGACATTACTGAAAAGAAATCAACAGAAGAAACGCTAAGTAAGACCGAGAAGTTATTTATGATTGGTGAATTGACTGCATTGCTCATGAAATAAGAAATCCATTGACAACCATTCGTGGATTTGTACAACTCCTTACTGAAAATGGAAAAGTGCCCTAATTTTCGAAACGATTTTAGATGAAATAGAAAGAATAAGTTTTATTGTAAATGAATTTATGGTTTTTGCTAAACCTTACTCGGTTTATTTCAGTGTATTCGATGTAAAAAATATTTTAAGCAGTGTGATTTCCTTTCTCGAGCCCGAAGCCTTATTGAAAAATGTACGAATTAAATATGAATTTCCTTCAGAGGATATCGTTTTTACTGGGGAAAAAATCAGTTAAAACAGGTTTTTATAAATTTAATTAAAAATTCCATAAAGGCGATGCCCACTGATGGTAATATCTATGTTCCATTGATTCGACAGCTCATCATATATTAATTAAAAAATCAAGGATGAAGGGTAGGAATAGGGGAGGAACAGGTTAAAAGATTGGGGGAACCTTTTTTCACTACCAAACATAATGGAAATGGATTTGGCCTTATGGTCAGTTATAAAATTATTCAGAACCATAAGGGAACGATAAATGTTAAAAGTAAACTAAATCATTGAACCTCTTTTATCATCACATTTAATAAAAAAACAAAAAAGAAGCCTTTAATCTTTGAGGCTAAGGTATAAATCAAACATTTGAAAAGCCCTCATATTCTTTAAATTTGAGGAGTAAAGATTTTTTAACATATTATGTGGGAAAACTATCCTATACTGACTTTGAGGAGTGAGAGGATGTTCGTGAAAGGGAACATTATTGCAGGTGAATTTGATTCGACTATCAATGAATTTTCCTTACAGAAAGTTAAGAATTTCGAAACAGAGTCGGTCCTTAATGAAGACCAGTTAAATAATATTTATCATTATTTAAAAAAACATCAGCATGAAGAGGATGGACAAATTATTACTTTATACGATCAAATGCTTGTACGCTTAGCACAGAATGAAGTTAACCAGTTAATTGTTGATTTAGAGAAAGTAATGTCCTTGTATCACTGATACATATAAGAGTGTTTTGTACGAACTAAAGAAGCAGACCCCATTGGATCTGCTTCGTTTTATGATGGATTTGTTGACCATAATCCAGCTGTTTTAACGAATACTCTTGGATTAAATTTTAAACTAGCCACAACTAATTCTGCAAGGTCTTCTGGGTGCATCACGTTTTCTTCATTGCCTTTAACAAGATTTGTATCAATGGCTAAATCTGTAACGACCGTACTTGGTGTTAAAGCAGTAACACGGACATTATGTTTTCTTACCTCTAGCATAAGTGATTCTGTTAGCCCTAAAACAGCGAATTTAGAAGCACTGTAAGCACTTGTAACAGGAGCACCTTTTTGGCCAGCAGATGAAGAGATATTGATGATATCTCCTGATTTTCTTTCGATCATTCCTGGTAATACTGCTCTTGTTACATTATACACACCCATTAAATTGACTTGGATGATTTTTTCCCATTCTTCTGGTGTTAGATCAAGGAACCCACCAAATTTAGCAACACCAGCATTGTTGATTAGGATATCAATTGGGCCTAAGTCTGATTTGATCTGTTCAACAGCATGGGTAACGGACTCAAGATCGGTCACATCTGCTGTTGCTGCAGAAACCTTTACATCAAATTGTGCTAGTTCAGCAGCTACCTTTTCTAAATTAGACATATTTAAGCCGATTAGGCCTAAATGAACGCCTTCTTTTGCTAAGGCGATAGCAGTAGCACGTCCAATGCCTCTTCCTGCGCCAGTAACTATTGCAGTTTTTCCATTTAAAGAAATCATTTTATCACTCCTAAAATTATTACAAATTGAAGTAGTTCATTCTAACAGAAAGACCGCAATCTTGCATGGAAACAGCTTACGGTCTTTCCTATTTAGAACTCGAGGAATAATATATTATTCTAAGTTGGCGTGTCTACCGTACATTTTATTGGTATCCAAACCTTTTTTCTCCATGAACCGAAGAATCACAGCGTCGTAAAATAGTAAAAGTGTTTGCTCAAATAATGAGCCCATTGGTTGAATCGTCTTAAAATCACTCTCCGACTGATCTTTAGGTGAGCCAGGCAACTTAATTGTGATATCCGCTAATTGTCCAATAGTGGACTCAGGGAAAATGGTAACAGCTGCAATCGTCCCACCAATGCTTTTTGCCTTCTCAGCCATGGAAACTAAACCTTTCGTTTCTCCTGAACCTGATCCAATGATTAAGATGTCATCTTTTTCAAAGTTAGGGGTTACGGTTTCGCCAATCACATAGGCATCTATCCCCATGTGCATCATTCGCATGGCGAATGATTTGGCCATAAATCCAGATCTACCTGCGCCAGCAACAAAGATTTTTTTTGATTCAAGAATCCCATTAACTAATTTTTCAGCTTCATCATTCGAAATTAAATCTACGGTGCGATTTAACTCTTTTATGATTTCAGCTAGGTATTGAGTTGTATTCATGATCTGAATTACCCTTGATTAATCATTTGTTGCATTTTGGCAGCAGCAGCTTTTTTATCAGCTTGTCCAGTAATCCCGCCACCTACAATGACAAGGTCTGGTTGTACTTTGATGACTTCTGGAAGTGTGTCTAACTTAATACCACCTGCGATTGCGGTTTTAGCATTTTTTACAACACCTTTAATGGTTTGTAAATCTTCAAAAGAGTTCTTTCCAACTGCTTGAAGATCATAGCCAGTATGAACACAAATATAATCAACGCCCATAGCGTCCACTTCTTTTGCACGTCCAGCAAGGTCTTTTACAGCAATCATATCAACAAGGATTTTATTACCTTGTTTTTTCGCTTCTTCAACAGCACCTTTGATTGACATATCTTCAGCAGTTCCAAGAATTGTGATGATATCAGCACCTGCTTCAGAAGCTTTCATTACTTCATAACCAGCTGCATCCATGATTTTTAGGTCTGCTAATACCTTTAAGTTAGGGAATTCTTTTTTAACTGCTTTTACAGCATGAAGACCTTCATTGATTACAACCGGTGTACCGATTTCAACGATATCAATGTGATCCTCCACTTCTTTAACTAACTCAATTGCTTCTGGGATATTTACTAAATCTAATGCTAATTGTAATTCCATCTATATTCACTCCTATAATTTTTTTATTGTTGTACAGTGATAATGTCTCCAAAGTGTAATAATACTTTTACGGTAATATAATCCTTATAGTGCTTTATCAGTACCTGCGAGCCATAAGGAATATCATGTCCTCTCACTGAACAATTGCAAGTATACAACGTATGTTTTAACATTAAAAGTACGCACTTTTATTTTACATAGTGTTAAAAAGTATACTATAAGACAAACCGCTTATATAGTCTTACTATTAACTTTAAAAGAAACAATGCACCAATTCGCATGGCCAATTTTCTGTATAAGTTGCTTGATACTTGCCCAAATTGTCATTGTTGATGTTGTTTATAAAAATCTCTTATTAATAAAGACATTTCTAACTGGGGGATTGAATGAATAAATTTTTTGATTATATTCTTTTAACAGTAGAAGCGGCTATTGTAGCAATGGGATTAGAAATGTTATTAGCGCCAAATGGGCTGGTAGATGATGGGGTAACTGCCTTATCAATTATGGCAAATGCCATGTGGGGCTTACCAATATTTGCACTTTTTATTAGGTTTATATATCCCTATCTTACTCTTTACAGCTAAAGTAGTCGGAAAAACATTTGTGATTAGAACATCGTATGCAAACATCATTACTTCTTTTAGATTAGTTCTTTTTGAATCCATGCCTGTTATTACACAATCGGATGTGTTTCTTGTTATTTACGGTGGAGTAATTTTAGGTGTAGGGGTAGGAATTGTTGTAAAAAGCGGAGGGGCCATCGATGGAATTGAAATGCTGGCTATATGGTTTAACCGGCATCATCGAATACAGATTGACACATTCTTATTAGCTGTTAATGTTGTAATTATTAATATTGCCGCTTGTGTCTTTTCACTAGAAAAAGACATGCTGTCACTTGCCGTGTATTATATTGTTGCAAAAATGCATAATTATGTTTTGGATGGATTTAATCATGGGAAATCTGTCATGATCATTACAGAAAAATCGGACGAAATTGGTGAAAGGATAATCAAAGAATTAAATATGAGTATTATGGTGAAGGTGGATTTTTAAGTAAAAAGAAGAAAATAATCTATTGTATAACCAATCCATTAATTTATTCGAAATTAAAAAGGATTATATTGTCAGTTGATCCTAATGCAATTATGGAGGCTTCTTATGTTTGTGAGACATCCGGTTTAGATAGCTCGATTATTACGCCAAAAGCTGCAACACATAAAGAATACTGTTCTCAACAAATTTATATCACATATATTTTTGTGGCCAGGGAGAGGAAGCTCACCCTGGCTTTTTAATTTATTTAACACAAAAATAGATGAGTTTATTTCCTATAGTATACATTTTGTTATTATGTTATTTTTTTATCACTATTTAAATAAAAAGTGCGTACTTCCATTTAAAAAATGTAGGTATTATACTTACATCTTGTTGAAACATTGGATTCACGAAATACTGTGGTTATTGATCAGTCATCTGTTCTTCCGCATTCAGTTTACTAGATTGTAAGGGTGAATAGTATGTTCGGGTTACATGCAAAGCATCACAAAGTTTGTTCAAGATGCCTAACCTTCACATCGAATAATGGTTATTGTCCAAAATGTGGTCATTCGCATTTTAGGGACATCATTATTACGGTCCAAGCAGGTTCAAATAAAAATATGGCTAAGCCAGGGATTGGCTATCAAGAGTTATAGTAGTTTTTTAAGAAAGGCATAAGTGAAATTTTTAATTTTGGAGGTATGTAAAATGGAGGCAATGACATTTGTCTTATTTGGGGCGACAGGGGACTTAGCAAAAAGAAAAATATTCCCAGCTCTATATAATTTATTTTTGGATCAAAAATTACCTCTGCCCATCTCAATTATTGGGGTGGGCAGAGGAGATTTATCAGATACTGATTTCCAAAACCATGTGGAAGATTCCTTAAAAACATTTTCTAGACGATCACTAAATGACGATTCAAACCTTGAAGTGTTTATCCGTGCCTTTCGGTATAGCCAAGTAGATGCTATCAAGGCTGAAGGATATAAAGGATTACTTGAACTCGTTAAACAACGTGAAGAAGAATTGAATATTCCAGAAAATCGTATGTTCTACCTATCTGTTGCTCCAGAGTTTTTTAATGTGATTGCTTTCAACATTAAAGAGAGTGGTCTAGGTTCTACTAAAGGTTGGAAACGTCTAATTATCGAAAAACCGTTTGGACATGACTTAAAATCAGCTCAAGAATTAAACGATAAACTAAGTAAAGCTTTTGATGAAGAAGAAATTTTTCGCATCGACCACTATCTTGGAAAGCCGATGGTACAAAACCTGGAAGCGTTAGGATTTGCAAATCCAGTGCTTCAAGCATTATGGAACAACCAATACATTGCAAATGTGCAAATTACTGCAAGCGAAACAGTTGGGGTTGAAGAGAGAGCTGGTTATTATGATCAAGCTGGGGCTATTCGCGACATGTTTCAAAATCATATGCTGCAAATGTTGATGATGACAGCAATGCAGCTGCCAAAACAAATTAGTGCAGAAGAGATCCGCAATGAAAAGAGAAAAGTAATAGAATCACTTCGTCCATTAAAGAAAGAGGATGTGGTGCATCATGTGATTCGAGGTCAATATGGTCCTGGTGAAATCCAAGGTAAACCAGTTGTTGGGTATACAGGAGAACCTGAAGTTGCTCCTTCTTCTTTAAATGACACATTTGTGGCTGCCCGTCTATGTGTGGATGATGATTTTTGGAGAGGGGTTCCTTTCTATATCCGTACAGGAAAAAGAATGACAGAGAAATCCACCCGAATTGTGATTGAATTCAAAAATACTTTAAAGGATTTGTATAGGACTCAAGAAGAAGAAACTGCGCCAAATCTTTTAGTGATTGAAATCAATCCAAACGAAAGTGTTACATTACAATTAAATAGTAAAAACCCATTAAACAATGGAAAAATCGAACCAGTCAATGTTGATTTTTCTGCTAAGCAAACGGATGTTCCTGAAGCGTATGAGCTTTTAATTTACGATGCAATGCGTGGCGACTCAACATTCTTTGCACATTGGAAAGAAGTGGAGTTGTCTTGGAAATGGGTACAGCCTATCTTAGAGGCTTTTGAGGAAAATACAATTCCCCTTCAATTATATCCATCCGGGTCAATGGGACCAGATGCTTCCCATCAATTATTGGCAGAGGAAGGATATAAATGGTGGTAGTAATAAAAGGTGAAGAATATTTTTAGATTATTAAGGAGGAAATGAACATGAAAGTTGGATTAATTGGTTTAGGAAAAATGGGATTAAACTTAGGTCAAAATTTAATTGAAAACAAGCACGAAGTAGTAGCTTTCGATGTAAATGGAAGTGCCGTTGAAGAAATGAAGAAATACGGTGCTCAAAGTACATCTGATTTATAAGAACTTGTTGAATCATTAGAAAAACCAAGAGTTGTATGGATTATGGTTCCTCATGCTGTGGTAGATTCAGTAATTGATGAAATGACACCATTATTAGGCACTGGAGATATCGTAATTGAAGCTGGAAATTCTCACTATAAGGAATCCATTCGCCGATATAACCAGCTAAAGGAAGTAGGAATTCACTTTATGGATGCCGGTACTTCTGGTGGAATGGAAGGTGCTCGTAATGGAGCATGTTATATGATTGGTGGAGACCCTGAAGCCTGGAGCATCGTGGAACCTATTTTCAAGGATACAGCTGTCGAAAACGGATTTATCTATGCTGGTAAAGCAGGGAGCGGTCATTTTTTAAAAATGGTTCACAATGGAATTGAATACGGTATGATGGCAGCGATTGGTGAAGGATTCGAGGTATTAGAAAAAAGCAAGTTCGATTTTGACTACGAAAAAGTGGCTAGAGTGTGGAATAACGGCTCAGTTATTCGTTCATGGCTCATGGAGTTGACTGAACGTGCATTTTCAAAAGATGCAAAGCTAGATGAAATTAAAGGGATTATGCACTCTTCTGGTGAAGGGAAATGGACAGTTGAAACAGCTTTAGATTTACAAGCAGCCACTCCTGTTATCGCAATGTCTCTTTTGATGCGTTACCGTTCATTAGACAGCGATACTTTTACAGGTAAAGTGGTAGCTGCATTAAGAAACGAATTTGGTGGACATGTTGTTGAAAAGAACTAACAGAAATACATCTGTCACATTTAATAGAAAAAGAGTCAGTAAAAATAGGAAAGAAAAATAGCTCATTATTTGTGAAATGGTAATGAAAACAATGAATATGATGGTAGAAAAGGATGTGAAGTTCATGAATGTATTGGATGCAAAAATGATAAATACTCAGTATGGTATAGAAACTTATCTAGATCTATTGAAAAATGTTGAAGTGAAAGACATTCAATATGTTACAGAGACAGCTTCTTTTTACGAAATCACTATAGATGTAGAGTATTTTCGGTTAAGAAATGAAAATTATTATAATGTGAAAAGAGATATTTTAAGATGCGTATGAATTTTGATTTAAATGCTATTACTATAATAGAAACAAAAAGAGAAAGTTTATTTGCTGTGAAAAATGAATTTGAAAGATCTGCAACAAAGGAACTGATTGGAGAGTGACTAATAAAAAGCAATGCTTTCAGAAAAGTTCTTAATGATTTGATAGCTGATAAGAAAATGGAAAACGTTAAAACGGAGGAAAATATAATAGGAACAATAAGGTTCCTGGAGAAATTACTTGAAATCACAACAGAAGACATAAGTGCTCGTGTTGAGAGACTCACTAGTTTCCGAAAGAGTATGTTTTTTAGAAAAGTTAAATAGGGAATCTCAAACGGTATGAATTTCCTATTTAACATCTGCTTCTATTTCTATAATGCATCTTCCTATCAAGAAAATATGTTTAACTTTTCCAATCATATAAGATTCCCTAATAAACATGAGTAAGAAAACGATAATATATATATCTTGCCAGGAACATTTAACAAATAAAATTAATGTAAATGGTTATCCTAATCTATAATAGCTAGGAGGGATGATAAAATGGAACAAGTTAATCACCATACAAAAATTAATGCATCAGAAAATGCTGTCATTTGGTCACAGTATGTTAATGACAGTTTGTCACGATGTATTCTTCGCTATATGTTACATGACGTAAAGGATGAAGATATTCGCGATTTACTGGAATTTGCCTTAGAATTATCAGAAACTCATTTAGAAAAAACGAAGCAATTCTTATCCTTAGAAAATCTTCCAATTCCAATAGGCTTTACAGACGAAGATGTCATAGTAGACGCTCCTTGTTTATTTACTGATACATTTAAGATTGTTTATTTACATATTATTACAATTCATGGTTTGACGAGATATGCTTTTGCCACTAGTGTTTGTATACGAGAGGATGTCAGAAAATACTTTATTGAATGTACTTCGCAATCATTGGAACTATATGATAGGGTAACTAGTGTTTCCTTAAATAAGGGAATTATTAACAAACCTCCTACTTTAAACAATCAACAAAAGATTGATTTTGTTAGGAAGCAAAATTATTTAACTGGTTTGTTCGGGAAACGTAGACCTATTAACGCAATTGAAATCAGTGGTGTGCATCTTAATATGCAGAAAACAATGGTGAAAATGGTATTGGAGTTAGGATTCAGTCAAGTTTGTCAATCTAAAGAGGTACGAGATTATATGGAACGTGCTCGTAAGCTTTGTATTAAACACTTTGATATTCTAAGTGCAATGTTAAAAGAGGAGAATCTTCATGTTCCAAAGTTATTTGAAACAGAAGTAACAGATTCAACAGTTCCACCCTTTTCAGATAAACTTATGCTATTTCATATAGTGACACTGCTTTCTGCAGCAATTGCTTATTATAGTGAGGCATTATCAATGGGACAAAGAAGAGACTTAACGGCAAATTACGCACGAATGAATACCGAAATTGCCTTAATTGCTGAAGATGGTCTAAATCTATTAATAGAAAAGGGATGGATGGAACAACCTCCCTCTGCCACTGATCATGAAAGTTTGGCAAAGAATTAGATCAATGATAAGTATGCTTTATGAAAAAGAAAGGACCTAGTTATGATGGGGGTCAAAATGGTTGATAAAAAAATAGTCGGTGAAAAAGCAGCAGAGTTTGTTAAAGATGGCATGGGTTTGGGGCTTGGTACGGGTTCGACAGTTTTTTATACCAGAATCGATTCCGAGAAGGTTTATGCCACGTGAAATAAATGGAAATACAGTGGTTGGAACGCTTCCTCCACCAGTTAAGCCACTCACCGCAACAGAACCATTGTATTGGATTTTACTTAAGATGGATGCAAGTGTCTCTCCCCCTACTGGATCAACCGCCGCAGCCCAAATTTGTTTATCAAGGGGTTTAATTTTACCGTTAAAGACATCTTCACGAGAGATAATCTCTTTTGCACCAAGCTTATGTAAAAAGCTATACTCATAAATTTTACCCGTACTAGCGACAACTTCGTATCCTCTTTTCGATAGCATCGAAACAGCTAAACTTCCTCCCCCACCAGTAGCTCCAGTGACAAGGACTTTGCCCTTTTCTGGCGATAAACCGTTATCTTCTAACCTTTGAATGGAGAGGGCTGCAGTAATACCTGCTGTCCCTAAAATCATTGATTCCATCAACGTTAAATTTTCAGGTAAAGGGACAATCCAATCACCAGGAATGCAGGCATATTCACTATAACCACCATAATGGGATACCCCAATTTCATAGCTTGTTGCTATGATCTCATCTCCTTCGCGGAAGCGTGGATCTTGAGACGATACGACTACACCTGCTAAATCAATACCTGGAATAAAGGGATAGGTTGTGACGATTTTTCCATTAGGAATACTAGCTAAACCGTCTTTATAGTTAATCGCAGAATAATAAACCTTGATTAAAAAATCACCTTGAGGTAACTCATTTAAAGTAATATTCTTGACTTGAACAGAAAAATCTTTTTCATTTTTATCTACAATCAATGCTTTAAATTGTTCCATCATTCTTTAACTCCTTTCTTGAACAGCAGAATAGAATTATATATTCACTGCTAATATATAATGTATGGAAGGATATCACAAGTACAGACTTATATTTTATATAGTGAAAAAAGTATACTGTGGGTTATAATAAATATGGAGGTGATGTGAAATGTCACGAATGCAGGAAAAGATGTTTAATTGTGAAAAAGAATTAACTCTTTCCGTTATCGGTGGTAAATGGAAGATGCTTATACTATGGCATCTAGGAAAAGAGGGGACGAAGCGATTTGGTGAATTGAAAGCTCTTATGCCAGGGATCACGCAGAGAATGCTAGTTAATCAATTGCGAGAACTGGAAGAAGACTTGATTGTAAAACGCGAAGTCTATCCCGTGGTTCCTCCAAAAGTAGAATACTCCCTTACTGAACAAGGAAGAAGCTTGATGCCGATTCTCGATGCTATGTATAACTGGGGAAAAGATTATATGGAAACTGCTGGGTTGAATCCTTTAGTAAAACAAGAGTCGATTAGGTAAATTTTAACTGGTAATCTAAGGTTGACTCCGGCCAAGGGGGTCATCCTCTTTTCATGATAATTTAATAATTATTTTTAGTATTTTGTAATGACTCAAAATAAAGCTGATAATTAACTTTTATTTTCATTTTTCCCCAAGCGGCTAACCATACCTTTTCGCTGATGGGTTTGGAAAAGGGGCTAAGGGTGTGTGTCCCGATTTGAAGAGGATCCACATTCAGCTCGTGCATTATTTTTATGAGATCCGTAGTTTTCATTTCTAATTCAGTTTCAATTCCCTGATGAAGCTGCATCAGTTCATTTCCGTTGAGTATATTTTTATTACCTTGATATTCCGCAATTTTTCCAGTTAGTTTCACGTTTATTGTAACTAGGGAAAGATTTTTATCTAAATCCACATTTACTCTTGAGCGTAGATGTCCAATCACCACATCTAATTCGGGTATTGGAAAAAAATTCAAATAGTGATCATTGTCAAGAAGTTGAAATATTTGATCTTCGGTACTTGTGACTGTTTCTATTAATTTATCATTGCTAAAAAAGCAGTCCCCTCGTAAGTAAAGTTATCTTTCGCTACTTTGAAAACAGGAAGAACGGGATCTGAAAATGGTAACACCAGAATTACTTCAACAGTTTGCTTAGTTAAGTGTACGCTTTCATGGGAGAAGGAAAAAATTTTATGCTTTCTTATCTTTAAAAAAGAGTATTTCCCCTTCTTGGATTACTCTATTGCTATTAGCCCCTCCAGAAAAGAGTGATCGATCATCAATTTCTCTTATTCTTTTCTCCATTAATGATTTTAGCTGTTTTGTTTTATGGTGTACTATTGCAAGGAATTGAAGAAACACACTTTTTATCGGATAGAACATTTGCTTGTCGCTCGTGTCCAAGGCTATGGAAGAGGGTTTCAAATGAAACAATGGACATTATGAATATTACTGAATTTGCTGATCGAAATATTGATGAGCTTTCAGGCGGGCAAAGACAGCGTGTATGGATCGCAATGGCTCTGGCTCAACAAACTGATATATTGTTTCTTGATGAACCAACAACCTATTTAGATATCACTTATCAAGTCGAAATTCTTGACCTGCTAACAGACCTTAACCGAAAACGTGGAACAACAATTGTAATGGTTCTTCATGATATCAATTTGTCCGCACGTTATGCAGACCATATCTTTGCGCTTCATAAAGGAAAGCTAGTCGTAGAAGGCGAGCCATCAAAAGTGATTACAAGCATATTAATTGAAGACATTTTTGGTCTTCATTGTACTGTAATAAAAGACCCTATTTCGGGCTCTCCTTCTGTGATACGAATTGGACGATATCATAATAAATTGAGAATTTACTCCTAAATAAAGACTAGTGAATCTCCGAAGCAGATTTCTCATGGGTTGTGGACAAAGCTCCCCTCGTCGGTACTACTCAGACCATGTTGAATGTGAACAACGTCAACAGACGTTTTGCTTGAACTTGCTAACATTAAAGAAAATTAACGGAGGCTTCTCATAAGTTCACTGAACTTGTGGGAAGCTTCTTTTATTATTTCTTGCGTAATGTGGAGGTACATATTTTTGTTAATTTAATCGTTATATGACCGAGCTGGTCAAGATTTGCCCGAGTGATTTATCCCGTTTAACTGGCGCTAAGACCTCCCACTACAAGTCTTTGAGGCAACAAAAAAGACTAATTGGGAAATGATGGAATACAGACTAAGGCCGTCCCGTCTGTGACAACGTCTGTGTGATCCACCTCGTGTGGACCCCTACTGACAATCAGTGGGGGAAGATAGAAAACCCCCACTGACTGAAGTTTCACTTTATGCTAACACTTAACCTAACTTCTTAGTTCTGTAATAGTCTTTAAATTTTTTTCCTTTTTTCATGTTAATGTCATTAAAATTATTGACATTGAAAATCATTATCAATTAATATAGTATTTAATGATAATGATTTTCATTTTCTTTGACCGCAACTATGGTGAACCTATATTTTTCGAGGAGTGTAGCTTATGTATCCAGGAGAAAAATATTTGTATATTATCCGCTTATTAAGTTTGTTGTTATTAGTATTTATTATTCTATATTTTTTATATTAATTTAATTTCTAGGAGGCTATGAAAATGGAGTTTAGATGAAATATTAGATAGATACTTAGATAGTCACTTTCCATTTGTCGTATGCAAACAGCCCCATTGATGTGAAGCGATTAAAAGTATTACCGTTTTAATAGCGTACTTACGTTTAAAGGATATTATTTAACAGGTTAAAAAAACATATGGCGTTAGTGCATGGAAGGGATATATATGACTGTTACATATTTAAGATTATTAGATGCTATAAATGTATCTTTATTAACAATTAAGGGAGAAAGTTCAAGTGTCCTGAATGAATGTAATAACGAGTATATCTTATTATACGTAGCTTCAGGAAGTGGCCAACTTTCATCAAAACAAGGGTGCGTTTATATCAAAGAGGGGGAAAGTTATTGGATTAAAGAAAAAAGTATGCTGACATCATCCTCAGAAAAGTTTTTATCTGCGTATAGGATAGCTTGGATTATTGATGATAGCAACTATAGTTGGTTATCAGAGTTAAGCTCAGCTCAGTTAGCGTACCAACCACCTACAAAAATGGTTCCGTTATATCATGATATTCTTCTTTTACAAAAAGAAATGTCTGTTTCGCAAAAGTGTCGATTTATGTCTGAACTATGGAATGTACTATCTTTATTGACAGAAGATTCGCAAGAGGGTGACATTGAGTCAGTCATCTCATTTATTTGTGATAACCCTTCAGAATCGGTGTCCTATTCAGTAGAAGAGCTTGCTACTAAAGCTCGAATGGCACCTTCTTCGTTTACAAGAGCATTTTCAAAAAAAGTTGGAATGTCACCAAAAGAATTTTTAAATGAAGAAAGAATAAAGCTTGCAAAAAAATTAATGATACAGCATAAAGGGATAAATATAAAAGATGTAACACAACACATAGGATTACAGGATGAGTTTTATTTTAGTCGATTCTTTAAAAAGAAAGTAGGAATACCACCTTCTATTTTTATGAAAAGGTCTCATAATAGGGTAGCTGTTGTTAGTCAACTATTTTTACAAGATCATCTCTTGTCTTTAGGAATACAACCAGTAGCGGCACCAGCGTATCCGAATTTTTTCCCTTCTACTAATGGCTTACCTTCTTATCTAGCAGGGGAATTAGAGGGATCTATTCTATTGAATGCTGAAAATAGATTCGAATTAGAAGAAGTGCTTAATACAATGCCCGATTATATAATAAAAACTCAACTCCACCAAGGTGAAGAACAATCTGTATTATGGTCACATAACGCACTAGTACACTCGCTTTCTCTAAAGTCATCTTGGGATGAATACTTATGGGAGATTGCTACTTTGCTAAATAAAAAAGATCGTGTGGAAACTATTGTAGAAGAAATAAATCAACTTGAAAGTCAAGTAAGAAATATTCTAACCCCGATTACAAAAAAAAGAGGTTGGGCTCTTCTATGGATACGTTCAAACGAAATTCGGTTGTATGGTTATAATAACCGTGCTTGCCTCGATTTGTTTTATCAAAAGTTAGGCTTTGAACCTCATCCTAATGTTCCCAAAGTAGGGACTCAGGTAGTAACTATAGAAGAACTTGCTACAATAAACCCAGATAGGCTTTTTATTATATGGAGTAAAGAAGAAGATGTTTTAAAAGTAACAAAATCTAAAGAGTGGAAATATCTCAAAGCGGTACAAAATGAAGAAGTTTACTATCCTAACAGCTTGAATTGGGAACCTTCTGGACCACTTGGTCGGAAGTATATGTTGCAAGGTCTGGTTTCTTTTTTCAATCAGTGTAAGTGTTAGATTTGTCCATGTAAAAAGTTAAAAAAAGCCATGGTATATTTAATTGAGAATACTTATCATTAATGTAGTAATTTAAATCAGTTTATATTATCTAGGAGGAAAGTTTTATGACACAGGCTTCATACTTATTCACAAGAAGTAACATTTTTTCATTACTTGCCATTCTTTTTGTTTTTATGTTCATTTTAACTGGTTGCGGAAACGAAGCAGCATCAGTTGAGGATGAAGGTGCTGAAGAACCTGAAACGGAAGAAACAGAGGTAGTGAATGTTAGAGAAATTACTCATGCTATGGGGACAACACCTATTGAAGGAACACCAGAAAGAATTGTTACGCTTTATCAAGGCGCAACAGATGCGGCTGTAGCATTTGGTATAACTCCAGTTGGAGCGGTTGAATCATGGGTACAACAGCCATTTTATGAATACTTTAGAAGTGATCTAGAAGGTGTTGAAATTGTTGGATTAGAAACTCAACCAAATTTAGAGGAAATTGCAAAATTAAATCCAGATTTAATTATTGCTTCAAAATTACGTCATGAAGAAGTGTATGAGCAATTATCAGAGATTGCACCAACGGTTACTCATGAAACAGTATTTATGTTTAAAGAGACTGTTGAATTAATGGGACAAGCAATGAATCAAGAAGAAAAAGCAAATGAAATTCTTATTAATTGGGATAACCGTGTAGCTGACCTTTCTGCAAAATTACAAGAAAAATTAGGTAACGATTGGCCAATAAACGTATCGATTCTTAACTTTAGAGCAGACCATGCTCGAATTTATAACACAGGTTTTGCTGGTTCGATTTTAGAAGAAGTTGGGTTCACACGTCCTGAAAATCAACAAATCGAGGACGCTGTAACAATGTTAACAGATAAAGAAAGTATTACAGAAATGAATGCTGACGTATTCTACATTTTTAACGAAGACGATCCTGCTGTTCAGCAAACATTTGAAGAGTGGACAAGTCATCCACTATGGAATCAACTTGATGCTGTACAGAAAGAACAAGTGCATATGGTAGATGAAGTAACTTGGAATATGGCTGGTGGAATTGTAGCTGCAAACTTAATGTTAGATGATATTTACGATCGATTTGGATTAGAGAAGTAGAGAATATGTAAGCAAGGATAGGAGAGGAGTTACATCTCCTTATCCTTGCTTGTTTACATTTTAAAATTAATTAGAAATAGAGTGAGGAAGAAAATGACGAATCTACTTTCTAGAGTCCCTAAAACGGTAAGTTTAATCCTTGCACTTTGCATATTTTTTATTTCTTTTATTTTAAGTATCATGCTTGGAAAAACGCCGATTTCAATCAGTATGGTAATGGAAGCTTTTTTCAACTACGATGAAACGATTGCTGAACATGTGATTATTACAACGTCTCGTATGTCAAGAGCAGTAATTGCTACAGTGATTGGAGCAAGTCTTGCCATTGCAGGGGCATTGATGCAAGCACTAACTAGAAATCCTCTTGCAGCACCAGATATTTTTGGGATTAATGCAGGTGCTATTTTTTTTATTGTTGCTTCTGCTACGCTTTTTTCAGTTAACTCATTAGTTCATTATATGTGGATTGGCTTTATTGGAGCAGGCATAGCAGCTACTATCGTATATTTTCTCGGTTCAATTGGAAGGGATGGCTTATCGCCAATTAAAATAGTCTTAGCTGGTGCTGCAATAACAGCTTTGTTTATTTCCTTTACACAGGGGTTGCTTGTCATTAATGAGCAAGGGCTCCAGAGTGTTCTATTTTGGCTGGCGGGTTCAGTTGCTGGAAGAAGTATGGATATGATTTTACCAATATTACCATTTATTATTGGTGCAGGACTTATAACATTATTTTTAGGTAGATCGATTAATATTTTAGTTTCAGGTGAAGATATTGCCAAAAGTTTAGGTCAGCGGACCATACTAATTAAAACGACGATTGGTGTTGTTGTTGTTTTCTTAGCTGGTGGTTCAGTAGCGGTTGCTGGGTCGATCGGTTTTATCGGGTTAATTGTACCGCACATTGTGCGAGGGCTAATAGGAACGGACTATAGATGGGTAATCCCCTTTAGTGCTTTATTTGGAGCAAGCTTGCTACTTTTAGCAGATGTGGCTGCAAGATTTATTATTATGCCTCAAGAAATGCCAATTGGTGTAATGACAGCCCTTTTGGGAACTCCATTTTTTATTTATATTGCACGTAGGGGGTTAACAAAAAATGACTAATTTTATAACAATCAGAAATAAGTCAGGATCATTATCCTTTCAATTATATAAAAAAGCATTGGCGATTTCATTGGTTTTTATTTTCTTTACCATAATGCTTTTTATTTTAAGTTTATCAGTTGGGAGTAGTTTTATATCACCGTTTGCAGTAGTAAAACACCTATTAGGCTACGGGAATGGAGAGCATGATTTTATTCTTAATACAGTAAGACTTCCAAGAGTATTACTTGCTTTTCTAGTTGGGGCTGCGCTTGGTGTTTCAGGCTTGATTTTACAAGGGATTATTCGTAATCCACTTGCCTCCCCAGACATTATTGGTATTACAGGTGGAGCGTCTGTAGGAGTACTTCTATTTATCGTATTCTTACTGGGAACTGTAAGCATAAAATGGATACCATTAGCAGCTATTAGTGGAGCGGCAATTGTCTCTATTATTATTTATCTATTGTCATGGAAAGAAGGAGTAACTCCAATACGATTAGTGCTGATCGGTATCGGAGTTGCTGCAGCAACGAAGGCGATGGTACTGTTTATGATTGTCACAAGTGATACTGTTGCAACAACAAAAGCTTACATATGGATAACGGGGAGTCTTTATGGGGCCGATATGCAGGATGTTTTGTCGTTATTGCCATGGGTTCTTATACTGCTCCCAATTACACTCATGTTAGCAAGGATTGTTAATGTCATGGAATTAGGTGATGATATCGCTACAGGGCTAGGGGTAAAAGTACAGTTACAACGTTTTCTATTACTTTTCATTAGTGTAGCATTAGCAGGATCTGCAGTTGCCTATGCAGGTGGAATTGGTTTTGTAGGTTTAATTGCTCCACATATTGCAAGATTACTAGTTGGAAGATTATTTGGTGGACTAGTTTTTATTTCAGCACTAATTGGTGGCGTGATTGTTATGATAGCTGATGTTGTTGCGAGAACGGCCTTTTTACCAATGGATATCCCAGCAGGTGTATTTACCTCTGGGATCGGTGCCCCATTTTTTATTTATTTATTATATAAAAACCGAAATATGTAGGAACATGATATCAACAGTAAAAAGGGGTTGAGACGATGAGTATGTTAGAGGTAAGCTCTCTTACACTAGGCTATAATGAGGCAAATATAATAAAGGATCTTGATCTTGAAATTCCAATTGGAGAAATAACGGTATTTGTTGGAGCCAATGGATGTGGAAAATCAACATTACTAAGATCACTTGCTCGCCTTCTCAAGCCTAAGTCAGGTCAAATATTGTTATCTGGTGATAGCATTAGAAGTTTATCAACAAAAGAAGTTGCTAAGCGTCTTGCCATTCTTCCTCAAGGTCCGATTGCTCCAGAAGGTCTCACGGTTTTACAGCTTGTAAAACAAGGAAGATATCCTCATCAAAGCTGGTTAAAGCAATGGTCTAAAGAAGACGAAGAAATTGTAAATCAAGCACTAAAAGCTACAGGAATGGAACAGCTTATAGCTAGGACAGTCGATTCTCTCTCGGGAGGTCAGCGACAAAGAGCGTGGATAGCTATGATATTAGCTCAAAAAACAGACACGATATTACTAGATGAACCGACAACGTATTTGGATATGTCTCATCAGATTGAGGTATTAGATTTACTTTTTGATTTAAATGAAAAGAAGCAAAGTACGGTAGTTATGGTATTACACGATTTAAATTTAGCGTGTCGATATGCTCATAACATCGTCGCGGTAAAGAATAAAAATGTATATTCACAAGGTAGACCAGAAGATGTGATTACAGTAGAGATGGTAAGAGATGTTTTTAATATGAATTGTGATATTAGAACAGACCCATTATTTGGAACACCATTATGTATTCCATATGGTAATGGAAGAAAAGTTAGACAAAACGTACAGTATAAAAAAATATTATAATATATTGCAAAGTTCATAGCTAAGAAAAAGCTAGAAACTATAGCAAAACGTTGATGAAGATGAAATCATTTTAGCTTCGAAGAAATCATTAATTGTCATTAATCATAAATTCTTTTTAAAAAAAATCCATGATTTAAATCAATTTTATCCATTGTTTATTGTGGACTCGTAACATACGATTTCACTAGTCTGGTGTATGTGTAAGTAAGGAGGTGCCACATTTTTAAACTTTATCTTTGGACATTATCTTTTCTTAAACCTTATCGTTTTCAGGTAGTCTTGTTTGTGTTGATCGGATTACTGATTACAGCTGGGGAAATGGCGATTCCAATAGTTATTGGATTATTCATTGATCATGTATTACCTGAAAAAGACCTCTACTTGTTTTGGATGTTATTGGGCGGTTTGGCAGTTGTATTCGTCATGATCATTCTACTAAAAGCGTGGAGTCATTTATTAGAGAGGATCATTACCGAGAAAGCAGCACGTGATTTGCAGCTGACTATTTTTCAAAAGCTGAGAAAGTTAGGCTTCCCTTATTATGAAAAGCATTCTGTAGGAGAATCGCTATCACTAATAAACACAGAAGTAACGGCTATTCAAGAATTGTATCGTGAGTATTTTCCTTCTATTTTAAAACATAGTCTTATTGTCATTGTTATTTTTAGCATTTTACTAACGATAAATATGAAGTTGGTCATCATGATGCTCCCCATTTTTGTTTTGTACTATTTTATCGGTCCCATTTTTGAAAAAAGAACGATCCATTCAACGATTGAAAACGCCGAAGATCGTGTTCAGTTAAATAAAAAGTACTATGATAGCATGTCCTCACTAACAGAACTTAGAGCTCACGGGCGAACAGGTTGGGATTTATCAAGGATGCATCAGAAGCTGCACCGATTTAATAACAGTTGGGGAAAAGTGGAAATTTATGCGTGGCTGCGAGGGGTACCCCGACGTTTAATTGTCTACGGAGGTGCAGTAGCTCTTTATTATTACGGCATTCATCTCGTTTCTGCAGGAGAGTTAACGGTTGGTGAATTTGTTACGTTTGCTTTGTATTACGGTATTTTAACCTTCGATGTTACCTTCATCATGACACTTCTTATTGAGGTGAAAATCATTATGGTGCAGGCGAGGAGGCTCTATGAATTAGAGCAGTTAAAGCCTGAGGTGGTAGAAGTAGCTTCTGTTATACCAATGGAGAAGGCAAGAGGTGAATTGGTGTTTCGCAATGTCTCCTTCAGTTATCCAACCTGCGAGAAGGTTGTCGATAACTTTTCTCTGATAGTGGTGCCTGGTGAAAAAATTGCACTTGTGGGTGAGAGTGGAAGTGGAAAGACAACGGTACTTAAGTTAATTGGACGTTTTTACGATCCAGAAGGCGGTGAAGTATTAGTAGACGGAATCCCACTTAAGAAATTGTCGTTCAGTTCATTACGGCATTCCATTGGTTTTGTGTTTCAAGAGACGTATTTATTTGGAACGTCCATTAAAGAAAATATTCGTTTTGGAAATCCTAGAGCTACAGACGAGCAAATATATGTGGCTTCAAAGGCTGCTCATGCTCATGAGTTTATTACAGCGCTTCCAGATGGCTATGAAACTGAAGTAGGGGAACGTGGGTATAAGCTATCGGGTGGTCAAAGGCAGCGGATTGCGATTGCTCGTATGTTTATTAAAAATCCTGCGATTATTGTACTCGATGAAGCAACCTCAGCCCTTGACAATGTAAGTGAGCAAAAGGTGAAACGTGCGATCGATAATCTGTTACAAGGCCGAACGACAGTCGCTGTGGCCCACCGCCTTTCGACAATTGAAGACTTTGATCGTATTGTTGTCATGGATCAAGGCCAAATCGTAGAAGAAGGGAAGTATGAGGAGTTACTAGAAAGACAAGGCTTCCTGTATCAGTTGGTTAAGGGAGGGAAGCAGGTTGGCTAATGTAAGGTGGCTGTTGGCATATGCTAAACATGTTAAACGGTCGATACTTCTTACGACAGTGATTTTTATCAGTATGAACGTAAGCTATATCGGTATTATTAGTATTCAGCAGAAGATCATTGACGAAATTTTTGTAGCAGAACAGTATGAATTGCTTTTACCGATTATGCTTCTGTTTAGTGCTGTTGTTATCGTTCATGTGTTGGCACATGTGTTTGGGGGTTTTGCCTATGTAGGTCCGACGAAAAGGGTAAATAGTAAGCTTTCGAGTGATTTTATGGAGTTTATTCACAAGCTGCCTATCCAAGAGTTACAAAAAGAACGCGTGGCCAAATATGTACACTATTTTTCAAGTGATATTCCTTCGCTTGCGAAATTTATTACGACAAACCTGCCATCGATCCTGGCAGATATTGCGTCACTGATTTTTTTAATTTACCTAATCGGTAGTGCCAATTGGTTATTGGTTCTATTTATTAGTATCGTTTCTGTGTTGTACGGGTTTATCGCTTATTATTTTAAGCCAAAGGTTCAAAAAGTGAGTAAAGAGGTACAGGATAAAAAAAGTGAACATCTTGTTGTTGTCGAGGAAGGAATTTCATCGACGCGAGAGGTGCTGGCTTTTCATCAGATGGACTGGGAAAAAAAGCGTTATGATCAGAAGTTTGAACAGTATTTTTCCCAAGTGATGGGGCAAGGAAAGCTCTTAAATAAGCAGTTGTTTGTCAGTGAACCAATAAAATGGGGAGTCATCCTAATTGTCCTAGGTTTTGGTGGTTATTTAGTACTCGTTGATCAAATGACACTCGGGATGTTTGTAGTTTTATATGCGTTTACCAATCGCTTCATGGAATCGTATCAGTTGTTGTTTGAAAACTTAATGGATATTGCAAAACATCTCGGTTATGTAGAACGGATCAGGACAATGATGGAAAAAGAGCAAATGGATGACGGACAATTCGTCTTACATGATGAGATAAAAAAGATAGACTTTAAGAAGGTGAGCTTTTCTTATGGTGAAGGATTGCCATATGTATTACAGCAATTAAGTATACACATTCCTGCGGGGAAAAAAATAGCATTTGTCGGGACGAGTGGCGGAGGAAAATCAACGATTGCTCAGCTCCTAATTCGCTTTTTTGAACCAACTGAGGGACAAATAACGGTAAACGGAATGACTTTATCAGAAATAAGACGAAAGGATTGGCAAAAACGGGTTGATATTGTCTTTCAAGAGCCCTATTTATTTCCAGATACGATTAGAATGAACATTACATTAGGTCGAGAAGACATTACGGAAGAACAAGTAATCGATGTATGTAAGGCACTTCATATTGACCATGTTTTTCAAGCTCTTCCATGTGGGTATGATACCGAAGTTGGGGAGCGAGGAATTACATTATCTGGGGGACAACGACAGCGCCTCGCTTTAGCAAGATCGATTCTTCATAACCCAGAGGTATTACTCCTTGATGAAGCAACATCAGCACTAGATTTAGAGACAGAGAGACGCGTTTTAAACAGTATTGATACGATAAGAGAGGGAAAAACAACCATTGTTATTGCCCATCGGCTATCAACAGTTAAAAATGCAGATCTTATTTTTGTGATGGATAAAGGTCAGATTGTAGAACAAGGTAGTCACAAGGAATTGATGAAGCAGGGAAGAGTATATAAGCAGCTAGTTTATGCACAAAAAGTGAATGAACAAGAAGAAGTGGTAAGTTCCATTGCACCATAGCTTTATCAAAAAAGTCTGTATAGTTATTAAGAGTTTCTAAATAAGAATGATTTTTACATTCATTAAGGAGATGTTGCTTGTGGTTGCCGTTGATTTTAATTTTATTGAAGAAAACTTTTATTGTATACGGTTTTCTGATCACCCTGGAAAATTATATTCTGTTACGCTTTTACAGTTACAGGAAAAAGAGCGATTACGTGAGTTTATTGACTTATATAAACCGAAAATTAAAGCATTAACTGATGATGTAGCAGCAACCTATTTTTGTAGCGCCTACGGGTGGTTTTTATCAGGGCTTCAATACATTTTAGCAAACTATGACACTACGTATAATAGTTCGTTGTCTAATGTAGAATTACAAATGTATTATAATAAGGTAAAAAACTCCTATGGTATATGTTTTCGTTTACTAGATCTAGAAGAAACACCGTTACCAAAGACGAAAGGAACTTGGAGAAACTTAGTTACTGAAAAACTTTATTATGAAAATGTAATTCCAACCATTAACCTTCTAACTGATGCAACTGCAGTAAATGTAACTAGCTTATACGGTCAGCTTTCGATTGGCTTATTTTACGGACATGATATGGTAATACAAAAATCAAAAACAATAATAGAAAAACAGAAACTAGAAGCAGATTTTAAATATGTAACAAAAGAACTTGAACCTTCTCTATTTGGTTTAAAGAAGAATCCATTGGACATCCAATTTCGTATGATCGAAAGTCCAAGAGAGGAGGGCGTGATGATTCGGATGAAGCCATCGTGCTGTTTATATTATCAAACAGTGGGGGTAACAACAAAATGTTATAGTTGCCCTAGAATGAGTGAGAAAGAAAGAGCAGAACGTAAAAAAGAAATTGTCGCTAGAATGGTGTAAAATACAAATAGATATACCGAAATATAGAAAACCTTGTCACTTATGTGTGGAAATTTTTTTTGATAACAATGTTAACATTGAGGTAAATTGACGGAGGACTTCTCATAAGTTTAACGAACTTTAGAGAGGCTTCTTTTTTTCATCTTGTGTAACATGTAGATATACGTCTTTTGTTATTTGATCATCAGAATGACCGAGCCGTTCCATGAATTGTTCTAGCCCAACTTAGCCTCTGCTAGTAAAGACGTATGAGTATGCCGATGTGAATGTGGTGTTAGACTTTGATTTAAATTTGCTAACTATAATAATCTTCGCATTCAATTTTCAACAGTTTATCCTGGGTTACGTTTGTCTTTTGCAAAGACAAATCCCTTGTCACACTAAGTATCACGATAACGCATTTTTTTTATTTTTAGCAAAAAGATGTTTTTTGAACTGGTTTATAACTTCTGGATCTACAAATGGTACACTTAAATTTTTTTCGTCTTTGGGAGTAACGAGCTGGTAGTTAATAGTATTGGTGGTATGTTGATCAAAGTAAACTTTTTTCCAATTTCTAGCCAATTCATCCACACGCATTCCCGTATAAGATAAGGTGAGAAAAACTAAGTAATCCATGGCAAATACCTGCTTATGAGCAGTATTTAAAAAATGAGCAAGTTTTCCTTTTCTAGATATTTAGGAGGATCTTTTTTATTTGTTCCAACTTCATCACTTTTTAAAATCGATGGACACCATCAAGGGTGTTATCAGCATAGCCTTTTTCTTTTAAATCATAATTAATATTAGAGTGTCCATTATAAAGGGACAAAACAGTTGTATCATCATTTTCAAGACTCTATAATTTATTGTATGATTAGAACTTAGTTTTTAAGGGGTTATAACGATTCATTGGTTTTGGGAATTGAAAAGTTCTGTAATCCATGTAACAACGAGAACAGCAACTAGGTTTCCCTTAGTAATTCAATAAAATGAAAGCGTTAACATGGACTTTGCTATATAATATTTTATAACTCAGTGTAACGAATAGGGGCTGAAAATGTGTGGCTTGATAGGAGTTTCCTTAACACTGGGCAACGGACATTGGCGATAATATTGGGGCTCGCTCTGTTTGAAAAAAGTAGACGGCACTCCCCAGTGTTATATAAAAATTTTTCTAGTAAGGATTTTGAGGAGGTTTAGAATATGCCAACAACGGAAAATACAAATCATCTTTCCTCGGTAAAAAATACGTTGAAAATTTTACGAGCTTTTGAAATGGGAAAGCCTCAAAAAGGAGTTCGTGAACTTGCTTCAGAACTTAACATGGGGAAAAGTAGTGTTCAAAGAATTTTAGCGACTCTTGCTTCTGAAGGATTTGTTAGAAAGAATGAAGAAACGAATAAATATGAATTAGGTGTTTCGGTATTAGAATTAAGTTCTATCGTTCTTGGAAACCTCGATATATATACCGAAGCTCAATCTATCATTAAAAGTCTAGCAGAAAAAAGCAAAGAAACAAGTCATATTGCTATATTCCAAGGCGATAAGGTAGTGTATTTATGCAAAGAGGAAAGTGATCAATCTATTAATTTAGTATCTTATCCTGGCTTACATAATTATGCTCATTGTACAAGTTCAGGTAAGCTCCTCCTTGCATATAGTCGTGAAAGTTTTGTAGAACAGATCATTCTCGGAGGTTTAAATAAATTTACGGATTATACCATTACTAGTCCTGAAATATTTAAAAAACAATTGTCGATTATTCGTAAAAATGGATTTTCGATCAGTAGGGAAGAATTTCGAAAGGGCGTCACATCCTTTTCTGCTCCCATCAGAGATCACACAGGAAATGTAGTAGCTGCAATTAATATTGTAGGGCCAAGTGTACGTATGACAAATCAACGAATTAACATATTATTAAAGGATTTGATCCGTGCGGGTGAACTTATTTCAGAAAAGCTTGGATACTGGAAGCGCTAAAAGGATATTAATTTTTGTAATTTTCTATTTGTTGCGATGCATTTGAATGGTTTTGGAAATTGTAAAGATTGACCAAGGTATTATTAACCTCAAAGAAGCAGGACAGCATTTACAAGTAGATGTTCCTGATAATATGATAGATATAATTCAAAATAGTGATCTAACGAATATAAAACAGTTAGTAGAACGTATAAAAGAAAACAGTTCATTTCAATATGAAAATGAAGAATTACTTGAATATTTACCTAGTGTAGTAGATCCTGAAAAAATTATTTGCGTGGGATTAAATTACCTTAGTCATGTAGAGGAAGCAAAAGTAAAGGAAATTCCGAAAACGCCTGTTCTATTTAGTAAATTTAATAGTACATTGACAGCTCATAATGAGGCGTTTACCCTTCCTAAAAATGCGGAAAAATTTGATTATGAAGCGAAGTTAGTTATTGTAATTGGTAAAGAAGCTAAAAATGTTACGGTGGAAGAAGCATTATCTTACGTATTTGGTTATAGTGTGGGTAATGATTTTTCTGCAAGAGACTTACAGTTTACTACAAGTCAATGGTTGCTTGGGAAATCCCTTGATGGTTTTGCTCCTGTTGGGCCATGTGTGGTAACAGCAGATGAACTTGACCCAACAAATTTGGAAATCCAGACGAGAGTAAATGGTGTCATTCGCCAATCATCTAATACAAAACATATGATTTTTAATTGTGCTACAATTGTTAGCTATATTTCTGAGCATATGACTTTAAAGCCTGGTGATCTTATTTTTACTGGGACACCAGAAGGAGTTATTATTGGCTATCCAGAGAAAGAACAACAGTGGTTAAAGTCTGGTGATGTCATAGAGATTACAATTGAAAAGATAGGAACGCTAAAGATTATTTTACAATAATAGTTAAAATGGGATAGTGAAGGAGCGTTCGGATGAAAACAAATGGTGAGATCATATTAAATGATTTGTTGCACATTTCTCAAGAAAACGGACTTCTGTATACGAATAATGAACGAGCGGTTGTAACATCAACAAATGCGTTTAGTACATTACAGCATGATTTAATTAAAAATATTGGCAGTAAACGAACCAAAGCGTTTTTCTTTAACTATGGATATCATTTAGGGGAAGAAGATGCAAAAGAAGTTGCTGTAAAGGACCCGCTTTCAATGATGGAAAAAATAGCATATGGACCGATTATTCATTCGTTAAAAGGACATGCGAAATCTAGAATTACAGAAGCTGAATTAAAAATGGATGAGAATAAAGTCGTCTCGCTTCTTTATAAAGGCATCTGGGAACATTCATTTGAGGCCGAACAATATGTTGAAAAGTTTGGTATCAGTGATGACCCTGTTTGTCATAGTTTATCGGGTTATGCTAGTGGTTATGTCTCTTTTTTACTAGGTGAGAAAGTGTTCTTTAAAGAGTTACAATGTAAAGGTCAAGGGGCACCTTACTGTATATGGGAGGGACGCCTTGTCTCCGATTGGCAGGAAGAAGCAGAAGAATATTTTTCGTATTGCAAAGAGTTGCCGATTCTTAAGGAGCTGGAACAAACGAATGAAAAGCTATTGCAGGAAAAAAACAATTTATCCTTTGTAACAAAAATTCACCAAGATTTAACGGATGAGATTATTAAAGGCAGTACGTTAGAAACGATTATAAAAAAAGTAAATAAACAAATTAATTTGCCGATTGTCGTAGAAGATAAACGTCATCAAGTGTTAGTGTGCAGCGGAATTACTCTAGAAGACTATCAACCTCTCAAAAAGGAGTTTGATGATTGGTTGAAGGAAGGTCAATCGGTCGTGAAGACGATATTTCTTCATAGTGAAAAAGGGACGCGACTTGTGACGCCGATTATTTTGTTAGGAAAAATCGTCGGCTATTGTTCATTTTTATATAGAGAAGAAATTACCAAACAAGAAATTAATTCCATGCTTATTGGGAGGTTGGCTTCTGTATGTTCGCTCATATTTTTGAAAGAAAAAACAGAACTGGATTCTATGGAACGAGCGAAAAGCCATTTCTTTGAAGAGATAATTAGCGGAAAATATTCTTCTGAACAAGAAATAATGAGAAAAGCCGACTATTTTCAGCTGGATCTTGCTGATAACTATAATGTGATTTACCTGAAATATCAATTTACAAGACAATGTGAAGAAAAGAAAGTGACGCTTTATAAAGATATTTACGAGAGCGCTTTCGACTTCTTTAACCGAAAGAAAATGAACGTTTTAATCGATCAAAAACCAGATAGTTTAATTCTCTTCATAACTGAAATTCAACGAAAAAACCAAACCATTGAGAAATTAACGATGTCACTTGTATCTTGGATGCAAAAAGAAATGAAACATGCACATTTTTTAGTCGGAATCAGTTCTTTAAATCATAATATTTTGGAAGTCGGAGTTGCCTTTGAAGAAGCGCGTGCTGCCGTACGCCTTTCTTCAAGAGATAAATGTATCACTACGTTTAATGAACTTGGAATGATTGGTGTTTTGATTAATGAAAAAAATGAAAATGTGTTGCGTAAAATTATTAAAGAAACCTTAGGCATACTATATGAAAAAATTGATGAAAATAAGATAGTTTTAATGGATACTTTGTATCATTTTCTTAAGAATGGCGGCAACTTGGAACAAACTGCCGATGAACTGGCACTATCAATTAGCGGTCTACGTTACCGCTTGAATAAAATTACTGAAATCCTTGGCCATGACCTTCGTGAGCCGCAGTTGCAATTTCAATTACTGATCGCTTTAAAAGCGTTAAGAATTATAGATTATGATTTAGTCGTTAGTAAAGTTGAGAGGTGAAGCACAGCTAGTCCGTGTCTTCACCTTTTTTTTATATGTTTATTTGCCATTACTTCTCTTTACGAAATTTTACTAACAGCAGCTGTTAGTTTTTTTGTTTCTTTCCAACAGGTCTTGTCATTGTGCGGAATATTCAGATAATTTATTCTTTAAGTAAGCTAAATAAATTTAGTAAGTATCACAAGAAATGGAGCTGATGACAATGTATACAGGAAAAGAATATTTAGAAAGTCTAAACGACGGTCGAGTTGTTTATTTAAATGGTGAGAAAATCGATGATGTTACGAAACATCCTGCTTATCGAAACTCAGCGCGTTCATATGCAAGAATGTATGATGCTCTTCATGATCCAGCAACACGTGATATCTTAACGGGTATTAATGAATATGGAGATCGAACACATAAATTTTTTATCACGCCGAAAAACTCAGAAGATTTATTAGGGGCACGCGATGCGATCGCAGAATGGTCTAAATTAAGCTGCGGCTATATGGGACGAACTCCTGATTACAAGGCGTCATTTATTGGTCATTTAGATGCTCTTTCAGGCTATTATGAAGGTTTTGAGAATAACGCAAAAGCATGGTATAAAAAAGCAGCGAAAGATGTTCCTTTTGTAAACCACACGGTGATTAATCCACAAGTCGACCGTTCGAAGCCACTTCATGAAAATAAAGATGTTTATGTTCGTGCAGTTGCTGAAAAAGACGATGGAATAATTGTAAGCGGTGCCAAAATGGTCGGGACGGCGGCAGCCTTAACGCATTATAACTTTGTCGCAAACTATGGACCGATGGATTTAGGCGATGGAGACCATAGTCATGCCCTTATCTTTTTTGTTCCAATGAATGCTCCTGGGGTAAAAATGATTAGCCGTCAATCGTATGAATTACAGGCCGTGACAAATGGAACACCATTTGATTACCCGCTATCTAGTCGCTTTGATGAAAATGATGCGGTCATCGTATTAGATAACGTATTTATTCCATGGGAAGATGTTCTTTGTTATAAAAACATTAAAATCTCTAATGGTTTTGTACCAGAAAGCGGCTTTGTTAACCGTTTTACATTCCACGGTTGTACTCGTCTAGCCGTGAAGTTGGACTTCATGACAGGGCTATTACTAAAAGCAACAGAAGCAGCTGGAACAAACAAATTCAGAGGAGTTCAAGCTCAAATTGGTGAAGTTGTAGCTCTTCGTAATATGTTCTGGGGACTGTCAACAGCGATGGCAACGGATCCTGACCAAGGGCCAAATGGCTTAGCTATACCAAATGGCGCTTCAAGTGCAGCTTACCGGGCACTAGCACCGCAAAGCTGGGTGCGAGTGAAAAACATTTTTGAACAAGTGGTTGCAGGAGGATTAATTCAACTGCCATCAAATGCTAAAGACTTCCTTAACCCTGAACTGAAACCATATTTAGACCAATATTACCGTGGTACAGGTATCGGTGCTGAAGAAAAAGTGAAACTATTAAAAATGGTTTGGGATGCAATTGGTACAGAATTTGGCGGCCGTCATGAGCTATATGAAGTCAACTATGCAGGCAACCATGAAAATATTAGAATAGAAGCTTTACTCCACGCTGAAGCGGTTGGTGTAGCTGATCGAAGTAAGGCGTTTGTTGAGTCGACTATGCAGGATTATGACTTGAATGGCTGGACAAATGATACATGGATTAATCCAGAGCAAAAAGTATTAGCAAAACAATAACGAAAAGAGGTAAAAAAGTGATGGATGATCGTAAATTTCGCAATGCAATGGGGAAATTTGCTACTGGTGTTACAGTAATTACAACAGAGGTTAATGGCGAGATACATGGAATGACAGCGAATGCGTTTATGTCCGTATCACTTGATCCGAAATTAGTTATGATTTCAATTGGTGAAAAAGCACAAATGCTAGACAGAATAAAAAATAGTAAAACATTTGCGGTAAATATTTTATCGGCAGAACAACAGGAACTGTCCATGCTTTTTGCAGGGCAAGTGAAAGAAAAGAGAGAGATAAGCTTTGGGCGATTAGGGGGAGTCCCTGTAGTAGATGGGGCAATCGCTCAAGTAGCATGCGAAGTCGCTAACGAACATGTTGAAGGTGACCATACGTTATTCATTGGTAGAGTAATAGATATTCAACTCGATGAAAAAGAACCACTTGTTTTCTATAATGGCCAATATCGTACATTAGTACCGAAAGAGGCTCTTACAAACAAGTAAATTAAAAAAATATAAATAAAAAGGTAAATATGAGGAGGAAAAAAATGAACAATTTTCAAGAACCAATTTATGATGTAGCACAATTAGCACATGTGGAGCTATTCTCACCGAAACTGGAAGAGTCAGTAGAGTTTTTTACAAGATTTTTAGGAATGGAAGTAACAGCTCGTCAAGGAGGATCTGTATACCTTCGTGCTTATGAGGATTTTTATCATAACACATTGAAGCTTACGGAGTCCGATCAAGCTGGTTTAGGTCATGTTGGCTGGCGTGCTTCATCGCCTCAAGCACTTCAACGTCGAGTAGAGGAACTTGAAAAAGCAGGGGTAGAAGGCGGTTGGATAGATGGAGATATTGGTCATGGACCAGCATATCAGTTTACATCCCCTGATGGTCATCAGATGGAAATCTTCTGGGAAGTTGAATATTTTAAAGCAGAAATAGACCAAAAATCGAAGCTGTTAAATCGTCCTTCCAAACGACCTGATCGTGGAGTTCCAGTCCGTCGCTTAGACCATATTAACTTAATGACATCTAATCCAGCAGCAGATACAAACTTTATGTTAGATCATTTAGGGTTCCGGTTAAGAGAGCAAATACAAGATCAAGGTAAAGTGCTAGGTAGCTGGATCAGTGTTTCTAATCTTGTTCATGAAATCGCTTTCATGCAGGAGCCGAATCAAGAAAAAGGAAAGCTACACCACCTTTGTTACTGGTATGGTATTCCGCAAAACCTCTATGATATTGCTGATCTCCTAAAGGATCATGGCTATTCCGTCGAGGTTCCGCCTAATAAGCATGGAATCAGTCAAGCATTTTGTATGTATGTGTATGAGCCAGGTGGAAACCGAATTGAATTATTTGGTGACGCAGGCTATCTTATTACAGACCCAGCATGGGAACCAGTTATTTGGCAAATGGAAGATGTTCCTGGTATCGGTGATACTTGGATCGGTACAGCATTCCCTGAATCATGGTGGTTACGCGGTACCCCAGTAACGAATCCTAATGTCGTTAAATCCTAATTAATGTTCAGAATATTAACTTGATAGCAGTGGGGGAAGATGTCCCCCACTGAATGAAGTTTCACGTTATTTTTACTAGTAACAACGTTTCCATCGATAGTAATAAAGTTGTAGTTTTCTAATTTAGGAGGGAGTTTTTTGGAAACCATTCAGATCTCAACCAGCAACCGCCACTTGAAGATAACTAATGCAAAGCCTTGTGTGATGGCACTTGGATTTTTCGATGGGGTTCACATCGGGCATCAACAGGTGATCAAGGAGGCAAAAAGAATAGCGGATGAAAAAAAGCTCCCTTTATGTATGATGAGTTTTTTTCCCCACCCGAAGGAAGTTCTTTCAAATGGAAGAAAAATTGTTCCTTACCTTATGCCAATATCAGATAAACAGAGGATATTTTCTGAATTGGGGGCCGATACGTTTTACATTATTGAGTTTAATCGTGAATTTGCATCCTTGTCGCCAAAAGAGTTTGTTCAAAAATATCTGCTTGATTTTAAAGTAGAACTAGCAGTTGCTGGCTTTGACTTTACGTACGGCCGCAGCGGCGAAGGAAATATGGATCGTATGAAGGACGACTCTAACGGACAAATCACTGGAATCAAAGTGACTAAAATTGAGTTCAATGGTGAAAAAATTAGCTCGACTCTGATTAGAAGTTTACTATTTTCTGGAGAGGTAGAAAAAATTCCCGATTATTTAGGAAGTTACTATCAAATCGAAGGTAAGGTTACAATTCTTTCATCTTATGGCGAATTATATGTAAATCCTTATTACTTGTTGCCGCCATCAGGAATTTACGAAGTGACAGTATGTAGTAAACAGATGAATACAAAGCTAGTAGCAGTAGTGAATGATGAGAAATTAAAATTGATCAATCTCAGCGGAAAGCTGCTTTCATTTAAACATAATGAAGTGGTTAGAATTCAGTGGAATAAACGTCTACCGAATGGGATGTGCAGCCAATTAGATCGTACATTTCAATTTCGAAAAGACCGTGTATCGAATCGTGTGGTTGTTTGATAACTTCTGAAATTGGCGCCAGATGATGCTTTTTGTGGAAGTAGGAAAGATCTCGAAAGGCTAACTCAGAAAAAGCGCTTTTTGTAGCAACAGTAAGAGTTAGCTTTTTATTTGTTAGGGACGAAAAAAAGCTACTGAGTCACGATCAAAGTTTATTGTATCAGTGAAAGTAGAACAAAGCGAAAACACGGTAGTTAATAATTAACCCAATTTTAAATAATGTCCTTTATACAGGGACAGATAGATTGTGGAGTAACTGTATCTTTTCTAAACTAGGAAATAAGAAAATTAAACTTTGTAAATTTTTTAATATAAATCCAAATTCTTGAGGTGTTTCATTTATAACATGTATCAGCAGAACGTAAATCATAATGGATGAGAAGGGGAAGGTGTAACAAATATGTCCAAGGTTAAAGTTGCGATCTTAGGATCAGGAAATATTGGGACAGATTTAATGTACAAAATTTTAAAAAATGAAGAAACCATGGAGCTTTCCATGATGGTCGGGATTGATCCAGAATCTGAAGGGTTAATTCGTGCACAAAACATGGGAATTCATGCAAGCCATGTAGGAGCAAAAGCGATTTTGGAAGATCCAGACATTAAGATTGTCTTTGATGCAACAAGTGCAAAGGCACATATGGCGATTGCCGAAGAGTTCCGCAACGCAGGAAAAATGATGATTGATTTAACACCAGCTGCAGTTGGACCTTATGTTGTGCCACCAGTCAATCTCAACGCACATATTGAAGCGATGAACGTCAACATGGTTTCATGTGGCGGCCAAGCAACAACACCACTTGTTCATGCGGTTAACCGAATCGTTCCTGTTCACTATGCGGAAGTCATTGCGACAGCAGCAAGTAAAGCGATTGGGCCAGGAACAAGACAAAATGTCGATGAGTTTACACGCACAACGGCGAATGCGATTAAAGAAGTCGGTGGGGCCCACATGGCTCGCGCGATTCCGGTGTTCAACTCAGCGGTGCCAGAAATTAAAATGACGAATACGGTTTATGCTGTCATTAAAGAAAATGATTTTGATGAAACGGCGGTAAAAAAATCGGTAAAAAGCATTGTAGAAGAAGTATCTAGCTATGTACCAGGGTATCGCTTAAAAGGTGAACCGTTCGTTGATTATCGTGACACGCCTTGGGGACGCTTACCAGTTGTCGTTATTATGAATGAAGTGGAAAGCACGGGTGATTTCTTCCCGTCGTACGCAGGAAACTTAGATATCATGACAGCGTCTGCACGCAAAGTTGGAGAGTTATATGCTCAGCACTGTCTAGGAACGAAGGAGGTCTCCCAATGAAACCAAGAATTACAGATACAACATTAAGAGATGGATCACATGCAGTAAGCCATAGTTTTTCTCCAGAACAGGTAAGAGAGATTGTTGGTCGCTTAGATGAAGCTGGTGTACCAGTGATTGAAATTAGCCATGGAGCTGGTTTATTCGGATCAACAATTCAACAAGGGTTTTCTGTTCATTCGGAATTTGATTTGATCAAGACTGCAATTGAAACTGCCAAGAATTCAAAAATCGCTTCATTATTCGTTCCTGGAATTGGAACGAGTGAAGAACTTCGCCAAGCGGTGGAAATGGGGATTGGTGCGATTCGAATAGCGGTTCATTGTACAGAAGCAGATGTAACAGAACAATATTTCCGCTTAGCGAAAGAATTAGGCATTGAAGCTGTAGGCTTCCTCATGATGTCTCATACGCAACCAGCAAGTGTAATTGCGGAACAAGCAAAATTAATGGAATCGTATGGAGCCGATTGTGTCTATGTTGTGGACTCGGCGGGAGCACTTGTACCCAAAGGAGTTAGAGAAAGAGTTTCAGCATTAAAAGAAGCACTTTCCATCGAAGTCGGTTTCCATGCTCATAACAACCTCGGGTTAGCGATTGGGAACTCGATCGCTGCTCTAGAAGCAGGCGCAGATCAAATCGATGGAACGTTACGCGGCCTTGGGGCAGGCGCAGGGAATGCACCAACTGAAGCATTAGTCGCAGCATTAAATAAGATGGAAGTCGATACAGGAATTAATTTAGCGGTACTCATGGATGTTGCCGAAGATGTTGTGGCACCATTAATGCCTGGTCCGATCATTATCGACCGCGATAACTTATCAAGTGGATACGCTGGCGTTTACAATAGTTTCCTATTACATGTTCGCCATGCCGCTGAGAAGTTTGGGGTTAGCCCTTCAGAAATTATGGAAGAGTTAGGAAAACGTCAAGCAATCGCTGGTCAGGAAGACTGGATTTTAGATGTAGCTGTCGAGCTAGCTGAGAAAAAAAGACTAAAAGTTTAAGAGAATCGCTGGGTAAAGTGAGCGGCGACACGTTCTAGCAAGTTGGAACGTTGGGGGAACAGGTGGAGTCCAGGCTCAACCTAATTAGAACTTCCCACCTAAGCTACGCTAAGAGGTGGGGGTCACTACCCTAAAAATTTAACCAGGATAAATATTAAAGGAGTGACAAACGTGATCGTTCAAGAATCGGCAAGTCGCTTATTAGAAGCAGAAAAAACGAAAAATGTCATTGAACCGTTAACGGTAACTTTTCCTGAAATAACCGTCGATGAGGCGTACCACGCTCAATTAGAGATCATCCGTCAAAAAGTTGAAAATGGTGCGATCATAGTTGGGAAGAAAATTGGGGCGACAAGTAAAGCGATCCAGAATATGTTTGGTGTAAATGTCCCTGATTATGGTCACCTTCTCGACGACATGATGTTTGTCGAAGGAGAAACTATTTCGCTTTCTCAGTATATTCAACCAAAAGTAGAGTTTGAGATTGCCTTTATTTTAAAGAAAGATTTAAAAGGTCATAAAGTGACGACATTGGATGTTATTGAAGCAACCGATTATATTGTTCCTGCGATTGAAATTATCGATAGTCGCATTGAAGATTGGAAGATTAAATTTGAAGATACGGTCGCAGACAATGGGTCATCGGCAAGCGCGATCATTGGTGGAAAGCCGACAAAGCTAGATGGTATTGATCTTACGAATATCGGAATGGTCGCTTATAAAAACGGTGAAATCCTTGACTCTGCCGCAGGTGCAGCTGTTTTAGGGAACCCACTTCGTTCAGTGGCGTGGCTGGCAAACTCATTAGCGAAGTATGATGTTTCGTTAAAAGCGGGTGAGATCGTACTATCTGGAGCACTCACAAGTGCAGTGCCAATTGAAGCGAAAGATACATTTACTGCTGAGTTTGCTCATATCGGTTCAGTGTCTGTTTCGTTTAAAGAATAAAAGGAAACTAGGTGATAAGAAATGGCAAATACAAATGTAGTCAACGTAATTGATCAAATCGCAAATGAATTGTTTGAAGCGGAAAAAAATAAAACGTCGGTCAATAAGTTTGTCGATCGTTTTCCTGAGCTAGATGAAACTTTAGCTTATCAAGTTCAAGAAAAATTGGTCGAGTTAAAATGTGAAGCAGAAAACACGGTAAGAATCGGACGTAAGCTTGGTTTAACAAGTAAAGCAAAACAAGTAATGATGGGCGTTCATGAACCATCTTACGGAGTTTTACTTGAAAGCATGCAGCTTTACGAAGGCGAGAAAATCTCCATTGCGCCGTTTATCCATGCGAAATTAGAACCAGAAATTGCGTTCGTCTTTAAGAAAGAGCTGAAGGGGCCACATGTCACGGTTGCTGACGTGTTAGCGGCGACGGAATTTATTGCACCAGCCGTTGAAATTATCGACAGTCGCTTTCAAGGCTTTAGTTTTACATTGGCTGATGCCGTTGCTGATAATTCCTCGTCCTCGAAGTTTATTATCGGTGACCGTTTTTACTCACCAGAGAAATTTGACTTAAAACTCATGGGAATGGTCTTCAAGAAAAACGGTGAAATCATTTCTACGGGGGCTGGCGCTGCAGTCATGGGGCATCCTGCAAGGGCGATTGCTTGGCTTGCGAATAAACTTTATAAGGTTTGCCAAAGCATTCAACCAGGTGAAGTTGTGTTAAGTGGTTCACTATCAGGTGCTGAGAAGATTGAACCTGGTGACCATTTCTCTGCAAGCTTTGACGGAATTGGAACGGTAGAAGCGGTTTTCACGGAATAAAACAGACTAGCTTTTTGGACTCATAAAAAAAGATAAATAGAAAGGAGCGAAACTTATGCCATTTATTCAAGTTAATATTTTAAAAGGGAGATCCCCTGAACAAAAGGAAAAATTAATTCGAGAAATGACCAATGTTGCGATGGATGTACTTGATGCACCTGAACAAGCCGTACGTGTGATGATCCAAGAACTGGAACCTGAGCATTGGGGCATTGCAGGAGAATCAGTAAAAAAACAGAAGGAGACTTCGAAATGACCAAGCTAAAGACAGAGCTTAAACAAGTTGAACTATATATTAATGGAGAATACGTTCAATCTAGTAATCAAGCAATCTTTGAAGTCAAAAATCCAGCTACACAAGAGGTCATTGCCTATGTAAGTCAAGCATCTGAAGAAGATGTTGATAAAGCATGTCAAGCCGCTCGTGAGGCGTTTGAAAATGGACCTTGGCGTACGATGACAGTCGCAGATCGTTGCAATAAGCTGCGCCGCATGGCGGAAATTATTTTAGAAAGAAAAGAAGAAATTGCACGGTTAGATGCAGCGGACGTCGGTAAACCATATGAGATGGCACTTGGGATGATCCCGCGTGCCGCAAAAAACATTAGCTTTTTCGCCGATTTCTTCGAGCAGCAAGGTGGAGAAGCTTACCCGATGGAAGATGAGTACCTAAACTATACACGGTATGAACCAGTAGGGGTGGCATCATTAATTACTCCGTGGAATGTACCATTTATGTTAACAACTTGGAAGCTAGGGCCATGTTTAGCTGCTGGAAATACAGCGGTTATTAAACCAGCAGAAATGACACCACTATCGGTATCGCTTCTTGGTGAAATCGCAAAAGAAGCTGGAATTCCTGATGGCGTCGTCAATGTTGTCCATGGTTTAGGTGGCGTAGTTGGGACGGCTCTTACGAAGCATCCTGAAGTTGATTTAGTATCTTTTACAGGCTCAACCGCTACAGCAAAAAGAATCATGGAAAACGGATCGGCATCATTAAAGAAAGTATCGTTTGAGCTTGGTGGAAAAGCGGCAAATATCGTCTTTGAAGATGCCAACCTTGAAAAAGCAGTCCCAGAATCGATCCGTGCCGCATTTATGAATTCAGGGCAAGTTTGTCTTGCAGGATCAAGAATTTTAGTTCAGCGTTCCATCTTGGATGAATTTATTGAGAAATTTAAGAACGCGGCGATGGCATTAAAAGTTGGCGATCCGCAAGAAGAAGGTACGAAAATGGGACCTGTTGTAAGTGAAGCCCACTACAAAAAGGTCACGAGCTATCTTGAAATCGCGAAAGAGGAAAATGCCACGCTGATTTGCGGTGGAAAACGTCCTGAACACCTGCAAACGGGCTTTTATCTCGAACCAACAGTCTATCTTCAGGAAGATCATACAACGCGTTTATGCCAAGAAGAAATCTTTGGTCCCGTCGTAACGATCATTCCATTCGATACAGAAGAAGAAGCTCTTCGTATTGCTAATGATACGGATTACGGGTTAAATGGAGTAGTTTGGACAGAAAACTTGCAACGCGCTCATCGTATTTCCCATAATGTGCGAGCAGGAACGATTTGGGTTAACTGCTGGTTTGTTCGTGATTTACGTGCACCATTTGGTGGATTTAAGAAAAGTGGAGTGGGCCGTGAAGGTGGTCAACATAGCTTGGAATTTTTCACAGAAGCGAAGAACATTTGCATTGCTTTAAAATAAACTCTTTTATCAACAAATAAATGAATGAATGATAGAAAGAAATTTGTCTTGTTATCGATGAAAGGCGTACGTTTAAGAAACATAAAATGTGCGCCTTTTTCTGTCACTGAAAACACGAAACAAAGGACAAATGCATGCCAGAGAGTAAAGGAAATTTAAATAAATAGCTCTAAGAACAGCACTTTTTTACACTATAAAACTTCTTTAATGGAGTGAACTGTTTGACGTGACATCGGCTTCCACCATCATTAGAAGGAACTGTGTCACTTTAATTTATTTAATTTGCAAAATTTGTTGTTATTGAAAGGATTTTGTAATTTATCTCTTCACCTACTAATGGATGTTGAACCTTACATTAAAGCATGGAGAGCCATGTTTTTAATTGTTTGAAACTCTAATAGTTAAATCAAACTTTTATAGTAAAGGAATACCAGCCACCACTCGTTGTCACATTTTTAGGGATCCAAGAAGAGTAGTAGAAGAGCTAAACAAGCACCTCACAATATGAATAGGAGTTACCCGCTTGTATATTCAATTAATGATATTTTTTGTAAGTGTTTTTTTCTAGTTTAGGGTAATGACAAATTCAAGAGGAGATAATGAGCGGTATTGAATCATTATTGCAAATGATTAAGCCAAAATAATCAAGGGGTAAATCGCAATGACTTTTCAAGAACCAGAATTTCAAGGTGTTATTGGAAAAACAGTTGAGGAATCGGTTCCACATTGGCCAGAACCAACAACACCTGAAAAAGGTGCACCGAATGTTGTCGTCATTATGTTAGATGATTTAGGATTTGCTCAGTTAGGCTGTTATGGGTCGGATATTAACACACCGAATATTGATCAGCTAGCGGATGAAGGGGTACGTTACAATAACTTTCATACAACAGAGATGTGTTCGCCAACACGAGCATCACTATTAACAGGGCGAAATCCTCATTCAACAGGGGTTTCTTTTGTTACCGAGTTTGACAGTGGCTTCCCCAATTGTTGATAGCTCCAGCAATGATTGATTTAGGCGTAACACCAATGGCTGCTCATATGTTTGTTCTATTCTTTGCAACGGTTTCTAACTTTACACCACCGATTGCTCTAGCATGTTTTGCCGCTGCACCAATTGCAAGAGACAACCCACATAAAATCGGGTTTGCAGCAACAAAATTAGGAATTATGGGCTATGTTCTTCCATTTATTTTTGTCTATAATTCTGCAATTTTATTAGGAACTAGTCCTGAAGCTGGAATGATGGATGTCGTAATTTCTATTTTATATGTAATCATTGGAATTAATATTTTATCTGTCGCAGTCGCAGCGTATTTATTTAAAGATTTGAGCTGGATGAAACGAGCGATTCTCACAATTTTATCCGCTGTCATTATGGTCTCAATCAATAGCGAAGCAGGTTGGCTTATTAATACAGTTGCATGTATTTTAGCGCTAGCAGTATTCATGCAAGAATGGCTGGCAAAACGTAAAGTTTCTGATCGTGATACGGAAAGTCAAAAACAGGCGTATGACATTGGCTAATTTGCAAGATAGAGAAAATCACTTTAGGTAATAGGATAATTGAAAATTAAAAAAATTAGAATTGTATATTATAAAGGGACAAGGCACTACAAAAGCTTTTAAGGCTAAGATAGTATGATCTTGTACCTAGGTAAAGCAATGTCTATTATTAAACTTTAAACGGTTGAATAACTAGTATCACCTTATACTTTAAGCTTAAGGAGGTGAAGCTCAATATCCAAAAGAGACCTTCTATTTATTTTATCGATATTAGACTAGTAGGTTATCACCAGTAAGTTACAAGACATTTAGATGGATCATGCTAAGTTCAACTAACCATCACTAGGGGTAAACAAAGCCCCATTGATAAATTGATTAATGTTTCCACTATCGTAATAAAACATAAAAAAAAGGGAGAGATTTATTATGACAAAAATTCAAGAACCAATTTTTGATGTTGCTCAGCTTGGTCATTTGGAGATTTTTTCACCAAAACCAGAAGAGACAGTAGATTTTTTTAAGAGATTTTTAGGAATGAATGAAACTGCTCGCTCTGGACAATCTGTTTATTTAAGAGCATATGAAGAGTCTTACCATAACTCATTAAAAGTAACAGAATCTAAACAAGCGGGGCTCGGCCATGCTGGATGGCGTACGGTTTCTCCGCAAGCGCTTCATCGTAGAGTCGAAGCGGTTATGAAAACAGGTCTTGGTAAAGGCTGGATTGATGGAGATATCGGACATGGTGAAGCGTTCCAGTTTACGACACCTGATGGCCATTTGATGGAACTATTCTACGATGTCGAATACTACCAACCAAAAGAAAACGAAAAATCAAAACTATTAAACCGTACTACGAAACGTCCTGAAATTGGTGTACCTGTACGTCGCTTAGATCATCTGAACCTTATGTCATCAAACCCAGGAAGAGACACGCAATTTATGACAGATGCGTTAGGTTTCCGTGTTAGAGAACAAATTCAAGATAACGGAAATGTGATCGGAAGCTGGATTAGTGTTTCTAACCTTGTTCATGAGATCGCTTTCATGCCGGAACCTAATCAAATTTCAGGGAAAATGCATCACCTTTGCTACTGGTATGGAATTCCGCAAAACTTGTATGATTTAGCTGATTTATTAAAAGATCATGGCTATTTTGTTGAAGTACCACCGAACAAACACGGCATTAGCCAAGCGTTCTGTATGTATGTATACGAGCCAGGTGGCAATCGTGTGGAACTTTTCGGAGATGCAGGTTACCTGATCTTAGACCCAACGCACGAACCAGTTATTTGGGATATGAAGGATGTACCTGGAAACGGAGATGCGTGGATTGGTAGCGCGTTCCCTGAATCATGGTGGTTACGTGGAACTCCAGTAACCATTCCTGAAACTTCTAAATAAGCAAGCGAACTCGCTCCAGCAAGCTGGGATCATTGGATCATTGGGATCAGATGGAGCCCAGGGCTCCATCTGAAGAGAACTTACCATCTACGCAAAGAGGTGGTGGGCCTTACCCTAGAAGCTAAACAAGAGAAAAAAACACCTTTCAAAAATGTAGGTTATGCCTTATAGGGTCAGAGAAGTTTGTTTGATGTGTTATGAACACAAAAGGGGCTGGGTGAAGTAGTTTTATTCAATCAGTTTTTCTAAAATTTATAAATAACATATAAGGTCTAAAAAAGGGGGAATACCAAAATTTATAGACCGTTGTCAAATAACATCCATAAAATTCAGAATTTTCTATACATTTGTCCCATATATAGGGAAGATGGTGTTTTCATGTAATAAGTTTGAGCTTATAGTTTTCCATATTAGTAGATAAATAATAGAAAATGAAAGAGGCCTCAAAACCTATCAAAAATTATGAAAGCGTTTTATTTTATGTGACATTGAACATTAGCTCTCATATTTTCTTTTTGTATCTCAATGTATTCTCTTTTGTGTGTAACGGAGAGAAAAGACGCCGAAGGTATTAATAACTAAGTTGGAGGTTTGAAAAATGGAGAAGCACAGCGGTATCACTAAAGAAACACTCTTGACAGTAAAGGAAAAATTAAAAGACGGTGTGTTGCCACAATGGGTTCTAGCCGACCGAGACATGTTTGAATTAGAACTAAAAAACGTATTTGGACACACTTGGCAATTTCTAGCCCATGAATCTGAGTTGAAGGAACCCGGCTCATTTGTTACAAGATGGATTGCTAATGACCCAGTACTAGTTACTAAAACAAAGACAGGGAAAATTAAAGCTTTTCTTAATTCTTGTACGCACCGGGGCACCTTATTATGTACTGCAGATTCAGGGAAACAAAAATCCTTCACCTGTCCATTTCATGGTTGGACCTATAATAATGAAGGGTGCCTAGTTGGTATCGCTGTAGGCAATAAAGTTTACGGGGAGGAAATGAACAAAGAAGATTGGAATCTGCGTCCTATACCGAAAGTTGATAGTTATCAAGGGATGATTTTTGGAAACTTGGATAAAGATGCAGAATCTTTGGATGAATCTCTTGGAAATTTGAAGTGGTATTTAGACATTATGTTGGGCAGAAGCGATGGGGGAATGGAGGTACAGGGCTCTCCGCAGCGATATGTCGTTGAAGCAAATTGGAAAGTGACCGCTGAAAATTTCGAGTCGGATCCATACCATGTTCAATATACGCATAAATCCTCTAAAGAAATGGGCATTGCTCCCAATGATCCTTTCTTCCCAGGGCACGGTTACCAAGTTGTCTTAGATAATGGTCATGGAATTAATCTTGTTGCATTAGATGAAACGGGAATTTCTCCATTTCCATACCAAGGGATGCCAGAATCCATGTGGCCGATGTTTGAGAAAAACTTAACGAAAGAACAACTTGGTATTTTAAAAGATTCCTTTTTTGTAGGTGGAGTTTATCCTAACTTAGGGTTTTTGCAATTTAGTTTCCCTCCTTTAGAAGGGGAACCTCAATTATACAACTTCTTGAATTTTAGATTATGGAGACCATTGGCTCCAGATAAGGTAGAAGTTTGGAGCTGGCATCTGATCGATAAGGCTGCTCCGAAAGAATATAAAGAAAAATCATATTTCGCCTTTTTAAGTACCTTTGGTCCATCTGGGATGCTTGAGCAAGACGACGCAGAAATTTGGAGCAGAGTATCTCAAGCAAGTAATGGTCTAATGGCTCAAGATAAAGAGTTAAGTTACAATAGTTTCTTAAATTATTTGATGGGTCTTGACCGGGTTCAGCCAGACGAAGATTTCCCTGGGCCTGGAGTAGCCTATCCACTTTGTTTCTTAGATACATTATCGAGAAGTATGCATAAAAGATGGATTGATCTTTTACTTCAAGAAAAGCCAGTTCAAAAGGAGGTACGCTAAATGAGTCAAAAAGAAGGGGTTCTTACTCAGTCGGTGAACATGGAAGTACAGTTGGAAATTTCAAATTTTCTCTATCGGGAAGCCCATTTACTGGATATCCGTAACTACCATGAATGGCTTGATTTGCTAGCTGATGATATCGTTTATCGAATGCCTGCACGTTTGACAAATGAAGGTAAACATAATACACCAAATATTGATTATGATTCTAAATTTTTTGACGAAACAAAGTTATCACTGAGCACAAGAGTAAAGCGTTTGGATACCTCTTCTGCATGGGCAGAAGTCTCGGGACCACGTCAGCGCCATTTTATCAGTAACATTCTTATTGAAAAAGGAATTGTTTATGACGGATATGAGGAGTACTTTGTTAGAAGCAACTTCTTATACAAGCGCAATAGGGGCTCTGCTACTACTTCTGAAGAATTATTTGGTGGGCGTGAAGATATCATAAGAAGAGAAAATGGAGAATTGAAGATCGCCTCTCGAATTATCTATCCTGATCAGGTGGTTTTAGGAACGATCAATTTAAGTATGTTTTTGTAATAGTACTCCCAATTAATAAGGAGACGTTGAATGAAAACTTTGTAATGAATACGTTATAGACTATTCCTTCAATAGATTAGGAAAAATGTTTATCTATCAGTCAAACTAGTGTGAAGCGATAGCAACTTAACTTTAAGGGTATTTGGTTTGGAACTTTTAGGAGTTTTTTCCAAATGCCCTTAACTGGTTCCAAACCGTGAATCGTGACGAAATCTTTACAGCAAATCCCCCAGCGACATACCACCCAGGGGCGATTCAAAGAAGAAGGATTATGGACTGATGAAGCAGAGAAAAATCAGCAAAATTAATGAAAACGATTGAGTAATCAAATTTATTGAACAATTGGTATAAGTTAAGGGGCATCAGATTACGGGTTTAAACTTCTTCAGAGCAAATAATCTCTTTGCCTAAAAAAACTCCTTACAAATGTGAAGAAGAAATTACGTTATTCAGAGTATCTATTGAAGCTTTTGCAAAAAAAAGAAATAGAAGACGATTACAGCAAGTGGGAAGAGGATGGGCTTCTTCCGAGAGAGCTGTGGAGAAAGTTAGGAAAAGCAGGATTTCTTTTGTTGATATTCCAGAGAAATACGGTGGTTTAGGAGCATCATTGCATTTTTCAGCTAGTATCGTAGATGAATTCAGCAGACTTGGATATCATTCTATTTCTGGTAATTTATCTGTTCACTCGAACATCGTTGCCCATTATCTTTTAACTCTGGTACGGAAGAACAAAAGGCTCATTACTTACCAAAAATGGCTGCTGGAGAATTTGTAGGTGCCATCGCCATGACTGAACCTGGTGCGGGTAGTGATTTACAAGGAATAAAAACAACGGCAATTAAAGATAAAATAACTGATCAGTTTGTCATTAATGGTTCGAAAACATTTATTTCCAACGGCCAACATTTCGATTTTGTCATCGTTGTCGCAAAGGCGAACCAGAATGTACCTGCTTCAAAAGGAACGACACTTTTTATTGTGGATGCTAACATGCAAGGGTTAATAAAAGGAAAAAAATTAAAGAAAATGGGATTAGCTTCTGCTGATACTTCAGAATTATTTTTAGAAGATGTGGTTGTTTCTTCTAGTCATATTCTTGGAGGACTAGATAATGGGTTCATTACGCTGATGAACGAATTGCCTCGCGAAAGGACGACTCTGGCTGTTGGTGCATGTGGCGCAATGGAAGGGGCGTTAGAGATCACGGTGAGGTATCTAAATGAACGGGAGGCATTCGAAAAGCCACTTAGTAAGATGCAAGCCCTTCGTCACAAAATGGCTTAAATGACGACGGAATACAAAGTGAATCGTGCTTACGTCAATCAGTGTCTAGCTCTGCTTGAGAAAAATCAATTGTCTACAGCTGATGCTAGTATTGCCAAATTATCAACGACTGAAGCACAAGGCAGAGTGGTTGACGGATGTGTGCAGTTGTTTGGCGGTTATGGGTATATGGAAGAATACCCTATGTCAAGAGCGTATGTAGATGCAAGGGTGCAACGCTGGTGGAACTTCTGAAATTATGAAAGAAATTATTAGTAAGGACATTTTAGGAAAGTAAGCAGGAGGTTGGAATGTGGGAATTTTATCAGGATTAAAAATTTTAGATTTTTCAACGCTTTTGCCAGGGACTTTTGCTACGATGATGCTTGCTGATATGGGAGCGGAAGCTGTTAAAGTTGAAACGCTTCCAGTAAGATGGAAAATCGAGTATTCAAGTCTCGACTCCACCTGATTAGAACTTCCCACCTACGCTACGCTGGGGGCGGTCTATACCCTAAAAAACTGAACCAGGATAAATCCCAATAGTTAAACATAATTTCTCTAATGCTTATAGGTGCCAATAGGCGATTTGTTTCATCTCAGCAGGGTTCAATTCATTTTTGAGTTGTTGAGAGAGTGGTTGATTAAGTTGCGGAGTAGTTAGTACCTTATAATAAGGGCTAAATAGTTGAGATATCTGAAGATCAACAATAAAGTCAATGCGTTCTATATGAACATTAATGGCCAGAGCTAGTAAAGGATAATGTGCATTCAGTAAGATATGAACATTTTTATTAAAGAGCTACTTCCACAATCAAACTTTTTAATAGTATATGCAATGGGGTGTCAGGTATAAAGTAAAAACTATTATATTGGTTCTTCTCAAAGTTTTTCTAATTTCTTTGGTTTTTCCGTCGTTATTTGCTAATAATTTTTAGAAATCGGCTGAATTTGTACGTTACTGCTGATACTTGTAGATAAATTTTACGTCGCTACTAGCAGGAAAATATCCTTTCTTTCAGTAAATATGTATAGAGGACAAAATACTGTCCAACTATCGAACAGGAAGGTGGTCATTGTCGTGAGTCGGGACATATCCTTACAACAAATCGCCGAAGGAATTCCAAAGTCTGTTTTAAACGCATCTGACAAAGATTTGGAAGGGTTTCAAAAGATAATGGATGAAACGATTAAGTTAAGAGAGTCACACAAAAATTTACAAAAGTTAATCCAAAGTTATTCTTCTGGGATTCAACGTACGTAACTTTTGCAAGCTGTTGTATATCAACGGCTTTTTTCTTTTTTTACAGATGCTCTTTTTCACTAGCTCTATGTTTTAAAATCGGTTATTATCAATTTTTTTAAAATTAACAATAATATTAAACTATTATTCGCCTATATAATTGAGACTGTAGTAAAATTGGAAATATAAGATAGTAGCGTGCCTGTTTTATCATGCTAAGATGATAGTAGACTGGTTTTATTGAAAATGGAGGTATTCTTGTATGGCTAACGTGAGAGAGCGACTTTCAGGAGCGATAGATAATATTGAAAAAGTTGTAGTAGGAAAACGAAAAGAAGTCGAACTAAGTATTGTTGCACTTCTGTCTGGTGGGCATGTTCTATTAGAGGATGTTCCAGGGGTCGGAAAAACAATGATGGTAAAAGCGATCGCTAAAACACTCGGAGCAGAATTTAAGAGAATACAATTTACCCCTGATTTATTACCGTCAGATGTTACTGGCGTATCCATATATAATCAGAAAACGATGAGTTTTGAATTTCGCCCAGGGCCGATTATGGCAAATATCGTTCTGGCAGATGAGATTAACCGTACGTCTCCGAAAACACAAGCAGCATTACTTGAATCGCTAGAAGAGGGGCATGTTACGATTGATGGGGATACCATTCCTTTAAGAAAACCTTTTTTCGTTATGGCTACTCAAAATCCAATAGAGTATTCGGGGACGTATCCGTTACCAGAAGCACAGCTTGATCGTTTTTTGTTTAAGTTAAAGTTAGGGTATCCTTCCTTTGCTGAAGAGCTAGATGTTCTAGAACGGATCGAAAAAGGTCATCCCATTGAAAAACTCGAAACCGTCATCTCACTAGAAGAAGTGATTGAAATTCAACATAAAGTGAAAGAGATTTATGTAGATGAATTAGTCAAAAACTATATTTTGAGTATTGTAAACGAAACACGTACGAATCCGGGAATTCGTTTAGGTGTTAGTCCACGTGGTTCCATAGCGATTATGAAAGCAGCGCAAGCTTATGCTTATATACAAGGAAGAGACTATGTCATTCCTGATGATATTAAATTTTTAGCGCCATTTACTTTCTCTCATCGGATTCTACTAAAAACAGATATGAGTATGGCGAAAATGACATCTGAACAAGTGATAAAAAATATGTTAGAGAAAATTCCTGTTCCTACTGCTAAAAAGGAAGCGGCTCGATGAAGTTGTTCTTTTCTGTGATGAAAAAGGCAATGAAGCCTTTGTTTTTATTACTATTGAATATCACGCTCTTCGTCTATGCTATGTTTCAAGGTGGGTTTGTTAGTTGGTTTTTATTTTATAGTATTGTTGTGATTAGTTTATTATCGATTAGTGTTGTTCTTTTTACTTTTCAACGAATTGAAGTGCAACGAACATTAAGTGCTAATACCTTAAGGGCTAATGATGAAGTAGAAGTAGTAATAGATGTAAAGAATAAATTGATCCACCCGTTTTGTTTTCTTAGAGTAAAGGATGTTCTTCCTCGAGAACTAGAAATGAGCGATCATATGAATAATAGCGCTCTATTTTTCTTATCATTAAAAAAAACATTGTCCTACCACTATACGATTCGTCATTTACCAAGAGGAGAACATCGATTTCGTGAGGTAGAGGTTTTCATTGGGGATATGTTCGGCTTTTTTGAACGGAAGAAAACAATAATAGTTGATACAACAGTACTAGTTTTTCCTAGTTATCAATCTTTAAAGAGTTGGAATGTTCACTCTAGTGGTGGTTTTGGAGAAAGCATGTCTTTTGCACATTCATTAGAGGAAGAGCTTTCGATTGCTGGTGTGCGTCACTATATTCCTGGAGATCGTTTAACGAGTATTGATTGGAAACATTCTGCTCGAAGTGAGAAATTGATGACGAAAGAGTTTGAAGCATCACAGGGAGAAGCTTTCCATTTATTTTTTAACCGATTTATTGGAAAAAATTCTAAAGAAGCGTTTGAAAGAGCAGTCGAACTTACCGCTTCAATTGCAGAACATTGTTATGAAAGTCATAATGCGCTGAGCTTTGTTAGCATTGGGAAGGAGTCTGAAGTGTTATTTCCAGACACAACTCTAGAACACTATCAGTCACTTTACTATCATCTAGCAAAAGTTAAAGGTGAAAAGGACCAATTCCTCCCAACTGAAGGAAGTTTGTTGGAAGCTTACCGTAATGGGACGATTATCGTGGTAACCGTTTCTTTAAATCTTCAAGACTATGAGTGGTTTCAGTATTTAAGAGCGATGAATATTCAAGTTATCGTTTGTTGGGTCTCTAGTCAGACGGAAGAGCAAAGCTATTTACAGTTGCTTCGAATGCAGAGTGTGAAAGTGTATCAGTTTACAGATGAAAAGTTTAATATGGAACTGATGAAAAGCAGGTGATGACTTTGGTTACGACTACTATGAAAACTCATAAAGGAAGGCATTTCTTTCTGTATATGTTAAGTTATGTCCTTCTATTAGAATGGTTACTTCCTTTACCTTATATTACAGATACTGGTTTTATCTCTTTTTTTATTGGGGTTACCTTGTTGTTTTTCTTATTAACTTTTTTGCAAGTAAATGTATGGATCTCATTTCCGCTAAAACTAGGTATCATTTTATATGGTTTACATTTAATGTTTTTAGAAGGATCGTTTTTGTCTTTTCGATGGTTTGAACTTCTATTAAGTGACTTTGGCCATAATCTTTCGATGATGTTTTCAGGAAATTGGACAGGACTAACGGATATGTTTCGAAGTCTATTGTTCTTTATTTTATTAGCTGTGATGAGCTATCTGCTCTACTTTTGGACTGTGTATGCGAAACGTATTCTGTTTTTCTTACTTTTTACGATTATTTACATTACAGTTATTGACACCTTCACACCATATGATGCTAGTTATTCAATTGTCAGAATCTTTATGGTTGGTTTCTTGCTTTTAGGGTTAATGACGTTATATCGTACGATTGAACGTGAAAAGGTAAATACGTACTCAAGTGTGTTACCCGTACGTTTAATCGCTTCTCTATGTGTCGTGCTTTTATTAGCGAGTAGCTTTGGTTATGCAGCTCCAAAGTATGAACCCCAATGGGAAGACCCTGTTCCTTATATGAAAGCTGCTATTGGGATGAATACAGGTCAAGGCAGGGGAGTGTTGCATCAGCGAATTGGTTATGGAGATAACGATGGGAGGCTCGGTGGAGGATTTGAAGATGATGATACTCCTGTGTTTCAAGTCGTTACACCTCAAGGTCAGTATTGGCGCGGGGAATCTAAAGACTTTTACACAGGGAAAGGTTGGGAAGTAACAACTCCTGAAGAACAATTAGAAAGGTCCTATCCTCTTTTTGGATATGAGGTGGATGTAAATAGGGTGAATGCCTCGGTTGCTTTTGAACCGTATCAAAACTTTCAACATATTTTTTATGCAGGTGAACCGCTTGATGTCTCTGTAGGGTCCATTATCGATGTTTCTGTATATTTTGATGCTCATACAGGAAGAGGTAATACTTATTATGGAAACGACCCTATTCATCTTGAGTCCTATAATTTAACTTTTTTAGAACCGAAGTTTTCAGTATCGAAGTTAAGAGAAGTTACAGGAGGAGACCCAGAGAGGATCGAAAGCATCTATTTACAGCTCCCTGATACACTGCCAGATCGTGTAGGAGAATTAGCAGAAGAGATAACGGGAAACTTCAGTAATCGTTACGATCAAGTAAAAGCCATTGAGCGGTATTATCGTATGGCGGGTTTTCGATACGAGACGAAAAACGTAGCGGTACCAGGTCCTGACGAGGATTATGTGGATCAATTTTTATTTGAAACAAAGGTAGGGTACTGTGATAATTACTCAACTTCAATGGTCGTGATGTTACGAACACTCGATATACCAGCAAGATGGGTTAAAGGTTTTACGCAAGGAGAAAGAATTCAAGATCTTGGAGATGGAAACCGTCAGTACCAAGTGACAAATGCAAATGCGCATTCTTGGGTCGAGGTTTATTTTCCAGGGCATGGGTGGGTACCGTTTGAACCGACCCAAGGATTTAATAATGCATCAAACTTTGTTTTTGAAACACCTGAATTAGAAGCTCAGTGGGAACGTGAAATGGAAAACCCAACTATAGAGCCTGAAGTCGAAGAGACAATGGCAGAAGTTCAGGAAGATGAAAATGCAGCAGGAGGAGGCAATAGAAACGGAATTTTCTTTGATTATACCTTCTGGTTTGTTGTTTTCGGTACATTAATTATAGTAGCGATGGTTAGCTTTATTTTAAGAAAGAAAATATTAGTACGATATTTATTGTTTCGCTATGGAAAACAAAATAATGAGCGATCGTTTGAATTAGCATTCCATTCCCTCATTTGGCTTTTAGGTTATAAAGGCATTGTTAAAAGACGTAGTGAAACATTACGTGAATTTGCAGCTCGAATTGATTCTTTTTATTCGATGAATGATATGGTGGAAATTACGTTAAACTATGAAAAAGTATCTTATGGTAATAAGCTCTCCAAAGAGGTTTGGAATCACAATCGAGAATTGTGGGAAAATTTAATTAAAAAGATCGGTTCTTGACCATGCTGCAGGTCATTGATAAAATATATCCGTAATTTTAATAATTTATACCTTCATAATATCCTTAGGAATAGGGCCTAAGTGTTTCTACCAGATTACCGTAAATAATCTGACTATGAAGGCGGGATATTAGAGAGTAAGCTAGGATTCTGTCTTCGCAGCAAAAGCAACGAAGGAATTCTAGCTTTTTCTATAGTTTTTACTACATAAGGGAACTCGATTTCTCGTAGTCGGCATGTAGACTTGTTAATAGGGTCTATGAGCAAATCATAATAAAAGGTGGATGAAATGATGGAGAACGTCAATGAAATGATTGTAGTATTAGACTTTGGTGGTCAATATAACCAGCTAATTGCAAGACGTATTCGAGATTTAGGTGTATATAGTGAGTTACATCCTAATACAATCACAGCAGAAGAAATTAAAAAAATGAACCCAAAAGGAATCATTTTTTCAGGTGGGCCAAATAGCGCTTATGTAGAAGGTGCACCTAAATGTGATGAAGCAATTTATGAATTAGGAGTTCCGATCTTAGGGATTTGTTATGGTATGCAATTGATGACACAACATTTTGGTGGAAAAGTAGAAGCTGCCGAACATCGTGAATACGGAAAAGCTGTTATTAAAATAGAAAACCCTTCAAAGTTATATGACGGGCTACCGCTAGAACAAACGGTATGGATGAGTCATGGTGATAAAATTATTGCTCCTCCTCAAGGCTTTGTAGTGGATGCTCAAAATCCATCATGTCCAGTGGCGGCGATGAGTGATGTTTCGAGAAAACTTTATGGAGTACAGTTTCATCCAGAAGTTCGTCATTCACAGTACGGAAATGAACTGTTAGAGAATTTCGTGAACAAAGTTTGTGAATGTGAAGGTAACTGGTCAATGGAGAACTTTATCGAAGTTGAAATGCAAAAAATTCGTGACCTTGTTGGAGATAAAAAAGTATTATGTGCACTTAGTGGCGGCGTTGATTCCTCAGTTGTTGCGGTTCTTATTCATAAAGCAATTGGAGATCAATTAACGTGTATGTTCATTGATCACGGACTTCTTCGTAAAGGTGAAGCAGAAAGTGTGATGCAAACATTTAGTGAAGGGTTTAATATGAACGTGATAAAAATTGATGCACAAGAACGTTTCCTTTCAAAATTAGCTGGCGTTAAAGATCCTGAACAAAAACGTAAGATTATTGGAAATGAATTTATTTATGTGTTTGAAGAAGAAGCCTCAAAATTAACTGACATGGATTTCTTAGCCCAAGGAACACTTTATACTGATATTATTGAAAGTGGAACAGCAACAGCACAGACAATCAAATCGCACCATAATGTTGGCGGGCTACCAGAAGATATGAAATTTGAGTTGATTGAACCATTAAACACATTATTTAAAGACGAAGTACGTAAGCTAGGAACTGAACTGGGGATTGCTGAAGAGATCGTTTGGAGACAACCTTTCCCAGGTCCAGGATTAGGTATTCGTGTCCTTGGTGAGATTACCGAAGATAAGTTAGAGATTGTTCGCGAATCTGATGCTATCCTTCGAGATGAAATCCAAAAGGCTGGATTAGATCGCGAAATTTGGCAGTACTTCACTGCACTTCCTGATATGAGAAGTGTTGGAGTTATGGGTGATGCGAGAACGTATGATTACACAGTCGGTATTCGTGCGGTTACGTCGATTGATGGAATGACGTCTGATTGGGCACGTATCCCATATGATGTGCTAGAGATTATCTCTACTCGTATTGTTAATGAAGTGAAACATGTTAATCGTGTAGTTTATGATATTACTTCCAAACCACCTGCAACAATTGAGTGGGAGTAACACGAACGATATTGAAATAAAACAAAAAAATGTTCGGAATTTATATTGACACATTAATACTATGTTGATAAACTAATGCTATTGAAAAGCAGTAGACCGTCATTCGTATAATCGCGGGAATATGGCCCGTGAGTCTCTACCAAGCTACCGTAAATGGCTTAACTACGAAAGATCGGATGTTAACATAGACGAAAGTTTCGTATGTGTTGCTTCCAGATTTTTTGTTGATTAAGCCCTAGGTAGGAAACCTAGGGCTTTTTTGCTTTTGAGCCAGTCTCAAATGTTTTATTGAAAATCTGGGGAAGATAATTTTATATATTTTGAGGAGGGTTATTTTCAATGGATCGTTTTTTTCGCTTTAAAGAAAACGGAACGAGTTATAAAAAAGAGACAATTGCAGGAGTAACGACGTTCTTATCAATGGCCTATATTCTTTTTGTTAACCCAGATCTTTTGAGTGCCACGGGTATGGATATAGGAGCTGTTTTTGTTGCTACAGCATTGGCGGCAGCAATTGGTACGCTTATTATGGGGGTTGTTGCGAATTATCCGATTGCTTTAGCGCCAGGAATGGGTTTAAATGCGTTTTTTGCTTTTTCTGTTGTTATTGGTATGGGAATTGATTGGCAAATTGCATTATTTGGTGTATTTATTTCAGGTATTATCTTTATATTAATTACTCTATCTGGTATTCGTGAAATTATCATTAATGCTATTCCAGCAGAATTGAAATACGCAGCTGGTGCAGGTATCGGTTTGTTCATTGCTTTTATTGGTTTGAAAAATGCGGGGATTGTCGTACCTTATGAAGCAACAGCAGTTACACTAGGAGACATGACAGCTCCTACTACGCTGTTAGCGGTATTCGGTTTGATTGTTACTGTCATTTTTATGGTTCGTGGAGTGAAAGGTGGTATTTTCTATGGAATGATCTTAACAGCTATTGCTGGGATGGTCGTTGGGTTAATTGACATACCACAACAAATTGTTTCTTCTGTTCCAAGTCTAGCTCCTACATTTGGGCAGGCATTCTTATATATCGGTGAAGTTGGTTGGGGCCAAGTTTTAACTCTTCAGTTACTAGTAGTTATTCTGACGTTCTTATTCGTTGATTTCTTCGATACAGCTGGAACGTTATATGCTGTTGCAAACCAAGCTGGTTTTGTAAAAGATAATAAACTTCCACGTGCTAACAGAGCATTACTTGCCGATTCAAGTGCTACTTCAATTGGTGCAATTTTAGGAACATCAACAACTACAGCTTACATTGAGTCTTCGTCAGGGGTTGCTGCAGGAGGACGTACAGGATTTGCATCGGTAGTAACTGCGGGCTTCTTTTTAATAGCATTATTCTTCTCGCCGTTACTTGCAGTTGTTACTGCTCAAGTTACAGCGCCAGCACTGATCATTGTTGGGATATTAATGGCTTCTTCATTAGGATTGATCGATTGGAAGAGATTTGAGATTGCGGTACCTGCGTTTCTAACCGTTGTTACGATGCCGTTAACTTACAGTATTGCCCATGGTATTGCACTAGGCTTTATTTTCTATCCGATCACAATGATTGTAAAAGGGAAGGGTAAAGAGGTTCATCCGATTATGTACGTTTTATTCGTGATATTCGTTCTATTCTTTGCCTTTTTAGCAGAATAAACATTTTGGGAGGACCGCAGCATTTTGTGGTCCTTCTTTTTTTTTATCCTGGTTTAGTTTTTAGGGTATAGCCCCAACTTCAAGACTTCGAGGAATCAAAGAAGGATAAATGGGAGACTGCCAGTAACTAAATGAATACAGACTAAATGCGTCACGTCCTGTGACAACGACGGTGTGACCAGGGTCGTATGGCCTCAACTAACCATCAGTGGGGGAAGAGGAAAACCTTCATTGATGAAAGGTTCAAATTATAGTAAGCTCTTGTGGCCTTGTGTGATAGTCAATTTATAGAAGAAACGCATTTGGTATTTATTACCTTTAAATAATAGTTGATCTTTTTTTGGATACTTGGTATATTTATATTCGTTGTCAGCGAGGAACTTTGAAGGAAAAAAACCTCAAAAAAAAAGTTGTTGACACAAAGGTTTTCTTTTAGTTATAATATAAAAGTCGCCAACGAGCGATTGGAGTTCTTTGAAAACTGAACAAAAAGCCAAGCGAAATAAAGAGATACATGATATCTCGTCAATGTTTTAAAAATGTCACGTTTGTGACAGTGAGCTTAATCAAACACTTTATTGGAGAGTTTGATCCTGGCTCAGGACGAACGCTGGCGGCGTGCCTAATACATGCAAGTCGAGCGGACCTTTCAAGAGCTTGCTCTTGAAAGGTTAGCGGCGGACGGGTGAGTAACACGTGGGCAACCTGCCCTGTAGACTGGGATAACTTCGGGAAACCGGAGCTAATACCAGATAATCAATAACATCACATGGTGTTATTGTAAAAGTTGGGAATTCTAACACTACGGGATGGGCCCGCGGCGCATTAGCTAGTTGGTGAGGTAACGGCTCACCAAGGCGACGATGCGTAGCCGACCTGAGAGGGTGATCGGCCACACTGGGACTGAGACACGGCCCAGACTCCTACGGGAGGCAGCAGTAGGGAATCTTCCGCAATGGACGAAAGTCTGACGGAGCAACGCCGCGTGAGTGATGAAGGCCTTCGGGTCGTAAAGCTCTGTTGTTAGGGAAGAACAAGTACCGTTCGAATAGGGCGGTACCTTGACGGTACCTAACCAGAAAGCCACGGCTAACTACGTGCCAGCAGCCGCGGTAATACGTAGGTGGCAAGCGTTGTCCGGAATTATTGGGCGTAAAGCGCGCGCAGGCGGTCTTTTAAGTCTGATGTGAAAGCCCACGGCTCAACCGTGGAGGGTCATTGGAAACTGGAAGACTTGAGTACAGAAGAGGAGAGTGGAATTCCACGTGTAGCGGTGAAATGCGTAGAGATGTGGAGGAACACCAGTGGCGAAGGCGACTCTCTGGTCTGTAACTGACGCTGAGGCGCGAAAGCGTGGGGAGCAAACAGGATTAGATACCCTGGTAGTCCACGCCGTAAACGATGAGTGCTAGGTGTTAGGGGTTTCGATGCCCTTAGTGCCGAAGTTAACACATTAAGCACTCCGCCTGGGGAGTACGGCCGCAAGGCTGAAACTCAAAGGAATTGACGGGGGCCCGCACAAGCGGTGGAGCATGTGGTTTAATTCGAAGCAACGCGAAGAACCTTACCAGGTCTTGACATCCCTTGACACCTCTGGAGACAGAGCGTTCCCCTTCGGGGGACAAGGTGACAGGTGGTGCATGGTTGTCGTCAGCTCGTGTCGTGAGATGTTGGGTTAAGTCCCGCAACGAGCGCAACCCTTGATCTTAGTTGCCAGCATTTAGTTGGGCACTCTAAGGTGACTGCCGGTGACAAACCGGAGGAAGGTGGGGATGACGTCAAATCATCATGCCCCTTATGACCTGGGCTACACACGTGCTACAATGGATGGTACAAAGGGCAGCGAAACCGCGAGGTCGAGCCAATCCCATAAAACCATTCTCAGTTCGGATTGTAGGCTGCAACTCGCCTACATGAAGCCGGAATCGCTAGTAATCGCGGATCAGCATGCCGCGGTGAATACGTTCCCGGGCCTTGTACACACCGCCCGTCACACCACGAGAGTTTGTAACACCCGAAGTCGGTGGGGTAACCTTTTGGAGCCAGCCGCCTAAGGTGGGACAGATGATTGGGGTGAAGTCGTAACAAGGTAGCCGTATCGGAAGGTGCGGCTGGATCACCTCCTTTCTATGGAGTATTTACTCTAGTCGATGCATACTTCGAGTATGTACGCTTTGGTCTTTTTTGTTCAGTTTTGAGAAAACTCAAAACTTACTGATTAACTTTTTGCACCTGTGTCTACGAGCAACGCTTCGAAGTAAGCGTCCTCGGTGCAAGGCAGCATGAAGTAAATCGATGATGATATACAAGATGCGATTGAAATCAGTCGCCTTGTTCAGTTTTGAGAGAACTCAAAACTCTCTATAATTAAATTTAATGACAGGTTGAATAAGGGCCTATAGCTCAGCTGGTTAGAGCGCACGCCTGATAAGCGTGAGGTCGGTGGTTCGAGTCCACTTAGGCCCACCATAGCTTCAACTTATCATTATATGAAAATTCGGGGCCTTAGCTCAGCTGGGAGAGCGCCTGCCTTGCACGCAGGAGGTCAGCGGTTCGATCCCGCTAGGCTCCACCAATATGCTTTTAACAATATAATTCTATTTTACAGTATAAGAGCCGCTTTTGAGTCCGCTTAGAAGTGTCTTTGCTATCTAATAGTATTAATCATTTGCCCTTGTATTTGCATTTTTTCGTAGCAAGGTAGTATAAGGTAAATGAAGTTACTAACTTCGTTCTTTGAAAACTGGATAATGACTAGAAATGACATCAAGATTTCACTGGGTTGCACATTGTGTAACCAAGAGTAACTTGAGTCGTCAAGAATTCAACAACCTTTATAAATTTCCTGATTTAAATTCAGGAGACACAAAGAGATGAATTAGAAACGAGAAGATCGAGGAAACGAGTTTTTGAGCAATGGAGCGTATGTTTAAAGGATACGTGAGTAGGGCAAAAAGCGAAGTTGACGAAGAGATTCGACGTTTATCATTCATCCAATGGTTAAGTTATGAAGGGCGCACGGTGAATGCCTTGGCACTAGGAGCCGAAGAAGGACGGGACGAACACCGAAATGCCTCGGGGAGCTGTAAGTAAGCTTTGATCCGGGGGTATCCGAATGGGGGAACCCACCATCCGTAATGGGATGGTACCCATACCTGAATACATAGGGTATGAGGAGGCAGACCTGGGGAACTGAAACATCTAAGTACCCAGAGGAAGAGAAAGCAAATGCGATTTCCTGAGTAGCGGCGAGCGAAACGGAATTAGCCCAAACCAAGAGGCTTGCCTCTTGGGGTTGTAGGACGTCTCACATGGAGTAAGAAAAGACGATCATAGGCGAAGCGGTCTGGAAAGACCCGTCAGAGAAGGTAACAACCCTGTAGCCAAAATGATCGTCTCTCCGAGACGGATCCTGAGTACGGCGGGACACGTGAAACCCCGTCGGAAGCAGGGAGGACCATCTCCCAAGGCTAAATACTCCCTAGTGACCGATAGTGAACCAGTACCGTGAGGGAAAGGTGAAAAGCACCCCGGAAGGGGAGTGAAAGAGATCCTGAAACCGTGTGCCTACAAGTAGTCAGAGCCCATTTACGGGTGATGGCGTGCCTTTTGTAGAATGAACCGGCGAGTTACGATCCCGTGCAAGGTTAAGCTGATAAGGCGGAGCCGCAGCGAAAGCGAGTCTGAATAGGGCGAATAAGTACGTGGTCGTAGACCCGAAACCGTGTGATCTACCCATGTCCAGGGTGAAGTTCAGGTAACACTGAATGGAGGCCCGAACCCACGCATGTTGAAAAATGCGGGGATGAGGTGTGGGTAGGGGTGAAATGCCAATCGAACTCGGAAATAGCTGGTTCTCCCCGAAATAGCTTTAGGGCTAGCCTCGAGGGAAGAGTATTGGAGGTAGAGCACTGATTGGGCTAGGGGTCCCCACAGGATTACCGAACTCAGTCAAACTCCGAATGCCAAATACTTATCCTCGGGAGTCAGACTGCGAGTGCTAAGATCCGTAGTCAAGAGGGAAACAGCCCAGACCGTCAGCTAAGGTCCCCAAGTATACGTTAAGTGGTAAAGGATGTGGAGTTGCCCAGACAACCAGGATGTTGGCTTAGAAGCAGCCACCATTTAAAGAGTGCGTAATAGCTCACTGGTCGAGTGACTCTGCGCCGAAAATGTACCGGGGCTAAACGTATCACCGAAGCTACGGCTTGTCCTTACGGACAGGGGTAGGGGAGCGTTCTAAGTGCAGCGAAGTCAGACCGGAAGGACTGGTGGAGCGCTTAGAAGTGAGAATGCCGGTATGAGTAGCGAAAAGAGGGGTGAGAATCCCCTCCGTCGAAAGCCTAAGGTTTCCTGAGGAAGGCTCGTCCGCTCAGGGTAAGTCGGGACCTAAGCCGAGGCCGAAAGGCGTAGGCGATGGACAACAGGTTGAAATTCCTGTACCACCTCCTCACCGTTTGAGCAATGGGGCGACGCAGTAAGGTAGGGTAAGCGCGCTGATGGATGCGCGTCTAAGCAGTTAGGCTGGTAAGTAGGCAAATCCGCTTACCATAAAGGCTGAGCTGTGATAGCGAGGGAATTAAGTACCGAAGTTCCTGATCCTACACTGCCAAGAAAAGCCTCTAGCGAGGTGAGAGGTGCCCGTACCGCAAACCGACACAGGTAGGCGGGAAGAGAATTCTAAGACGCTCGGGAGAACTCTCGTTAAGGAACTCGGCAAAATGACCCCGTAACTTCGGGAGAAGGGGTGCTCTGTTAGGGTGTATGCCCGAGAGAGCCGCAGTGAATAGGTCCAAGCGACTGTTTAGCAAAAACACAGGTCTCTGCGAAGCCGCAAGGCGAAGTATAGGGGCTGACACCTGCCCGGTGCTGGAAGGTTAAGGGGAGTGGTTAGGCGCAAGCCGAAGCTGTGAACCGAAGCCCCAGTAAACGGCGGCCGTAACTATAACGGTCCTAAGGTAGCGAAATTCCTTGTCGGGTAAGTTCCGACCCGCACGAATGGTGTAACGACTTGGACACTGTCTCAACGAGAGACCCGGTGAAATTATATTACCTGTGAAGATGCAGGTTACCCGCGACAGGACGGAAAGACCCCATGGAGCTTTACTGTAGCTTGATATTGGATTTTGGTACAGCTTGTACAGGATAGGTAGGAGCCTTGGAAGCGTGAGCGCCAGCTTACGTGGAGGCGTCGGTGGGATACTACCCTGGCTGTATTGAAGTTCTAACCTCGAACCGTGATCCGGTTCAGGGACAGTGTCAGGTGGGCAGTTTGACTGGGGCGGTCGCCTCCTAAACAGTAACGGAGGCGCCCAAAGGTTCCCTCAGAATGGTTGGAAATCATTCGTAGAGTGCAAAGGCATAAGGGAGCTTGACTGCGAGACCTACAAGTCGAGCAGGGACGAAAGTCGGGCTTAGTGATCCGGTGGTTCCGCATGGAAGGGCCATCGCTCAACGGATAAAAGCTACCCTGGGGATAACAGGCTTATCTCCCCCAAGAGTCCACATCGACGGGGAGGTTTGGCACCTCGATGTCGGCTCATCGCATCCTGGGGCTGAAGTAGGTCCCAAGGGTTGGGCTGTTCGCCCATTAAAGCGGTACGCGAGCTGGGTTCAGAACGTCGTGAGACAGTTCGGTCCCTATCCGTCGTGGGCGTAGGAAATTTGAGAGGAGCTGTCCTTAGTACGAGAGGACCGGGATGGACACACCGCTGGTGTACCAGTTGTTCCGCCAGGAGCATAGCTGGGTAGCTACGTGTGGACGGGATAAGCGCTGAAAGCATCTAAGCGTGAAGCCCCCCTCAAGATGAGATTTCCCATTACGTTAAGTAAGTAAGACCCCTTAGAGATGATGAGGTTGATAGGTCTCGGGTGGAAGCGTGGTGACACGTGGAGCTGAGAGATACTAATCGGTCGAGGGCTTATCCAAAACATAAAGCGTTGATATTCTTCTAGTACATTATCCAGTTTTGAGAGAATGACTCTCCATCATAAGCATCGTAGAAATGCGAAGCTTATCATAATTTTAAAAAGGGTTTTCAGAAGCAAGAAGTTCGAGGAAGTGAAATTCTGAGGAGTGGAGCGTATCGGAAAGGTAACCGACTAAGTTCGTCACGTCCTGTGACAACGTCGGCACTAGTACATCCTGTACGTCGGAGCACCGCAAGAATTGAAACTGACGAAGAAATTCGCAGCTTATCAAAAATCCTAATAGAAAATTGTTAGAAGCGAGTAGTTCGAGGCGGCAAGTTCACGAGTAGCGGAATGTACGTTTGAAGGGTACATGAGCAACGCAGGGAGCGTAGCCAACGAAGAAATGCGAAGCTTATCACAATTTTATAAGTCTAGTGGCGATAGCGAAGAGGTCACACCCGTTCCCATGCCGAACACGGAAGTTAAGCTCTTCAGCGCCGATGGTAGTTGGGGGCTTCCCCCTGTGAGAGTAGGACGTCGCTAGGCATTAAGCATAATCCATTTGGATTATGCTTTTTTAGTGCGCTCAGCATGGGTGCAATCTATAGGGTGAAAGTCCCGAACTGTGAAGGCAGAAGTAGCAGTAGCTTAACGCAAGGGTGCCTGTGGTGACGCAGGATCTGAAGGAAGCGAGCGGCAAACTTCCGGTCTGAGGAACACGAACTTCATATAAGGCTAGGTATCATTGGGTGAGTCTGCTAAACAAGACAAAGTCCTTTCTGCCAAAGGTGATACAGAGTAAATGAAGCAGATAGATGGAAGGAAAGATTGTACTCTTACCTGGGGAGGTCTGACTGATAAGCCGAGCACACTCGGTAACCTATTTAGCGATAAATATAGCTGAACAGTCAGAAGTCAGCAGAC
>NZ_KV917368.1:3099573-3357526 GCF_002019605.1 Alkalihalobacterium alkalinitrilicum | reverse complement strand
AAAGTAGGGGAAGCACAGACGGAGTTTCGAACGTATTTTTCAAACCCCAACTTGTTTGAAAGTATTAAAACTTATTTGCAGGAAGATAAATTAACTGCTCTTGAAAAGAGGCAACTCAAAAGTTTACAAAATACAGCTAGAGAAAATCAACTTCCTAAGGAAAGTCTGAAGGAGTTATCTCAACTATCTGCAGAGTTAAATCACATGTTTAATACGTACGAGCCAGAAGTGAATGGGGAGAAGTTATCGGCAAATGACATCCGCAGTATTTTAATGAATAGTTTAGACGAACAAGAACGTATGAACGCATGGAAAGCGTCAAAAGAAGTTGGTCAAGTGGTCGAAGAGAAGCTGTTATCCCTTGTTCATAAAAGAAATCATGCAGCAAAAGCTGTTGGCTATAATAACTTTCACGAAATGTCGTTTGAAAATCAAGAATTGGATCGCGATGAAATTTTTACAATCTTCGAAAACCTAATTGAATTATCTGATACTACCTATCGTAAGTTAAAAAAAGAATTAGATCAGCAATTAGTTAAAAAGTTTGGGATCACGGAATTGGAATTAAGGCCATGGCATTATGTCGATCCTTTTTTCCAAGAGGCACCTGCAACAGAAGTAACTAATTTGGACAGATATTTTAAAAATGCAGATATCGAAAAATTAACAGCAGAAACATTTGCTGCAATGGATATTCCAATTGAAGATCTATATGCAAAAAGTGACTTAAATCCCCGTCCTGGAAAAAATCCAACAGCCTTTTGTATCGATATGGATCGTAGGGGAGACACCCGTGTTTTATGTAACAATCAACCAAATTCCTACTGGATGGGTACGATGTTGCATGAGTTCGGGCACGCGGCCTATTTTAAATACTTAGATTTGGAATTACCTGAACTTCTAAGAACACCTGCTCACATCTTAACAACAGAAGCGATCGCGATGCTGTTTGGTAAGATGACGGGCAACAAAGAATGGTTAGCAACCTTTGTAAAAATCGAGGAAGATGAGTTAGAAACATTGGCTCCAGCATTAGAAAAGTATGAACAATTAAAAATGCTCATTTCAGCAAGGTGGATTATTACGTTTGTATTTTTTGAAAGAGAGCTATATGAAAATCCACAACAAGACTTAAACGCCTTATGGTGGAAGCTAGTCAAAGAAATTCAATTGATCAATCCGCCTGAAGGACGTAATCAACCAGATTGGGCTGCGAAAATCCACTTTACATTAGCACCTGTTTATTATCAAAATTATCTACTAGGTGAGCTGACTTCTGCCCAACTTCATCAGTATATAAAATCTAAGTTATCAGTACCGTTTTTCACAACAAAAGTAGGTCAATTTTTAAAAGAACAGTTTTTTCAACCAGGATCAAAATATCATTGGAATAAGAAAATTGAAAAAGTAACTGGAGAACCGCTTAACCCTCAGTTTTTTGTGGATGCTTACTGTAAAACGGAACAAAAGTAATAAACAAATCCAGGGAGAAATAGTTGCTCACTGGATTTTTATAATTAGATCGCAAGAATGATGGATAATATGAGGATAAATGGATTAAATTAGATGGTATATTGGAAAAGGAATAGGGATAAACACTAAATATTAGATTAACGAGTTACTTTGGATTGGAACTAACTTGGTGGTATTTGTTCAAACAATGATCAAGTTCTTGGCTATATTTAAGGGTTTCGGAATGGTTAAGCCCATTCAGTTTACCATTAGTATTCATCTGGTTTCGCAACCATTCAATTTTATTTTCTAATTTTATAATTTCCTCTATATTTATACTCATAACTTAACTCCTATCAAAATGTAAATAAAGTTCTGTTCTATAAAATGAATACATATGTAATATAATGTATTTTATATAAAAATGTTAAGTAATTCGAAAGATTTTCTATCAAAATTTCTTTTAGCATATGAAATTTGAACTGCAGTTTCAGACAAAGTCTATGATGATTATGAAATATGATGTTCATCAGTCACACAAACATAAAGTGACAAGGAATTATTAAGTAACATTGTGCTATAATACAGCTTATACATAATAAGTGAGTCATATACTGTCAATTATTAAGATAAAAGTAAAGCGGGATACTATAGTGCAATCGAAAATCATCTGTTTATTTGAAATATAAAAGTCCGTTCTTCTATGCTAGAATAAAAGAAAGTATAGATATTCGTTCGACAGTTATTTACTAATACCTTTTCAGCAATGGATCAAACAAAAATTTAAGTTAAAATATCTGCCAATTTGGAGTGAACATATCCACTATGAATTTCAAAAAAGAACTTTCTATTTTATTTGCAACCATGTTTCTTGTTATGGTTGGCTTCGGTATCATTATTCCTGTTATGCCTTTTTACGCTGAAGAAATGGGAGCATCTCCTACTCAGTTAGGTTTACTCATGGCCACTTATTCCTTCATGCAGCTCATTTTTGCACCGATGTGGGGAAGAATTTCCGATCGTATCGGTCGAAAGCCTGTTATTATCATTGGGATATTAGGATTAGCTATGTCATTTTTATTTATGGCACTTTCCACCCAGCTATGGATGCTGTTTGCGGCCCGAATTATCGGTGGGTTTCTGTCAGCTGCTAATATGCCAACTATAATGGCGTATGTAGCCGATATAACTTCAGAAGAAAATCGTGGCAAAGGGATGGGGATTATTGGAGCAGCGGTTGGACTTGGATTCGTTTTTGGTCCTGCCATTGGAGGAGTGTTTTCACAATTCAGTTTGAGCATGCCGTTTTATGTAGCTACCATTGCCGCTTTCATTACAAGTTTACTCGTGTTTTTCCTATTAAAAGAGTCTCTTTCCCCTGAAAGTAGAGCTGAACGAGCTTCGAAGAAAACATCGTTACGTAACGAACTCAAAGGATCAAGATCAATTTTGTTTTACTTACAGTTGTTTGTTTCGTTATCATTAGCTGGACTTGAAGCAACATTTGCGTATTTTGCTGCGGAAAGAGCAGGGCTAGGACCTGTTCAATTAGGTTACATATTTATGATAATGGGGTTAGCAGGGGCAATTGTTCAAGGTGGACTCGTTGGAAGGTTAACAAAAAAATACGGTGAAGGTACTGTTATCCAAATTGGGATTACGGTTTCTGCAGTGGGCTTTGGGTTCATATTATTCATTGACAACTTTACTACAGCTGCCATATTTTTATCCATATTTGGAATTGGAAATGGTCTGATTCGTCCAAGTGTATCTTCCCTTATTACAAAACAATCAGCAACTGGTTACGGAAGTTCAACAGGATTGCTATCTTCTTTTGACTCCCTAGGTAGAATTTTAGGCCCGCCATTAGGTGGTTTCCTCTTTACGTTTGCAATAGGACTGCCTTATATTTCGGGAATTTTCTTATCTGTTGTCGCATTTATCTTATATCGATTTTATGTTGTACAATCGAAACGTGCTGTTGACGAACAATCATAAAATCTAAAGAACCTTAGATCATTCTGATGACGAACCCCAGTAATTCATGAAAGTATGTTTTCTTCTATAACTTAAAGATGAAAGAGTTGAAGTCAATAAATGACTTTCAGCTCTTTTTCTTGTGTGCCAGGCATGGCAACTATCTAGGTGGTGAAAGTCCACTGTGGGGGTACACATCGACCAACCACTAAGGAAGCGCAAGGTACTTATCGTGAGGTAAGGGCTAGAGGAAGCGTGGAATAAAATCTTGGCTCGACGAACAGAAATCTGATACCAAGGCTTTATAAAGGGATGAGGTTCCATGACAAGTCAAAGTCCAAAAGATGTGCGTAACTTTATAGAGTAAATCAGGCGAGTAAAAGAGGAAAGATAGTTGTCTTACCCTGGGAGATCTTGCGAATGTACATATGTACATTCGCAAAAGGTTAACCGCAAGAAGTCAGCAGAAGCCATAGTAATGAGTAATCTCATGAAGGGCTGAACAATTTATAGTGTTTCAACGCCACGAATGCGTAAGTGACGAACTCCGAATGTGTTAATGGTGAAAGAATGAGCGTATCTCAAAGGATAGCCAAAATGGAGCTATCACTTACTACGTGAGAGGAGAGGAGAAACGAGTGTGAAGCTTTTAGAGCAGATTTTAAGTAATCAAAACATGAACGAAGCTTACCTGCGTGTTTATAGAAATAAGGGTGCAAGTGGGGTCGACGGAGTAACAGTCGACGAACTAAAACAATATCTGAAAGAGAACAAGGATGAACTGCGCCAGCGCATCAGAACAAGAAAATACCAACCACAAGCTGCCTTAAGAGTGGAGATCCCAAAAGAAAATGGAAAGATGCGCAAATTGGGAATACCAACAGTAGTGGATAGGGTAGTTCAACAAGCAATTCACCAAGTACTTAGTCCGATATTCGAAAAGCAGTTCAGTGAATTCAGTTACGGCTTTAGACCAAAAAGAAGTTGTGAGATGGCAATTATAAAAAGCTTGGAATATCTGAATGATGGACACGATTGGATAGTGGACATTCACCTTGAAAGATTCTTCGATACAGTCCACCACGATAAACTCATGCGAATTATTGCCAACACAATAGATGATGGAGACGTTATCTCTCTAATAAGAAAATATCTTGTTAGTGGGGTCATGTGAATGGGAAATATGAAGAAACACCAATCGGGACTCCGCAAGGAGGTAACCTCAGTCCATTATTGAGTAATATTATGTTGAATGAACTCGATAAGGAATTAGAAAGTAGAGGATTACGATTCATAAGATACGCTGATGACGCACTCATCTTTGTGAAAAGCGAAAAAGCCGCTGACAGAGTGATGAAATCAATCGTGAGATTTATAGAAGAGAAATTAGGATTGATAGTAAATGCCGAAAAGAGTAAAGTTTCTCGCCCAAAAGAGTTAAAATTCTTGGGATTTGGGTATTATTATGATCCTAATAACAAGAGATATCAAGTGCGGCCTCATCCAATTTCAGTACAGAAATTTCAAAGGAAGCTTCGACAATTGACAAAGCGAAATTGGAGTGTTCCGTTAGACTACCGAATACTGAAACTGAAACAAGTCATATTCGGATGGGTGAATTACTTTAGAATCGCAAATATGAAAACAGCAATGAGTCGAATAGATAAGAAATTACGCTCAAGATTAAGGGTAATCATCTGGAAACAATGGAAGGTAGCGAAAAAACAAATCAAGTCGCTAACTCAATTAGGGATACCTGAAGAAGAAGCGAAAGGATTAACGTTCTGCCGGAAAGGTTATCGGTATATCGGATTATCGAAAGTTGTTCAAAAAGCAATCTCAAACAAAAGACTAAAACAAAGGGGAGTACCCTCTGCTTTAGAACGTTACTTAAAAGTACACACTGTAATATAAATTGAAACGCCGTATACGAGACCCGTATGTACGGTGTTGTGAGAGGGGCGAAAATAGGTTAACTTATTTTCCACCTACTCGATTGCAAAAAAACTTGATTAAGCTATGACGATGAATAGCCTAAATAATTATAAAAAACCTCGTAATGATGGCGGTGTAACCTTTGTATGGTAGAAAATGGGTATCAAATGTAGAAATTTGAAAATACTATAAGTAATAGGGTGATTTTTCCATAACCTTTGGAGGTTTGATATGCCATCAATTTTATCAGTAAGTACTTTTAATCCACCTCATACACTAAAACAAGATATGACGACTGAGTTTGCAAAAGAATTATTTACAAAGGACTTTCAAGATATTGAAAGGTTATTAAAAGCATTTCAAAACGGTCAAATAGAACAGAGGAATTTTGCTGTTCCGATGTCATGGTTTGAAGCTGACCATTCGTTAGGGGAGCGGAATGACTTATATATTAAGTTAGCGACAGAGTATGGTGTTGAAGTGATTCGGAGTTGTTTATCCAATCCTGAATTTCTAAAAAAAACTATTAATTGTTCAGAAATAGAAGCTATTTTTTTTGTATCGAGTTCAGGACTATCAACTCCAAGTATAGAAGCCAGAATTATGAATCACTTACCCTTTTCGCGCCATACAAAAAGAGTTCCAATATGGGGCTTAGGGTGTGCGGGGGGCGCGGCTGGGATTAGTAGAGCTTATGAATATTGCTTAGCGTTTCCACAAGCAAAAGTACTAGTGTTGTGCGTTGAGTTGTGTAGTTTGACCTTTCAAAGGAATGATCGAACAAAGAGTAATTTAATAGGAACATCGCTTTTTGCGGATGGAGCTGCCTGTGTATTAATAGGTGGGGATCAAAGTGATTATTCAGTAACCCAAGATCCAAAACCCTATGTACTAGGTACACACTCCTGTTTAATGCCTTACTCTGAAGAAGTGATGGGATGGGATATAAAGGATAACGGATTATTTGTTGTTTTTTCAAGAGACATTCCAACCATTATTGAAAAGTGGTTGAAGCCAGTCATTGATGAATTTTTAACTCAATATGGACTTCATTTAAAAGATGTTACTCATTTTATTGGACATCCTGGTGGAAAAAAAGTACTTGATGCTTACGAAAAAACTTTAGATATCGATCAGGAGATGACCCGCCACTCTCGGAAAGTCCTTCGAGAAAATGGGAATATGTCATCACCAACTGTTTTATATGTATTAAAAGAAGTCATGGGTATAGAAACGGAACTAGGTGATATAGGGTTACTTGGAGCATTAGGCCCTGGTTTTTGTTCTGAACTCGTACTTGTTGAATGGAGATAGGGAGGTGAATATGATGTTGTTTTTTACCACGATATTAGTTGTCATCATACAAAGGGTAATTGAATTATTAATTGCTAGAAGGAACGAAATCTGGATGAAAAAACAGGGAGCTTATGAGGTAGGGAAAGAACATTATAAATGGATTGTGATTTTACATACCCTGTTTTTTGTAAGTTTCTTATTTGAAGTTGTTTATTTTGGATTAAAGCCTGCAGTGTGGTGGTTTGTTCCGTTTCTAATGTTCATCCTCGCTCAAATGGGAAGGGTGTGGAGTTTAACTTCATTAGGGGAATTTTGGAATACCAAAATCATTGTTTTGCCTGGGGCAAATGTAGTGGCGAAAGGACCTTATCAATACATGCGCCACCCTAATTATGTAATCGTTGGTTTAGAAATTATTACACTACCACTTATTTTTCAAGCTTACGGCACAGCGGTTATTTTTACAATTTTAAATGCTATCGTTCTTTCAGTAAGAATTCGTCAAGAAGAAGAGGCTTTAAGAGAGGTTACAAATTACGAAGAACAATTTAATGGGCGTTATCGTTTCATTCCGACGGTGGAAAAAGACTAAATTACTACACGGTTCTGTCATTTTGTTCATACAATAAAAGTAATCACTATGAAAAGGATGATTTGACATGCCAGTGATTAATAATATTTTTAATATTAAGGTCCATAATGTTGCATCTAACGGATCCGTCAACTTTGGTAATGCTGCTTTTGATGGAAATAATGTTAACTTTAAATCACAAGGAATGAATACGACGATTGGAGACGCATCTCCACAATGGACACCATCGAGGAACTGGGCAAATGACTCGGACTTTAAGGACCAAGTTCAAAATGAAGCAGAATTGGCATCACCATCAGTACAAACCCCTGGAAGCGGAGCCATTTAGGGGATGATAAAGGTATCCATTCTTAATATCAATGTGAATAATATTACGCTAAATGGCTCACTTAATATTGGGAAAACGGTAATTATAAAACCAACCATTAATTATGACGAAGAAAAAAATAACACTAACGAAAAGGTGGATGAACAAGAGTAATGTTCATCCGTTTTTTTACGTAGACTGTGTTATAGTAAAATGTGAAACACTGTTGAATTTAGGCTCAGTGTGTGAAATATTAGTACCGCAAGCCTTTACTTAATCTAACTGTTGAATATTTACTCGCTTCTTTTCTTCAGAGGGTGAAATGAGACGATGCAAATGTACATATAAAATCCCGCTTTGATACGTGGCCTCGATTTTATCATCTCTTACAGGATAAGGAAGTTCGATCGTTCGCTCAAATTTACCATGTAGCAGCTCCTCTTGAACTAAACGATAATGGGGAAAACGTAGGTTAATCTGCCCCTTTACTTCAAGAACTCTTTGATATGCATAGACATCTATTTGACTAATTTCTTTTAACCCTGGTAAGGCAATTAAACAAAATAACTCATTGCCTGATTCATAAAGGTTAAGCTTCGGGCTATTTTCATACATCATGTCTTGAAAATCGACCCAAAAGTCTTCATCCATAAACTTCGTCAAGCTTTTCTTCCACTGTTGAAGTTGACTAAACTTATTCATTAACGATCACCTAATTTTTCTATTTGCTAAATTTTATGTTATTTCGTCCGTTTTGTGCTTATACAATAGTAGAAAGACTCAAATAAGGATGTGTGAGGAGCGGATTTGATGTATCAACAGTTTTACGAAATGTTAAAGCAACTGGAGCAACGCATCCGAGCGTTGGAGCAAGAAAATGAGGAGCTAAAGCATCAATTAGACGAAGTAAGGCCAATAGTAATAGAAAATATCAACTATAAAATACAGGAAATTAATGTACAAGAATTAAAAGGAACATTAAATATTGGTTGGTCTGGGGAAGCAAGTATTGATGATGTTTCAAATATGATTGGGGAGGTTAATGAGAATACTGAGGAAGAGGGTGACTAGAAACTCTTTTCTTCAGTTATTTTTTTTGTTATACTAACAAAATTTAATAAGGACAAGCTTATAGGAGAGGGGTGATTTGATGATTAGCTGGTTACTTGGTAATTGGTTTATGATCATTATCATTATTTTAGTTATCAATATAATATATGTGACCTTATTTACCATTCGGATGATTTTTACTTTAAAAGGGCAAAGGTATTTTGCTGCTTCGGTTAGTATTGTGGAAGTTATTATATATATTGTTGGATTAGGGCTCGTGTTAGAAAATTTAGATCGTATTGAGAACTTAATAGCCTATGCTGTAGGGTATGCGATTGGTGTGCTAATTGGGATGAAGGTAGAGGAGAAATTAGCTCTAGGTTATATCACTGTTAACGTAATTACAAAAGAATACGAACCTGATATACCGAATGCACTCCGTGATAAAGGTTACGGCGTAACAAACTGGGTCGCTTATGGTCGTGAAGGAGAGCGACTTATGATGGAGATCTTAACATCACGCAAATCAGAAGACCATTTATACAAAACGATCAAAGCGTTAGATCCTAAAGCGTTTATTATCTCGCATGAACCGAAAACGTTTTACGGTGGGTTCTGGGTGAAAGGAATTCGGAGGTAGTTATGAGTAAACAAAAAAAGAAGTTACGATTTGAAGTAGGAGAAAATGAAACCATTGCTCAGTGTTTAGAAAGAATGGACCAAGAAGGCTACCAGCCTACCCGTAGAATGGAAGAGCCTGTGTTTCAAGAGATTACAAAAAACGGTAAAAAAGAAGTTAAACCAATCCGTCAAAAGATTGTATTTGAGGGCACTCTAAAGGAAGAAAATTAGTCGTATTTTCACGATACTTGTAAATAACTAAGTAAAACACGAACATTATTTTTATAAATAAAATTATTGTTCGATTTTCAGTTGACAAGTAATCTTACATACTGCTAAGATAAATGTAGCAATTGAATATGAACGTACCTCATATAAATTTGAGAATAAGGCTCAAAAGTTTCTACCTGACGACCGTAAATTGTCGGACTATGAGGGAAAGTAGCATCTAAGGCCCTTAGTTATTATGGGGCTTCCAGGTAACTTTTATTTAAGCCTTACTATGGTTTACTTTCTCTCTAAAGTAGAAACCAAGTATAGGCTTATTTTTATTAAGTAAAAATAAAATTGATATTAACTCTTGCCGTTTATGGCAGTAAATTGAGTGTTACTAAAAATAAAGATATAAATAAAAAAGTCTATGATGGAGGGACTTAGTGTGAAACCTTTGGTCGGTGTCATAATGGGAAGTATTTCAGATTGGGAAACGATGAAACATGCCTGTGTTGTTCTAGATGAATTAGGGATTGTTTATGAGAAACAAGTAGTATCAGCGCATAGGACACCAGACTTAATGTTTGAGTATGCAGAAACAGCTAAAGAAAAAGGACTAAAAGTGATTATTGCTGGTGCTGGTGGAGCAGCGCATCTCCCAGGGATGGTGGCAGCTAAAACAGTGCTTCCAGTCATTGGTGTTCCTGTTCAGTCTAAAGCATTAAATGGTCTAGACTCTCTTTTGTCTATCGTCCAAATGCCAGGTGGGGTTCCGGTAGCAACGGTGGCAATCGGTAAAGCAGGAGCTACGAATGCAGGTTTACTTGCTGCGCAGTTCATTGGTGCTTATGATGAAGAAATTAGCATACGGCTTGAAAAAAGAAGAGAAGACACAAGAAAGCAAGTACTAGAAAGCAGTGATCAACTATGAGTAACAGATTAGTAGAGCCTGGGAAAACGATTGGTATACTTGGCGGTGGACAACTAGGAAGAATGATGGCTCTTTCAGCGAGAGAAATGGGATTTAAGATTGCCGTTTTAGAACCTCAAGAAAATTCACCGTGTGGACAAATTGCCGATGTTGAAGTCGTTGCAAATTATAATGATTTACAAGGCGCCCAAAAATTAGCTGCAAAATGTGATGTATTAACGTATGAATTTGAAAACATTGATAGAAAGACAGCAAGATGGCTTGATGAAAATTTATTTTTACCACAAGGATATAAATTATTAGAAACAACACAACATCGTATAAGCGAGAAGGAAGCGATCCTAAAGTTAGGTTTACCGGTAGCTCCTTACGTTTCTGTAAATGAGTTAGTAGATTTAGAACAAGGGATACGAGATCTTGGATTACCCGCCGTTTTAAAAACGTGTCGAGGTGGATACGACGGAAAAGGTCAGTACGTCATAAAGGAAAGAGATCAAATTCAAGAAGCATTTGAACTATTAAAGCCTAGTGGTGAACTAGTTTTAGAACAATGGATTACCTTTGAAAAAGAATTATCAGTGATTGTTTCTCGTAATGTAAGGGGACAGGCTGAGACGTTTCCAGTTGCTGAAAATATTCATGTGAATAATATTTTGCACCAATCGATTGTTCCAGCAAGAATAGATGAGGGTGTACAAGGGAAAGCAAAAGAAATGGCCCTTCGTTTAGCGAGTGGTTTAGACATGGTTGGAACACTTGCTGTAGAAATGTTCTATACCAGTGAGGGTACGCTTTATATTAATGAACTTGCACCGAGACCGCATAATTCAGGCCATTACACAATAAATGCTTGTGAGACCTCCCAATTTGAACAGCATATACGAGCGATTTGTAATTGGCCCCTTGGAAAAACGACATTGCTTAAACCAGTTGTAATGGTGAACATCCTTGGGGAACATCTTCCACAATTGATGCAAAAGGTTGATCAGTTCCAAGAAATAAAGCTACATCTTTATGGGAAAGCTGAGGCGAAAAAAGGTCGGAAAATGGGCCATATTAATATAGTAGCCAACTCCACAGAAGAGGCTATTGAAAAAGTAAATGCACTTGAAATTTGGTAAATGTGCTAGAATAACAACGAAAAATAATTTTAACTGTTGATGGAGGAAAATAAATGATCGAACGTTATACACGACCTGAAATGGGTTCAATCTGGACAGAAGAAAATCGTTATCAAGCATGGTTAGAAGTAGAGATTGTTGCTTGTGAAGCATGGGCTGAATTAGGAATTATCCCTAAAGAAGATGTTCAGAAAATTAGAGAGAATGCTGGGTTTGACGTTAACCGAATTTTAGAAATTGAAGAAGAAACACGCCATGATGTGGTTGCATTTACTCGAGCAGTTTCAGAAACTTTAGGTGAAGAACGTAAATGGGTTCACTACGGATTAACATCAACAGACGTTGTTGATACAGCAGTTTCTTATTTACTCCGACAAGCAAACGAAATCATCGAAAAAGACATTACGAACTTCATTGAAATATTGAAAAATAAAGCGATTGAACATAAATATACGGTTATGATGGGCCGTACTCACGGTGTACACGCGGAACCGACAACATTTGGTTTAAAACTAGCACTTTGGCATGAAGAAATGAAACGAAACTTAGAAAGATTTAAATTAGCGGCTGAAGGTGTTCGCTTTGGGAAACTTTCAGGAGCTGTTGGAACTTATGCAAATATTGACCCAGCAGTTGAGCAGTTTGTATGTGAAAAATTAGGGCTTCAAGCGGCACCAATTTCTACACAAACACTTCAACGTGACCGTCATGCAGAATATATGGCAACATTAGCGTTAATTGCGACATCGATTGAGAAATTTGCAGTGGAAATTCGCGGATTACAAAAAAGTGAAACGCGTGAAGTGGAAGAAGCTTTTGCAAAAGGACAAAAAGGATCTTCAGCAATGCCACATAAACGTAACCCAATCGGATCTGAAAATATGACGGGGCTAGCAAGATTAATTCGTGGCTATATGCTGACATCTTATGAGAATGTTCCATTGTGGCATGAACGCGATATTTCTCACTCATCAGCGGAGCGTGTGATTCTTCCAGATGCAACAATCGCACTTAACTATATGTTAAATCGCTTTGGTAACATTGTGAAAAACTTAACGGTGTTCCCTGAAAATATGAAACGAAATATGGAAAGAACTTATGGACTGATCTATTCTCAACGTGTGCTTCTTTCATTAATTGATAAAGGTATGGTTCGAGAAGAAGCTTATGATTTAGTACAACCGAAAGCAATGGAAGCGTGGGAAAAAGGCATTCAGTTCCGTGAGTTAGTCGAGCAGGAAGAAAAAATTACATCGATGCTTTCACCTGAAGAAATAAACGATTGTTTTGATTATAATCATCACTTAAAGCATGTCGATACAATTTTTGATCGTTTAGGTTTAGTATAAAAAAATCAATGGGGAGTTTGTTCTCCCCTTATCCATTCAAATTTTCTAAATTATGTGGAGGGCTTCGCTGTGGAAAAAAGAGGCATGTTATACGAAGGTAAAGCAAAGAGAATATTTGAAACAGACGAAAAAGATATTCTGTGGATTGAATATAAAGATGAAGCCACAGCATTTAACGGTGAGAAGAAGGACACGATCATTGGTAAGGGACGTTTAAACAATGAAATCACTTCCATTATTTTTGAGAAGCTTCAGGAAAAGGGAATTGAAAATCATTGGGTCAATCGACTATCAGAAACAGAACAACTTGTAAAGAAAGTAACGATCATCCCACTTGAAGTGGTTGTTCGTAACATTATCGCTGGGAGCTTATCTAAGCGACTAGGTATCGATGAAGGCACAGTGATGGAGGATCCGATTGTTGAATTTTACTACAAAGATGATGATTTGGGAGATCCACTCGTGACAGAAGACCATATTCGAGTGTTAAATATCGCAACGAAAGAACAACAAGAGATTATGCGTGAAAAATGTTTACAAGTGAATGAAGTTCTAAAAGAAGTTTTTGCAAAAATCAATGTACTTTTAGTAGATTTCAAGCTTGAATTTGGGATGACCAATGATGGTGAGCTACTTCTCGCAGATGAAGTGTCACCTGACACATGCCGTCTTTGGGATAAAGATACAAACCAAAAATTTGATAAAGACGTCTATCGTCGGAATTTAGGAAACTTACAAGATGGATATCAAGAAATTTTAAATCGCTTAGGAGGATCATCATGTACAAAGTAAAAGTATTCGTTACATTAAAAGAAAGTGTATTAGACCCACAAGGAACTGCAGTGAAAGGTTCTCTACATGCATTAACGTATAACGAAGTAGAAGATGTACGTATTGGTAAATACATGGAGTTATTAATTAATAAAAGTGAACAAGACCTCGATGCAAGAGTGAAAGAAATGTGTGAAAAACTTCTAGCTAATACAGTTATTGAAGATTACCGCTTTGAAGTAGAGGAGGCATAAACTCTATGAAATATGCAGTTATTGTCTTTCCAGGTTCCAACTGTGATGCGGATATGTTTCATGCTATCTCAGATGCACTTGGTGAAGAAGTAGAATATGTATGGCATGCGGAGACAGATTTGGACAAATTTGATGGTATTTTGATACCAGGGGGCTTTTCTTATGGAGACTACTTACGTTCAGGGGCAATCGCCCGCTTTGCGAACATCATGGAGTCTGTAATTGAAGCTGCAGAAGCTGGAAAGCCTGTACTTGGCGTATGTAATGGATTCCAAATTCTTCTTGAAGCTGGATTATTACCAGGGGCGATGAAGCGTAACGAAAACTTAAAATTCATTTGCCGTCCTGTTGATTTAGTTGTTGAAAACAATGAAACATTATTTACCTCAGAATATGAGCAAGGTCAAGTGATCTCAATTCCTGTCGCTCACGGTGAAGGAAACTATTATTGTGATGAGGAAACACTCGTATCGTTAAAAGAAAACAAGCAAATCGTCTTCACTTATAAGACGAATGTTAACGGTTCGCTTGAGCAAATTGCTGGTATTATGAATGAACGAGGAAATGTACTTGGGATGATGCCTCACCCAGAGCGTGCGGTAGAGCCGCTAATAGGCAGTGAAGATGGACTGAAACTATTTAAATCAATTTTGCGAAACTGGAGGGAAACCCATGTCGCTACATCGTGAACCAACTCCTGAAATGATTAAAGAACAAAAGATATATGCAGAAATGGGCTTAACAGATGAAGAATTTGGTATGGTCGAGTCGATTTTAGGTCGCTTACCTAATTATACAGAGCTTGGTTTATTTTCTGTTATGTGGTCAGAGCATTGTAGTTATAAGAATTCAAAAGTTCTTCTAAAGAAATTCCCAGTTGATGGGGAAAAAGTACTTCAAGGTCCTGGAGAAGGAGCTGGAATTATTGATATTGGCGATGACCAAGCGGTTGTATTCAAAATTGAAAGTCACAACCACCCATCTGCTATTGAGCCATACCAAGGTGCGGCAACAGGTGTAGGCGGAATTTTACGTGATGTATTTTCAATGGGGGCCCGTCCGATTTCTATTTTAAACTCACTACGATTTGGTGAACTAACTTCGCCGAAAGTGAAATATTTATTTGAAGAAGTCGTTGCAGGGATTGCGGGATACGGAAACTGCGTAGGTGTCCCAACAGTAGGTGGAGAAATTCAATTTGACCCTTGTTATGAAGGAAACCCGCTTGTGAACGCTATGTGTGTTGGTTTAATTGATCATAAGGATATTAAAAAAGGACAAGCAAAAGGTGTAGGTAATACGGTAATGTACGTTGGTGCTTCTACTGGTCGTGACGGTATTCACGGAGCCACATTTGCTTCTGAAGAGTTAAGCGAAGCCTCTGAAGAGAAGCGTCCAGCAGTTCAAGTTGGAGATCCATTTATGGAAAAACTTTTACTTGAAGCAAGTCTTGAAATTATCCAATCAGATGCATTAGTTGGAATTCAAGATATGGGTGCTGCAGGTCTTACATCTTCTTCGGCAGAGATGGCGAGTAAAGCGGGTTCAGGTATCGTAATGAACTTAGATGAAGTTCCACAACGGGAAAAGAATATGACACCTTATGAAATGATGCTTTCCGAGTCACAGGAACGTATGCTGATCGTTGTTCAAAAAGGAAGAGAAGCAGAAATCCGTGAGATCGTTGAGAAATGGGGTTTAATGTGTCGTGAGATTGGATACGTTACAGATGATAAAAAGTTACACCTTCTTCACAAAGGTGAAGTTGTAGCTGATGTTCCAGTAGATGCACTTGCTGAAGATGCACCTGTTTATCACAAACCATCTAAAGAACCAGCTTACTATAGTGAGTTCCAATCACAAGAAAACGTTGCTCCTGAAATTGAAGATGCAAAAGAAGCACTCATTAACTTACTTTCCCAACCTACGATCGCTAGTAAAGAGTGGGTGTATGATCAATATGATTATATGGTTCAAACCAATACAGTTGTTTCACCTGGATCTGATGCAGCGGTAGTTCGTATCCGTGGAACAGAAAAAGCATTAGCAATGACAACAGATTGTAACTCTCGCTACTTATACCTAGACCCAGAAGTTGGCGGAAAGATTGCGATTGCTGAGGCGGCACGCAATATCGTTTGTTCTGGTGCAGAACCACTAGGAATTACAGACTGCCTTAACTACGGTAATCCAGAACGTCCAGAAATCTTCTGGCAATTAGAGAAATCAACAGATGGTATGAGTGAAGCATGTCGCACGTTTGGTGTTCCAGTTATTGGTGGTAACGTTTCTCTTTATAACGAAAGAAGTGGAGAAGCTGTGTATCCAACACCTACAATTGGGATGGTCGGTTTAATCGAGAAAACAGAATATATTACAACACAGAATTTTAAAGAAGCTGGAGACGTAATTTATCTTCTCGGGGATACAAAGAAGGAATTTGGCGGTAGTGAGCTTCAAAAGTTAGTCGAAGGACGTATTTCAGGTAAAGCACCTGTTATTGATTTAGAGGAAGAGAAACAACGTCAACAACAATTATTACAAGCCATCCGTTCAGGACTTGTCCAATCTGCTCATGACATCGCTGAAGGTGGATTAGGGGTCGCTGTTGCTGAAAGTATGATTGACGGTGAAGTAGGAGCTTCTGTGAAGATTGGCGAAGATGTCATTACTGAACTTTATGCTGAATCTCAATCACGCTTTGTTGTTACTGTGAAAAAAGAAAACCAAGCACAATTTGAACAGATTGTAGACGCTAAAGTAATCGGTGAAGTCACAAACGATAAAGTACTTACCATTAATTCAAATAATCAAGTTTTGTTTACTGCAACACAAGAAGAACTTGCTACAGCTTGGAAAGGAGCTATTCCATGCTTGCTGAAATCAAAGGCTTAAATGAAGAGTGTGGGGTATTTGCCGTCTGGGGACACAAAGATGCAGCCCAAATCACGTACTACGGTTTGCACAGTCTGCAACACCGCGGACAAGAAGGGGCAGGTATTGTCGTTACGGATGGAGAAAAATTAACAGCTCATAGAGGGTTAGGTCTTGTTAATGAAGTGTTTGCTTCAAACGACTTTGAAACACTATATGGTAAAGCAGCTATTGGTCACGTTCGTTATGCAACGGCAGGAGGAGGCGGTTTAGCCAATGTTCAGCCTCTTCTTTTCCGTTCACAGACAAGTAGTCTTGCGATTGCCCATAACGGAAATCTAGTGAATGCCAATCAATTGAAGCACCAACTCGAGAGCATGGGAAGTATTTTTCAGTCTACTTCTGATACTGAAGTATTAGCTCACCTTATTAAAAGAAGTACGTATCCTCGTTTAGAAGATAAAATGATGAACTCTTTAACCATGATAAAAGGAGCTTATGCTTTTGTCGTGTTAACGGAAAATAAACTAATGGTCGCATTAGATCCTCATGGGTTAAGACCACTTTCTTTAGGAAAACTGGGAGAGGCATATGTTGTTGCATCTGAAACTTGTGCTTTTGACGTAGTTGGAGCAAAATTTGAGCGAGAAGTAAAACCAGGTGAACTAATCGTCATTGACGATGAAGGAATTAGAAGTGAAATGTTTGCGCAATCTTCTGGAAGAGCCATTTGCAGTATGGAATATATTTATTTTGCTCGCCCTGATAGTAATGTTGATGAAATCAATGTTCATAAAGCGCGAAAAAATTTAGGAAAACAACTTGCTTTACAAGCACCAATCGAAGCAGATGTTGTGACAGGAGTACCTGATTCAAGTATTTCTGCAGCCATTGGTTATGCAGAACAAACAGGAATTCCCTACGAATTAGGATTAATCAAAAATCGTTACGTCGGTCGTACATTTATTCAGCCTTCACAAGAATTACGTGAACAGGGTGTAAAAATGAAACTTTCAGCAGTCCGTGGTGTAGTTGAAGGTAAGCGAGTCGTTATGATCGATGATTCGATCGTACGCGGTACAACTAGCCGTCGAATTGTAAAAATGTTAAGAGAAGCTGGGGCAACAGAAGTACACGTGCGTATTAGTTCACCGCCAATTACGAACCCTTGCTTTTATGGTATAGATACATCTACAAAAGAAGAATTAATTGCTGCAAGTAATAGTATTGAAGAAATGAGAGAAATGATGGGCGCTGATAGTTTGGAGTTTTTAAGCGTTGAAGGTATGCTCGAAGGAATTGGTAGATCGAATGAAGATACTAATTGCGGACAATGTGTTGCATGTTTTACAGGGAATTATCCAACAGAAATTTATCCTCATACAATGCACCCTCACGATAAGTGCTAGAGTACGTGGATGGGAGGAAAAACGATGTCTGAAGCATATAAAAAAGCTGGAGTCGATATAGAAGCTGGCTATGAAGCAGTAGAACGTATGAAAAAACATGTAGCCAGAACGAAACGTCCCGAAGTACTAGGTGGACTTGGGTCATTTGGAGGCATGTTCGATCTTTCTCAGTTTAATCTTAAAGAGCCAGTCCTTGTTTCTGGAACGGACGGTGTTGGTACAAAGTTAATGCTCGCTTTTATGATGGATAAACACGACACTATAGGTATTGATGCCGTTGCGATGTGTGTTAATGATATTGTTGTTCAAGGGGCAGAACCATTGTACTTCCTTGATTATATAGCGTGTGGAAAAGCGGTGCCTGAACGAATTGAAGCGATTGTTAAAGGAATTGCCGATGGATGTGAACAAGCAGGGTGTGCGATTGTTGGCGGTGAAACTGCGGAAATGCCAGGCATGTATTCTGAAGAGGAATATGATTTAGCTGGATTTGCCGTTGGAATAGGAGAAAAGTCAGAACTTATTACAGGAAATGATATTGAAGAGGGCGATGTAATTATCGGAATTGCTTCAAATGGACTTCATTCCAACGGATTTTCGTTAGTACGTAAAGTTTTGCTTGATCAAGCCAAATTATCACTTCAAGAAGAGATCCCAAGTTTAGGTCGAGCATTAGGTGATGAGTTACTTCAACCTACGAGAATATATGTGAAGCCATTACTACAAATTATGAAAGAATTCAAGGTTAAAGGGCTTGCACACATCACGGGTGGCGGGTTTTATGAAAATATTCCGAGAATGTTACCAGACGGTGTAGGCGCGCATATTGACTTTGGATCTTGGCCAATACACGCCATCTTTGAACTTATTCAAAATAAAGGTGACATTTCAAGTAAAGATATGTTTTCTACATTTAATATGGGGATTGGCATGGCAGTCGTCGTCTCTGAAGATGAGTTGCAACCTGTTCTCCAAAAGTTAAGTGAGAGTGGTGAAAAAGCTTATATTATCGGTCGCGTGACCAAAGAAGCAGGCGTGTCTATTGGAGGACTCGAGTAATGAAAAATATAGCTGTTTTCGCTTCTGGAAGTGGTTCTAATTTTCAAGCGATTATTAATGAGATTGAGCGAGGCGAGCTAAGTGCTCACATCGCTCTTCTCGTTTGTGATAAATCAGAAGCTAAGGCGATCGAAAGGGCAAAATCACACGAGATTGACACGTTTGTATTTAACCCAAATGCCTATGTGAGTAAGGAAGAGTTCGAACAAGAGATTGTCGATGAATTACAAACAAGAAATATTGAGTTCATTGTTCTAGCTGGGTATATGCGACTAATTGGAACAACATTATTGCGTTCCTTTGAAGGAAAGATTGTCAATATTCACCCTTCTTTATTACCATCCTTTCCTGGTAAAGATGCAATTGGACAAGCTCTTCTTGCAGGTGTAAAAGTGACAGGTGTTACAATTCATTATGTGGATGAAGGAATGGATACAGGACAAATCATCGCTCAAGAAGCAGTTTCTGTAGATGAAGATGAAACAAGAGAAACATTAACGACAAAAATCCAACAGGTAGAGCATCGCCTGTATTATAAAACTTTAAAAGATCTTTTATCTAAATAAGGAGGCCACTAAGATGTCAATCAAACGTGCATTAGTTAGTGTATCAAATAAAGAAGGGATCGTTCCTTTCGTTCAACAATTAGTAGAGTTAGGTGTAGAAGTCGTTTCTACTGGAGGAACAAGAAAGGCACTAGAAGAGGCTGGGGTTAACGTCATTGGAATTTCTGAAGTAACTGGCTTTCCAGAGATTTTAGATGGACGTGTGAAAACATTACACCCGAATATTCACGGTGGACTATTAGCAATGCGTGAAAGTGAGGATCATCTTTCGCAACTTCAAGAACATAATATTACTCCGATTGACTTAGTAGTTGTTAACTTATACCCATTCCAACAAACGATTGCTAAACCTGACGTTACATTTGCTGATGCAATTGAAAATATCGACATTGGTGGCCCGAGCATGTTACGTGCAGCAGCAAAAAACCATGCACATGTGACGGTTGTTGTAGATCCAACTGATTACGAAACTGTTATCGCGCAACTGAAAGAAGAAAGTAAGGTTGCAGAAGATACTCGTAAAAAATTAGCTGCAAAGGTTTTCCGTCATACAGCTGCTTATGATGCGGTAATTGCTGAATACTTAACAAAAGAAGTAAATGAAGAAAACCCTGAATCATTAACGGTTACATTCGAAAAGAAACAAGATCTTCGTTACGGAGAAAATCCTCACCAAAAAGCTGCTTTTTACCGTAAACCACTTGGTCCGACGACATCGATTGCACAAGCTGAACAACTTCATGGTAAAGAGTTGTCTTACAACAACATTAATGATGCTGACGCGGCAGTAGCCATCGTGAAAGAATTTCAAGAGCCAGCAGTAGTTGCGATTAAGCATATGAATCCTTGTGGTGTTGGTGTTGGTGAGACGATTGAGCAAGCGTATGATAAAGCGTATGACGCTGACCCAGTATCGATTTTCGGTGGAATTATTGCAGCTAATCAAGAAATAGATCGGGAAACGGCGTTAAAGATGAAAGAAATTTTCTTAGAAATTATTATCGCTCCTTCATTTACAGCGGAAGCTTTAGAAATTTTAACAACGAAGAAAAATTTACGACTATTAACATTACCAATTGAAAAAGCTAATAAAGCTGAACTAAAACTTACAACAATCCACGGTGGTGCACTCGTACAAGAGGAAGATACGTTTGGATTAGATGAAGCTACAATTAGTGTAGCAACAAAACGTGAACCGTCTGAAGAAGAGTGGAAAGCTTTGAAGTTAGCCTGGAAAGTTGTAAAACATGTGAAATCGAATGCCATTGTTTTAGCTAAGAATGAGATGACGATCGGAGTAGGCGCAGGTCAAATGAACAGAGTTGGTGCTGCAAAAATTGCAATCGAACAAGCTGGTCAGGAAGCAAAAGGAGCTGTAATGGGATCAGATGCCTTTTTCCCAATGAATGATACAGTCGAGGAAGCAGGAAAGGCTGGAATTACAGCAATTATTCAACCAGGTGGTTCAATCCGAGATGAGGATTCGATTGCGAAGGCTAATGAGTTAGGTATCGCGATGGTATTTACAGGAGTTCGTCATTTTAAACACTAAAATGAAGGGGGATAAGAACCATGAAAGTACTAATTGTCGGTAGTGGTGGACGAGAGCATACGATAGCTTGGAAAGCAGCACAAAGTTCAAAAGTTAAACAAGTCTTCGTTGCGCCAGGTAATCCTGGAATGAAAGATGTTTCGACGATTGTAGAGATCTCAGAAAATGATCACAAACAATTGATCGAATTTGCTAAAAAGGAGCAAATTGATTTAACGATTGTAGGGCCAGAGGTACCTTTGCTAGATGGAATTGTTAATCAATTTCAAGAGGCAGGGTTGAAGATTTTCGGCCCACAAAAAGAAGCTGCATTAATTGAAGGCAGTAAATCATTTGCTAAAGAAATTATGCATAAGTACAACATCCCTACTGGTTATTATGAAACATTTACTTCGTATGAGGAAGCAAAAGCTTATGTAGAAGAAAAAGGAGCACCGATCGTTATTAAAGCGGATGGTTTAGCGGCTGGAAAAGGTGTTGTTGTTGCGATGACTATTGAAGAGGCAACGACTGCTCTTTATGAAATGCTAGAAAATAGTCGGTTTGGTAAAGCAAGTGCTAAGGTCGTTATCGAGGAATATTTAGCAGGTGAAGAGCTTTCTTTAATGGCATTTGTTCATGGGGACATTGTACTTCCGATGGTTGGAGCTCAAGACCATAAGCGAGCATATGACAATGATGAAGGTCCAAATACAGGTGGCATGGGAGCTTATTCTCCAGTTCCCCAATTTGATGATGCATCCGTACAAGAAGCGGTTGAAAAGGTTTTACAACCGATGGCGAATGCAATGATTGCAGAAGGACGCCACTTTACAGGTATTTTATACGCCGGTTTAATGATGACTGATCAAGGACCTAAAGTTATTGAGTTTAATGCTCGCTTTGGTGACCCTGAAACACAAGTTGTTTTGCCGCGCTTAGCTTCAGATATGGTTGACGTAATTGACAAACTGTTAGATGGAGAAGCTGTTGAACTAAAATGGTCTGATGAAGCTGTTGTTGGTGTCGTTATGGCCTCTAAAGGATATCCACTAGAATATGAAAAAGGTGCTGTAATTGATGGATTGCAGACGGTAGAAAAAGAAACGCTTGTTTTTCATGCAGGAACGAAATTAGAAGGAGAAAAATTTGTAACCAATGGCGGTAGAGTTTTACTTGTCGCAAGAAAGGCTCAAACCTTAAAAGAAGCTCAAGACCAAGTGTATCAAGAGATTGAAAAAGTACAAAGTGATGGGCTATTTTTCCGAAAAGACATCGGAAACAAGGCTATCGGGCGCGCTTTTTCTTCATAAAAAAATAAACAATAACAATAATCGAACCAATGACTGAAGCGTAAATAAATAAAGAATCGATTGCAAATTCTGTTAACATGATAAATCATCTCCTTGTAATTAAGGGGCTACTCAATCGTATCTATGCACCTTGTGGTGTTTAGCATAGTACTGTATGTTTTGTAGTACGAGTGCACAGAAACGATTTAATGAGTTAGCCTCTTTTTTTTAACATGATTCAAGCCTTAATTTCATAAAGTAAGGAACAAGACTAGCTGTTAATTCGTTCTTCAAACTTTTCAGCTTGAGGTGTCGTCTGTTGTTCATTATTTTGTCTTTTTATTTGCACAATTTGCTCTTCAAACATATAAGTTATGGGGCAGAACCGAGTTATTCCTTCTGCTACCTTCATTCCACCCATCATAGCAATGAACAGTGGCATATTTTGGTTTGGTTTTCGGACCAATTTTGCAGTAGCCCATGCTAGTAAGGAAAATCCGCAACTGATACGAACGAATGCATTTATTAATCCAATATTTGGTTTCATCGTAGAAAACCCCCTCACATAAAAAATGTTTTTAAAAAATTCAAATAAAGTTATATAACTTTAATGTGTTAAACGGTGAAAATATGGTACGATAATATAAACATCCTCAAATAAGAAATGGGTGAAGGAAATGGCTGAAACTATCTATCGTTGGACAAAAAAATTATTAAGACAACAACTAGCGGTCATTCGTGGAGAGTTAGCCCCTACTGTTGTTTTAAAAAATACCACATATTTAAATAGTGTAAGAAAAAAGTGGCTGAAAGCTAATATATGGATTTATCAAGACCGGATCGTATATGTGGGCGATCAAATGCCAGGGATGACAAAAGGAACTACGGTTTATGATTGTAGTGGTCAGTATATCGTACCAGGTTATATTGAGCCGCATTCACATCCGTTCCAGTTATATAATCCCCACAGCTTTGCTAAATATGCATCGACTAGAGGGACAACAACATTGATTAATGATAATTTAATGATCTTTTTACATCTCGAAAAAAAGAAAGCGCTTTCTTTAATAGAGGAATTGGATGAGCTACCAACTTCAATGTATTGGTGGGCCCGATATGATGCACAAACGGAAATTGGAGAGGAAGAAGAGTACTTTTCAAATTCACGTATGAAGTCCTGGCTTGAACATCACCTTGTCGTTCAAGGTGGAGAACTTACTTCTTGGCCAAAGGTTTTAGCAGGTGATGACTCGATTTTACATTGGATGCAGGAAACAAGGCGGTTACGAAAGCCGATTGAAGGACATTTTCCTGGGGCTTCTGAACGAACGCTTACTCAGATGGCGTTGTTAGGAGTGACATCTGATCATGAAGCGATGACAGGCGAAGATGTAGTGACGCGATTAAATCTAGGATACACAACTTCTCTCCGTCATTCATCCATTCGTCCTGATTTACCAAGATTGTTAAAAGAAATGATTGGATTAGGTGTTGATGAATTTTCGAATTGTTTATTAACAACGGATGGCTCGACCCCTACATTTTATGAGCAGGGAGTAGTGGATCACTTAATTAGTATTGCTATTGAATGTGGTGTCCCTATAGTCGAAGCGTTTAATATGGCAACGTATAATGTAGCGAAATATTACAATTTAGATTATAAAGTCGGAATGATTGCACCTGGACGGATTGCACACCTTAATTTCTTATCAGCTAAGGATAATCCAGTCCCGACTTCTGTTATGGCTAAAGGGCAGTGGATTGTACGCGATGAAACGGTTGTCGAAGAATATGAGAGCTTTCCATGGGCTAAATATGGTATGGAGCCATTACAACTAGAATGGGATATAACGGAAGAAGATCTACATTTTTCGATGCCAATGGGTATTGAACTTGTGAATTCTGTTATTCTTAAACCATTTCAAATATCAGTTGAAGGTACAGGAGAACACTTGTCTAAAAAACATTGTGAAAGTTTCTTTGTCTTACTAGATCGCAAAGGAAAATGGCGTATAAATACGATTATTAAAGGTTTTGGAAATGAGATTTCTGGATTTGCTAGTTCGTTTTCTCATACTGGAGATATTGTTTTAATTGGTAAGAATAAAAAGGATATGATGATTGCATTTGAACAATTGAAACAACAAGGGGGCGGCATCGTTCTCGTTGAAGATGAAAACGTCATTAGTAATATTCCTTTAAGGTTAATGGGAACAATGTCAGACCAACCAATGAATGAAGTGATTGAAAGTGAGAAACACCTTGTGGGTGAATTAAAGCGCCGTGGTTATCCATACGAAGATCCAATTTACAGTTTGTTATTCATCTCGTCTACGCATTTGCCGTACATTCGTGTAACGCAACATGGAATATATGATGTTTATAATAAAAAAGTACTCTTTCCTTCAATTATGCGTTAAACTATTAAAGGGTACCAAATTAATAATTGTGGTCAAAGGTCGTGTAATAATTGAAGAAATCATCGAAAATTCTATTAGCAACAGTACTAGCGATAGTAATTAGTACAGGATGTAGCAAAGAAAAGGAAACAGTTCAAGACAGTGTCGATCCTGTTGAAACTGAGGAAACCGAGGAAGAGGTTATTGAATTCGATAACGTATTTCCGTTAACTGGTATATCAACAAACGCATCAATTGACCACCATCCAGTTGCTGTTACGATTAATAATCATCGCCAAGCTAGGCCACAATCAGGGTTAGTAGATGCAGATATTGTTTATGAAGTTTTAGCTGAGTATGAGCTGACACGATTAGTCGCCATCTATCATAGTCACCAGCCCAGTAATATAGGACCAGTACGAAGTGCGCGAGGTTATCACATTGATTTGTCAAAAGGTTATGATGCGTTTTTTGTCAGTCATGGCTGGAGCCCTGAAGCCAAAGATAGATTACTGATTCAAAATGAAACAGAACACATTAATGGTATGGAAGGGAATAATGATGGAGCTCTATTTAAGCGATCGTCTGAACGGAAAGCTCCTCATAACTCGTATATTTCATTTGCGAATATCGAGAAGGGATTAGAAAGTAAAGGTTATAACTTGAGTGGAGAAGCAAAACCGCTATCTTTTTATGAAGATATTGAGGTCGCAATTGATGGCTTTCCTGCAAGTGAAGTTAAGGTCCTTTATAATAACCTTTATGACGTGACATATAAGTATGATGAGGCTCGGAAAGCGTATTCTCGTTATAATGGTTCTTCTCAATCCATCGATTATGAAACTGAAGTACCTTTAAACCTTCATAATATTTTTATTGTCGAAGCAGAGCATAAAGTCGTTGACGATCAGGGGCGACGCCAAATCAACTTAACATCTGGTGGAAAAGCCATATTACTACAAAACGGCGTTTCGATTGAGTTAGAATGGGTAAATGAAGATGGTAGAATTTTACCTGCTAAAAATGGTGAAATCATAAAATTACTACAAGGTCAAACTTGGATTAATATTATTCCAACGAGCATTGAACAAAGAGTTGTAATTGAAGAATAGGAAGAGGTGAATAAATTGCAAATTAATAAGTTACGTGGGAAAGAATTAGACCAACTATTTAATGCAATATTATCGCTGCAAGATTTAGAGGAATGTTATCAATTTTTTGATGATTTATGTACGATTAATGAAATACAATCATTAGCGCAACGGCTTGAAGTCGCTCGAATGCTTCAATTAGGTTACACGTATCATAAAATCGAAACAGAGACAGGCGCAAGTACAGCTACTATTTCACGCGTGAAACGTTGTTTAAATTATGGGAATGATGGCTATAAGATGACACTAGATCGTGTCCATAACGACGATAAAGAAACAAATGAATAAAAAAACAGGCGATTGAGTAATTTATATTTCTCAACCGCCTGTTTTTTTGTTTTTGTGAAGTAATTATGCCTGCTAGAGTCGTCTACGTGTCCGCTGGAGGAAAAATATAGGAGAAAGAGGGAACGAGAGAGTCATCAACGTGCCTGCTTGAGGAAAAAATTAGGGGGAATTGGGAACAAAAGAGTCATCTGCGTGCCCTCTTGAGGGAAAAATTAGGAGAAAGCAGGAACGAAAGAGTCGCCTACATGCCCGCCTGAGGAAAAAATTAGGAGAAAGCAGGAACGAAAGAGTCTAAAGCATGTCCCTCAAGTTTAGGAACGAAACAGCTAAATCAATATGACGATTTGTATTATAAAAAATGGCCATCAAAAAACCCTACCTTTACAGTTACGAGTAGGGTTTCTCAAAAAGCTATACGATGTTTTCGGTTTTATACGGATATATGCTTGAATTTTTTCACGTGAAACAGCCCAGTATCCGTTAGTTTAAGATCAGGGATTACAGGAAGCGCGAGGAATGATAATGTTAAAAAAGGATTGAAATCCCCAGAAAAGCCGAGCAGTGAAAGTGATGTATTTAAACTCTTCATTTGTTCGAGGGTAATTTTATAGTCTTGGTCAGTTAACAATCCAGAGATAGGTAAAGGAAGGGCGTTCAGTAACTTCCCCTCTTTAACAATTGCTATACCGCCTTGCATATCTTCTATTTCTGAAATGGCTTTTACAATATCGCTATCATTAGTTCCGCAAACAATGATGTTGTGCGAGTCATGAGCCACTGTGGTTGCAATTGCTCCCTCTTTTAATTTCATCCCTTTAACTATTCCTAATCCGATATTTCCGGTTTGTTTATGGCGCTCAATTACGGCTAACTTCAATTGATCTTTTTCAATGGAGGAGACAAATAGTTTCTCTTCGATGTCTACCTCTTCTTGTAAATGATTTGTGATTAAGGAATTTGGAATGACTTCAATAATATTGGCTGTTTTTTTTGAAAGAATGATTTTTAGATCGTCTTGTGTCACAGGGTTAATGTTGACACTGTTCGTAAGTGCAACAGGTGTTGGTTTTGGCTCAGTAGTTGTAAGCTTAGCCTGGAGTATTCCTTTTTGAACAACATGTTTTCCTTTTAAAAATACATCCTCAATTGTAACTTGATGAAGATCTGAAATAATAAGTAAATCAGCATCAAACCCTGGAGCAATAGCTCCTTTGTTTTTTAATTGAAAGCATTCAGCAGTATTAAGGGTCGCCATTGAAATCGCTTGTATCGGATCCATCCCGTTCGCAATAGCCAACCGAACATTATGATCGATACTGCCTTCTTCCACTAAATCATCAAGATGTTTATCGTCAGTCACGAATAAACAGCGTCTTGCATTTCGTTCTGTCACTACAGGTAGGAGAGCTTCTAAATCTTTTGCCACGGAACCTTGACGTATCATTAAATACATCCCACGTTGCAGTCTGATTTTCGCTTCTTCGGCAGAAACAGCTTCGTGATCCGATTGAATACCTGCTGCACGGTACGTATTAATCCCGTATTTATTTAAACCAGCTGCGTGTCCATCGATCAGCTTTCCGCTCTGCAACGCAGAAGTTAGTTTATTAACCATTTTTTCGTTGCCATTAAGAACAGATGGAAAATCCATGACTTCCGCTAGCCCAAGTACATTTGGGTCATTATAAAATGGGGTAATATCTTCCGCTTCTAGAACAGCTCCTGCATTTTCAAATGGAGTTGCAGGGACGCAGGATGGGATCATGAAATAAATATCAAGTAACGATTGTTTACTATTATCAATTAAATATTGTATTCCTTCTGTGCCAGAAACATTTGCAATCTCATGAGGATCAGCAATTAGCGTCGTAACACCATGAGGAACAAGAACTTTTTCAAGTTGTTGTGGAATAAGCATAGACGACTCAATATGAACGTGCCCATCGATAAAAGTAGGACAAATATAACACCCTTTTGCATCAAAATAAGTATTTCCTCTATAAGAACCTATCCCAACAATTTTTCCATTCGTAATAGCAACATCTTCTTCAATGATTTCGCCGTTAAAAACATCGATGATTTTTCCGTTTTTGATGACAAGATCTGCTTGTTCCGTTCGAGCTGCAGTATGAATGTAATAATAGATGTTATTGATCATGAAAGCCCCCTTATGGATCTTTTTCTAACTTTTAAAATCATTTTGTATAGTATAACAACGTTGCTTAGAAAATGTTAGTTGTTGGTATAAAAATGTTCCAATATTTTTTAAAGGGGTCAGCTCTTAGAATGACGAGCTATTTTTGATATAATCATTCAGTGAAGATAAATGTTACGATGATGGAGGATAACAGTCATGCTTGAATATAAAGATTGGAAGCATGCCTTTAAATTAGACCCGAATAAAGAAATTAGCGATCGAGATTTAGAGGCAATTTGTGAATCTGGGACAGATGGAATAATCGTTGGAGGTACTGACGGGGTCACGCTCGATAATACGCTTAGTTTATTAGCGAGAATACGTCGATTTTCGGTTTCGTGTGTGCTAGAAGTTTCAAATATCGAAGCTTTAACCCCAGGATTTGATTATTATTTTATTCCTACGATTTTAAATAGTAATGATCTACAGTGGGTGACAAAGCTTCATCACCAAGCTGTAAAAGAATTTGGGCCGATTATGAATTGGGATGAAATTGTTATGGAAGGGTATTGTATACTCAACCCAGATGCAAAAGTAGCGCAAGTAACAGAGGCAGATACAAAACTACAAGAGGACGATGTGGTTGCATACGCAAGAATGGCAGAGCATATGTATCGCTTACCCATATTTTATATAGAATATAGTGGGGCATACGGCAATCCATCTGTCGTACAAGCTGTAAAAGAGGTATTGAAACATACTCGATTGTTTTATGGTGGTGGAATTACAAATCTAGCACAAGCAAAAGAAATGGCGCAGTTTGCTGATACAATCATCGTAGGTAACATCATCTATGATAATATAGAAGCTGCACTAGCTACAGTAAATGCAGTATGAAAATAGGTTGTTGAAAATAAAAAGATACAGTAAAATAAACGAGATAAGAACATATGTTTGGTGGTGTGGATGTGCAAAGTAAATTAATGGAAAAGATGTTATCAGGGTTAAATCCAGAACAAAGAAAAGCCGTTCAACATACAGAAGGACCTTTATTACTAATGGCTGGAGCTGGAAGTGGTAAAACGAGAGTTTTAACGCACCGAATTGCCTATATCATTCGTGAAAAGGGAGTAGCGCCGTACAATATTCTCGCAATTACATTTACAAATAAGGCAGCACGAGAAATGAAAGATCGTGTAGCTCAAATTGTAGGTGGAACTGCCGAAAATATATGGATTTCGACGTTCCACTCGATGTGTGTCCGAATATTAAGAAGAGATATCGACCGAATTGGGTTTAGCCGCAATTTTACTATATTAGATGGGTCCGATCAATTGTCCGTGATTAAACAAATTTTAAAAACAAAAAATATTGATCCGAAAAAATTTGAGCCCAGAAGTATTTTAGGTACGATTAGTTCTGCCAAAAATGAATTGAAAAGAGCGGAAGAATTCTCCAAAACAGCAAGTAGTCTGTATGAACAAACTGCAGCGGAAGTTTATGTGGAGTATGAGAAGCAGTTAAGGAAAAATCAATCATTAGACTTTGATGATCTTATCATGACAACGATTAGGCTGTTTAAACTTGTACCTGAAGTTCTGGAATATTATCAACGAAAATTTCAATATATTCACGTCGATGAGTATCAGGATACAAATAAAGCTCAATACGTACTAGTGAATATGCTTGCTGAAAAGTATAAAAATATTTGTGTTGTTGGAGACTCGGATCAATCTATTTATCGTTGGCGTGGTGCGGATATTGCTAATATCCTTTCATTTGAAAAAGACTATCCAAGCGCAACTGTTATTTTGTTAGAGCAAAATTACCGATCGACAAAAACAATCTTAGAAGCAGCAAACAAGGTGATCGAAAAGAACTCTAAAAGAAAGCCAAAAAAGCTTTGGACTGAAAATGAAGAAGGATGTAAAATTGTTCGTTATGAAGCTGATACTGAGCAAGATGAGGCATATTACGTTATTGGAAAAATTAAAGAAGCGACGCGTAGCGGCAGTAGTAACTCTGATGTAGCGATACTTTACCGTACGAATGCTCAATCCCGTGTGATGGAGGAATTACTTGTTAAATCGAATATTGAATATAACATTGTCGGCGGGACGAAATTCTATGATCGTAAAGAAATTAAAGATGTTTTGGCCTACTTACGTTTAATTTCAAACCCTGATGATGATATAAGTTTGCAACGTATTATTAACGTTCCGAAACGTGGAATTGGAGCTGCAACGGTTGACCGTATTTTAGAATATGGAGCTAATCAAGGAATTTCTATGTTTCAAGTACTTCAAGAAATTGAACAAGTTGGACTCAGTGCAAGGGTTGTTAGTAAACTTGATGATTTCTCGAAGCAAATGAATAACTGGATTAATATGCAAGAGTATTTATCTGTCACTGAACTTGTTGAGGAAGTTTTGGAGAAATCAGGATACCGTGACATGTTGAAAAATGAAAAAACAATAGAAGCACAAAGTCGACTAGAAAATATTGATGAGTTTTTATCCGTTACTGTTGAATTTGAAAAAAGCAGTGAGGATAAATCGTTAATTGCATTTTTAACGGACCTTGCGCTTGTTGCTGATATTGATCAACTCGATGAAGATAAGGAAAAGCCAACAGAAGTGGTTACATTAATGACAATGCACTCTGCTAAAGGCTTAGAGTTCCCAATTGTCTTTATTATTGGAATGGAAGAAGGGGTTTTTCCGCATAGTCGGTCTCTTTTTGAAGAGGAAGAAATGGAAGAAGAACGTCGTCTAGCGTACGTAGGAATTACTCGAGCAGAGCAACAGCTATACCTAACTAATGCAAGAAGTCGTACATTGTTTGGTCGTACAAATGCGAATGCACCTTCTCGCTTCCTCAAAGAAATTCCTGAATATTGTTTAGAAGAAGTGGAAAAGCCTGAGCCAATGTGGGCTAAAACCTCTCGTCTTAATTCTCCTAGTATGCCTAAACGAAATGTAACATTTTCAAGACCTGTAGCATCGACTTCAGGTGGAGAAGGGTTTGAATGGGCTGTTGGGGATAAAGCAGAGCATGGAAAATGGGGAATTGGTACGGTCGTGAGTAAGAAAGGTGAAGGAGAACATATTGAACTCGATATTGCCTTTCCGAAGCCTATAGGTGTAAAACGGTTAGTGGCAAAATTTGCGCCGATTAAAAAGGTGTAATGAAAGGGGCGATAACATGGAAAAACATGAAGCGAAATCTCGAATTGAAAAGCTTAGAGAGCTTCTAAATGAATATGGTCACCATTACTATGGATTAGACAAACCGATTGTTTCGGATGCCGAATATGATCAATTAATGCAGGAACTGATCTCACTAGAAGAGCAATTTCCTGAATTTATAACGAGTGATTCTCCGACGGTTCGAGTTGGCGGAGAACCTCTCCCATTTTTTGATAAGGTACAGCATGATGTTCCTATGTTAAGCTTAGGAAATGCATTCAATGAAGACGACTTAAGAGACTTTGACCGTCGCGTAAGGCAAGGTTTAACTAACGGGGAACCGACGTATAGTTGTGAATTGAAAATAGATGGACTAGCAGTTTCATTGAAATATGAACAAGGAAAATTTGTTCGTGGGGCGACACGTGGGGATGGCACGATAGGTGAAGACATTACTCAAAATCTAAAAACGATTCGTTCTATTCCTTTGCGCTTAAAAGAAGAAGTCACGATAGAAGTTCGTGGCGAAGCATTCATGCCGAAAAGCTCATTCACGACATTGAATGAGGCAAAAGAAGCTGTGGGAGAAGAAAAATTTGCGAATCCTAGAAATGCAGCTGCCGGCTCCTTACGTCAGTTAAATCCAAAGGTTGCAGCCAAACGGAATCTTGATATCTTTCTCTATTCAATTAGTAGAATTGAAAACGAAACAATCACCTCACACCATCAAGCATTGAATTATATAAAACAGTTAGGGCTAAAAATTAACCAAGAAAGCCGTTATTGTAAAAGAATTGATGAAGTAATTGAGTATGTCCAAAGTTGGGTTGAAAAGCGTGCTAACTTACCGTATGAAATCGATGGGATCGTAATTAAAGTTGACGCCCTCGAGCAACAAAAAACACTAGGCTTTACTGCGAAAAGTCCACGATGGGCGATTGCATATAAGTTTCCAGCAGAAGAAGTTGTAACAAAATTGACTGGTATTGATTTAAATGTTGGTCGTACAGGGGTAGTGACACCAACAGCGATCCTCGAGCCTGTAACGGTTGCTGGGACTACTGTGAAACGCGCTTCTTTACACAATGAAGATTTAATTCGTGAAAAGGATATAAAGATTGGTGATTCGGTTGTCGTAAAGAAAGCTGGAGACATTATTCCAGAAGTTGTTAACGTACTACTTGAATTACGTACGGGCGAAGAGCAAGATTTTCATATGCCAACTCACTGTCCAGAATGTGAAAGTGAGCTTGTTCGACTTGAAGAGGAAGTGGCATTACGATGTATTAACCCGAAATGCCCAGCTCAAATTCGTGAAGGTTTAACACACTTTGTTTCCCGTAACGCGATGAATATCGATGGCTTAGGAGAGAGAGTGATTGCTCAATTATTTGCAGAAGGTCTCGTCGAAGATGTAGCGGATCTTTATAAGTTGAAACGAGAACAACTAATAGAACTAGAGAGAATGGGCGAGAAGTCTGTTGAAAATCTACTAAACGCAATAGAGACCACTAAGATAAATTCGCTAGAGAAATTATTATTTGGTTTAGGGATACGGTTTGTTGGAGCTAAAGCAGCCAAAACGTTAGCGATGCATTTTGAAACGATAGAAGCGATACAAGAAGCGGATTTCGAGACATTGAAATCAGTAAATGAAATTGGTGAAAAAATGGCCAATTCAATTGTTAATTACTTTGAACAAGTTGAGGTACAAGATTTAATTGGTGAACTTCGTGAACTTGGAGTTAATATGACTTACACAGGACCTAAATTACCTTCAACTGAAGATGTTAAGGAAAGTCCATTCTTAAATAAAACCATCGTACTTACTGGGAAATTAACCCAGTTAACGAGAGATGAAGCGAAGCAAAAGATTGAAGCTTTAGGCGGAAAAGTTACGGGAAGTGTTAGTAAAAAAACTGATTTAGTAGTGGCTGGAGAAGATGCAGGTTCCAAGTTAGCCAAAGCAGAACAGTTAGGTATTACCGTATGGAGTGAAGAACAGTTCATTCAAGAAACTGCTAACTAAGTTGCGAAAATGGATATTTTCTCCTCTTAAATAAACGTTTGTTTAAGACGGAATTCACCGATTTCCTTTATGAACAAACATTTTAGAAATATAGATGAGGAGTGGTGAAGATGATAAAACGAGCGATACCGCTTGTACTCTGTAGTGTCATCTTTTTATCAGGTTGTTTTCCTTTTTTACAACCAGAAGAACAGTTAGTAGAAGAGGAAGAGTATGGGGAAGATCAAACTGTTGAATTGAGTCCAGAAGTATATACACCTGAAAATTATTATCGAAGTGTCTTATATGATGGTTCTTATACTCATGGAGAAGCTAGAGGCTTTAGTACTGCCGTCGTACACAATCGATTGGATTTAGAACATTTGGAATTGGGTTTAATGGAACTGGCAAATGAAAGGTTCGATCCAGATAAGTATTTTTTTAGAGAAGGACAATATATTTCTAGAACTGAATTGAATAATTGGTTAATGCGATATGATGAATCGGATAATCCAAATGGTCTAAATCCTGCACTAGGATCTGGTGATACATTAAGGGAACAAGAAGAGAACCAACCGCGCTACCTTTCTCATATACTAGAACATAATTATCTCGTAGAAAATGCAAATGGACAGCTTGAATTAGGTGGAGTTGTCATCGGGCTATCCATGAATACAATTTATAATTATCGAATTTATGACGAGCAAGGTCGGATATACAGGTACGAGGTGGACATCAATCAGTCCAAGTTAGAGTCAGAAGGCAAACGTATGGCCGAAGAAGTGGTGGCGCGTTTGCGTTCCCCAAATCGTGAAGGTGGAATATTAGAAGATGTCCCAATCATTGTTGCTCTGTTTCAAGAGGAAAAACGAGAAGCCATCGTACCTGGTAATTTTATTATGAAGGGTCTTGCTGAGCCACAACGTCAAATTGATAGGTGGCAAGGAATTAATCAAAAGTATTATTTTTACCCTTCTACTCTTGCAAATAATGAACAGCGAAATGACGCTGAACGTTTTTTAAAGTTTAAAGATGAGATCAATGATTTCTTTGATAACTATGTTGGTGTAGTTGGAATGGGGTCTTATAAAGATGAACAACTAAGGGAATTAACGATTGAAATTCCAATTCGTTTTCAAGGGAAGGCTGAGATTATTGCATTAACGCAGTTTTCGGCAGATCGAATTGCTCAACGTTTTCCTAGCAACTTAAAAATTCAAGTTTATATTACTTCTGTTGTTGGCCAAGAAGCAATTATTGTTAGAAACCCTAATGAAGAACCGTTTATTCACGTTTATCGTTAGGAGAAAATAAGTAACAATTAACGTTTAACAAGTAGAGTACTTATTAACAGTAATGGTGAGGGCGAATTCCTATGTGAATTCGTCTATTTGTTTATATGGCGCATTTTTTTCTTGTAATATTTCGATTATTTGACAAGTGTTGTTATAATGGGGTTTATTGCCTATTAGTACGTAATTTGGTATGATCTATTTATTGTGAAAATGAACGCTTTTTGGAGGTGGAAAAATGGCACGTATCACAAAAGATCAGGTGAAACATGTCGCTCATTTAGCACGTTTATCTGTTACAGAAGAAGAGGCGGAGATGTTTACACAACAACTAGATGCAATCATCTCATTTGCTGAGCAACTAAATGAGCTAGATACGGATGGTATTGAGGCGACTACACATGTACTTGATGTACGTAATGTATTGCGTGAAGATGAAGTAAAACCATCGTTACCGAGAGAAGAGGTATTAAAGAACGCACCAGATGAGCAGGATGGACAAGTAAAAGTTCCGTCGATCCTTGAGTAGAGGAGGAGTATTAATGTCAGTATTAGGTGGAAGTATTTCTGATTTACATAATCGCTTACATAACAAAGAAGTGTCTGTTTCAGAATTAGTAAACGCATCATATGAAAGAATTAATGCTGTTGATGAAAAGGTTAAGGCATTTGTAACATTAGATGAAGAAAGAGCACGAGGTTATGCCAAAAAGCTAGATGAAGCACTTAATTCAAATGCTGAACGGGGACTGCTTTTCGGGATTCCAGCAGGAATCAAAGATAACATTGTAACTAGAGGTTTAACGACAACTTGTTCGAGTAAGTTATTAGCTAACTTTGAACCTATGCATAATGCAACCGTCATCGAAAATTTACAAGGGGCACAATCTGTGACAATCGGTAAACTTAATATGGACGAGTTTGCGATGGGATCATCAACGGAAAACTCAGGTTTTTTTAATACTAGAAACCCATGGAATACCGATTATGTACCAGGAGGGTCAAGTGGAGGTTCTGCAGCATCTGTAGCAGCAGGAGAAGTTGTGTTTTCGTTAGGTTCAGATACTGGAGGATCAATTCGTCAACCTGCCTCCTATTGTGGGGTTGTGGGATTAAAGCCGACTTATGGTCGTGTTTCTCGATTTGGATTAGTCGCATTTGCATCATCTTTAGACCAGATTGGTCCGATTACACGTACGGTTGAAGACAATGCGCTAGTACTTCAAGTATTAGCTGGATACGACAAAATGGACTCAACCTCTGCTAATATTGATACTTCTGATTATCTATCAGCTTTAACTGAAGATGTTAAAGGCTTAAAGATTGCAGTGCCAAAAGAATATCTAGCTGAAGGGGTTCATGAAGATGTTAAGAATCGCATCTTAGAATCTTTAAAAGTGTTAGAAGGATTAGGCGCTACATGGGAAGAAGTATCGTTACCACACTCAAAATATGCAGTTGCAACGTACTATTTACTAGCTTCTTCAGAGGCTTCAGCCAACTTAGCTCGATTTGATGGCGTTCGTTATGGCGTGCGTTCGGATAATGCTGCTAATTTAATTGAAATGTATAAAGAAACAAGAAGTAATGGATTCGGTGATGAAGTAAAGCGCCGCATTATGCTCGGAACGTATGCACTTAGCTCAGGTTATTACGATGCTTACTATAAAAAAGCTCAAAAAGTTCGTACATTAATTAAAAAAGACTTTGAAGACGTATTTGAAAACTATGATGTCATAATTGGCCCAACCGCACCGACAACAGCGTTTAAAATTGGTGAAAAGGTCAATGATCCATTGACGATGTATGCAAATGATATTTTAACCATTCCAGTTAATTTGGCTGGTGTACCAGCGATCTCCATTCCATGTGGGTTAGGAGAGAATGGGTTACCTATTGGATTACAAGTTATCGGTAAACATTTTGATGAAAACACAGTTTACCGTGTAGCCCACGCTTTTGAACAAGCGACCGATCATCATAAAGCGAAACCAGAACTATAAGGGGGGAGAACAAATGAAATTCGAAACGGTAGTTGGATTAGAAGTTCATGCTGAGTTAAAGACCAACTCAAAAATATTCTGTGGCTGTTCGACTGAGTTTGGTGCCCCGCCGAATACACATACATGTCCAATATGTTTAGGACATCCAGGCGTACTACCAGTCTTAAATAAACAAGCTGTTGAATATGCGATGAGAGCAGCATTGGCCTTGAATTGTGAAATTGCTGAAGAAACAAAATTTGATCGAAAAAATTATTTTTATCCAGACAGTCCAAAAGCTTACCAAATCTCGCAATTTGATAAGCCGATTGGAGAGCATGGATCAATAGAAATAGAAGTGAATGGTGAAAAGAAAACAATCGGAATTACACGTATTCATTTGGAAGAAGATGCGGGGAAACTAACACACTCGGAGTACGGGGATTATTCGTTAGTCGACTTTAACCGTGTTGGTACACCATTGATTGAAATCGTGTCTGAACCCGATATTCGTACACCAGAAGAAGCATATGCTTACTTAGAAAAGCTCAAAGCCATCTTGGAATATACAGAAGTTTCTGATTGTAAGATGGAGGAAGGTTCACTTCGTTGCGATGCTAATATTTCGCTACGGCCTGTAGGACAAGTCGAATTCGGTACAAAAACGGAATTAAAAAACTTAAACTCATTTGCTAACGTTCAAAAAGGGCTAGCTTATGAAGAAATTCGCCAAGAAAAAGAATTACTAGAAGGTAATGTTATTCATCAAGAAACACGTCGGTGGGATGATGGAAAAAAAGAGACCATCTTAATGCGTGTTAAAGAAGGTTCAGATGATTATCGTTACTTCCCAGACCCAGACCTCGTTTCGATTTTTATCGATGAGGAGTGGAAAAATCGTGTTCGTAGCCAAATTCCAGAGCTACCTTATGAACGCCAAACACGATATATTGCTGATCTTGGCCTTTCAGAATATGATGCACAAGTCTTGACTGCGTCTAAGGCAATGTCTGATTTCTTTGAGCAAGCCTTAGTCCATGATGGCGATGCTAAGCTTGTTGCCAACTGGCTCATGGGAGATGTATCGGCGTACTTAAATTCGAATGATAAAGAGATTACAGATGTACCGCTAACACCTGAGAATTTAACGAAAATGATTGCATTAATTGAAAAAGGAACGATCTCATCTAAGATTGCCAAAACCGTATTTAAAGAAATGATAGAAAATGGTGGAGACCCTGAAACTATTGTTAAAGAAAAAGGTCTCGTGCAAATTTCAGATGAAGGTGAATTGAGGAACATCGTTGTTGCGATTCTTGATAATAATCAACAATCGGTCGATGACTTTAAAGCTGGAAAGCAAAAAGCGATTGGTTTCCTTGTAGGACAAGTAATGAAAGAAACCAAAGGAAAAGCTAATCCACCGATGGTTAATAAAATTATCGTCGAAGAAATTGGAAAGCGCTAAGTTCCTCAGGCGTAAAACCATGATAAAAATAGCGTATAAAACCATTGGGTTTTATACGTTATTTTGCTTTTAATATGGTCTTCATGGAAAAGAGCTGACTCCTCGTGTCAGCTCTTCTTGTAAAGAATTACGTTGGATTAATCTGTTCTTTAATCTTAGTTTTTTTCTTGCTCTTTTCTGGATCTGTTTGCTTCTTCGGTCCGACTTCCTCTTTTAGAGATTTAACCATTGCAAATGACATGGCTATAAGAACAAAGGTAAGTGGAAAGGCACTAACGATAATCGCCGTCTGTATACCAGCCAATCCGCCTGTGTACATTAAAATTGCGGCTGAAGCGGATAATAATATTCCCCAAGCATACTTGACGATGTTTGGCGGCTCTAAACTTCCGTTGGTTGTTTGCATACCGAGGACAAATGTCGCAGAGTCTGCCGATGTAATGAAGAATACAGTAATTAAAAATAAAGTAATGAGAATTAACAAAGCACTAAATGGCAGCTGTTGAAATACTAAAAAGAGTGCTGTCTCAAGGGTTTGTTCAGAAACTGGAATTCCTAAATTATATTCAAGATGAATGCCAGTTCCGCCGAATACTGCAAACCATAAACTACAAACAATGGTTGGGATGAACAGAACGGCTACTAAAAACTCTCTAACGGTTCGTCCTTTTGAAACTCGTGCAATAAATGTTCCGACAAAAGGAGCCCAAGCAATCCACCATGCCCAGTAAAAAATTGTCCATCCTTGAATCCAAGCTGCGTCATTTGCATTAAATGGGGCTAGTCGTAAACCCATAGCGGGTAAGTTTTGAATGTATGAACCAAAGGTCGTCGTAAATAGTTCTAATAAAAAGACGGTCGGACCTAAGAAAAGCACTCCAAAAAATAAAAGAACTGCTAATATCATATTCGTATTGCTTAAGTACTTTATACCTTTTTTGATCCCTGTTCCAGCTGAAATGAGGAAGAGAACAGTAATAATACCAATAATTAGTAATTGAATACCGAATGTATTTGGGATACCAGTGACATAACTTAAGCCACCGTTTATTTGAGCAGAGCCTAACCCTAATGAAGCGGCAACGCCAAAGATTGTAGCAAAGACAGCAACAACATCAATAATTCCGCCGATGGGTCCTTTTGTTTTTTCACCTAAAATAGGATATAAGGTAGCACTCATTAATCCAGGGTACCCTTTTCTAAATTTAAAGTAAGCCAAGCCTAATGCAATCGTTGCATAAATTGCCCATGCGTGAAACCCCCAGTGAAGGTATGTATAACGTAAGGCTTGAGTTGCAGCGGCACTAGTCCCAGCTTCTCCTAATGGTGGGCTAGCAAAATGTGAGATGGGCTCAGACACACCGAAAAAAAGTAACCCAATTCCCATTCCAGCACTGAACAGCATCGCAAACCAAGTGGGACGTTTGAATTCTGGTTTATCTTCATCTTTTCCGAGTTTCACTTTACCGTATCGACTGAAAATAAGAAATAAGGCAAAGATGAGAAAAAAGGTAGCTGAAAGTTGGTAAAACCAACCAAAGTTTTGCAAAAAGAATCCTAATGTAACGTCCATGATATTGGTCAATTGATTAGGTAATAGGACACCCCAAAGTACGAATACAATTGCCAATACAATAGAAACCCAAAAAACCTTCGTAACTTTCTCCATTTAGTCCACGCTCCTTTTTTCATAGGATTTCGATTAAGACATTTTTTATACTTTAAGTACATTGATCTGCTTAAAGGATTAAAAGTCACTTTAATTGGATTATTGATAATAATGGTGTAAATTGGTATTAAATATGTGAACGTAAAAAGAGCAAACACAGCATGTCTTTTTCCGAATAAACAGGGAGAGGGTGCAAGAATGGAATGGGAAACGTATGTAGCAGTATTATATGAGTTCGGTTATGGGGGATTATTTCTATGGCTGTGGTTAGGTATGTTTATCTTTCCCGTGCCCAATGAAATTATTATGATAAGTGTTGGTTGGTTGTCGAACGATTATTTACAAATGGTTCCTGCATTTATAGCTGCTTATTTTGGAATAATTGCTAGTACAACCACTATGTTTTTAATTGGTCGGTTTGCAGGTGCTCCACTTCTTAGTAAGTTAGTAAATAGAACGGCAATAAAAAAAGGGAAAAAGATGATTGATAATCATGGCACATATGCCCTTCTTTTCTGTTGTTTTTTTGCTGGGATCCGACATGCTATCCCTTTTTTATGTGGTACTCGAAAACTTTCATTTTTAACATTTGCACTAGTTTCGTATACTAGTTGTTTCATATGGTGTACCATTTTCTTTAGTTTTGGAAAATATATCGTTGTTTCAGGAATTGAAAGTCTTCAACAGCATAATATTTATCTTGTATCAATTCTAGTGTTTGTAATAGCAGTGGTTGGATTTTTCTTGAAAAATATGTTCTTTGGTAGCAAGCAAGAAGATGATGCGAGGTCGTATACAAGTTAATTTTAAAAATGGAATAGTTTGTCTTTGATATATTTCGATACCCGTAATAAAATAAAGGTATCGATTTTTCATTTAAGGAGATGGGATTAAAATGAAGGCCATTATTAACGCACATATTTTAGGTGAAACAGAAATAACGAAAGGAACTATTCTTTTTGAAGATGGAAAGATTATAAATATAGGTAATGAAGCAGATATAGAAATACCAGCGACAGCACAGGTGATTGATGCAAATGGGAAATATGTTACCGCTGGATTTATTGACGCACATACGCATTTAGGAATTGATGAAGAAGGTGTACGTTGGGAAGGGCAAGACTATAACGAAACAACTTCAGCTGTAACGCCACACTTACGAGCATTGGATGGTATTTACCCTTATGATGGAGGGTTTAATGATGCGGTGGCTGCAGGAGTCACAACAGCTCAAGTTTTACCAGGGAGTGCAAATGTCATTGGTGGCTTAACGGTTTGTATCAAAATTAGGCTTGGAAAGTCTGTTGATGAAATGATTCTTCGTGAACCATCGGGTTTAAAAATTGCACTCGGAGAAAACCCGAAATCTGCTCACGGTAATAACGGACGAGCTCCCAAGACACGTATGGCTGTGGCTGCAATTCTTCGTGAACAGTTCTCAAAAGCAAAGCATTATATGGAAAAGAAGAAAAAGGGCGAAAATGTATTTGATTTTGAACTGGAAGCGTTGCAGTTAGCATTGGAGAGAAAAATTCCAGTTCGAGCACATGCTCATCGAGCCGATGATATAATGACGGTAATTCGCATCGCCAAAGAGTTTGATCTTGATTTAAGTGTGGAACATACAACAGAAGGCCATCAAATTGCTCACTTGTTAGCTGAAAGTGGCGCAAAGTTTACAGTAGGCCCAACGATCTCTAGTCGAAGTAAAGTAGAGTTACGAGATAAAGGATGGCAGACGTATAAAGCATTAGAAGAAGCGAACGTTCCATTTGCAATTACAACCGATCATCCTGTTATTCCAATTCAGTATTTACAAACATCAGTAAACCTTGCAGTAAAAGAGGGATTGTCTGAGCAAACCGCCTTAAATTCGGTAACAAAATATGCTGCTGACGTACTAGGAATCCAAGATCAAACGGGGACGCTTGAGATAGGTAAAGATGCTGATATTGTTATTTGGGATGCGCACCCACTTAGACAAAATAGTTATGCATGGGTAACTTTTGTGGACGGGGAAATTGTCTACCAAAAAGAAGAAAAATAAACATTATGTGATATTGTGTAATAGATAAGACTTGTATCAGGTCAATGTATCCCTTATCATACAAATTAATAGATTGTAATAAGATGGATATTCTTTGTAAAAGTGGGAGATAGAATGAAAAGAGCCCGTGTAATTTATAATCCGACTTCGGGTAGAGAGCAAATGCGGAAGAATTTGCCGTATGTCCTGGAGCGTCTAGAAAAAGTTGGTTATGAAGCATCCGCACATGCCACTACTGGTGAGGGGTGTGCAACAAAGGCGGCTAAATTAGCTGGTGAAAGAGGATTTGATTTAGTCATTGCAGCTGGTGGGGATGGGACAATCTTTGAAGTTGTTAATGGGTTAGCAGAGTTAGATAACCGCCCGTTATTAGGACTACTACCTGGTGGAACAACAAATGATTTTGCCAGAGCCCTTCACATCCCAAGAGATATTGTTGATGCTTGTGATGTATTATGTGGCGAACATCAGCAGCCAATTGATATTGGGAAAGTAGGAAGTCAATATTTCATCAATATTGCAGCAGGGGGAACATTAACCGAATTAACGTATGAAGTGCCGAGTAAGTTGAAAACGCTGATGGGACAACTTGCTTATTATGTTAAAGGACTTGAAAAGTTACCATCTATTTCTCCAACTTCTGTAACGATTGAATATGATGGAAAGCTTTTTGAAGGTGAAATTATGATGTTCCTCGTTTCGAACACAAACTCCGTCGGTGGGTTTGAAAAATTAGCGCCAGATGCCTCAATTCGAGATGGGTTATTCGATTTAATTATTGTAAAAAAGACTTCGTTTCCTGAATTCGTTCGTATTGGCGGCTTGGCGGTGCGAGGAGAACATATCAACCATTCGAAGGTCATTTATACTCAAGCCAATCGAATTAAAGTACATGTTGATGGCAAAATGCAATTAAATCTCGACGGCGAATATGGTGGAATGCTACCAGCTGAGTTTGTCAATTTATATCAACATTTTCAAATTTTATGTCCTCCCAAAAGGTAGGGTCAACAAGAAAGAGCATGTGAACGGTGGTTACCCCTAAAAGTTAGAGTAGAAAACTAACTTTTGGGGGTGTTTTTATGGCTAAATATAGTGAGGAATTTAAAATAAAGCTTGTTACTGAGTATTTACATGGAGATCTTGGATATAAATTATTGGCGAAAAAATACAATATGCCCTCTCAAACACCATTACAAGATTGGGTAAGAGCCTTTAAGACCCAAGGAATTGAGGGATTAAAGCGAAAAAAGGTGAAGGAAGCTTATTCTATTCAATTTAAATTAGATACGATACAATTTATGCTAGAGACAGGTGCTTCTTATCAGGAAACTGCTGATCAATTTAGATTGAACAATCCTTCATTAATTCACCGCTGGATGAAAACATTTAATGAACAAGGAATAGAAGGCCTGAACCTAAAGTCAAAGGGGCGACCTTCTATGTCTAAAAAACCAAACAAAAAGAAAAACGAAAATAAAAAACTGACGCGTGAAGAAGAATTAGAACGAGAGAATGAATTACTAAGGCTAGAAGTAGCATACTTAAAAAAGTTGAGAGCTTTTCGGGAAAATCCGAGTGCCTTCCACGAAAAGCACAAGCAAAGGTCGCATTCGAACTCAAAGAAGAAGGGTTCCGATTAAAAGATGTTCTCCTTGTCGTGGGCATCCCAGAAGCAACTTACCATTACCAAGTGAAAAATTCTGGCAAAGAAGATTCGGACGCAAACTTAAAAGAAATCATTACAGATCTATTTAAAAAGTTTAATGAACGTTATGGTTATAAACGAATCACTAATGAATTAAAGAAATTAGGTCATTCCATCAACCATAAAAAAGTGTATCGCATCATGCGAGAATTGGGATTAAAATGTGTGAAATTTATGCGGAAATCGCGTAAATACAATTCCTATAAGGGGAACGTTGGAAACGTAGCGAAGAATCGATTATCACGCCGTTTTAGTACACCTATTCCTCTTCAAAAGTTAGTAACCGACATTACAGAATTCAAGTGTCTTGGCGATGATAAGTTATATTTAAATCCAATTCTTGACCTTTATAATGGAGAAATTACTGCGTATGGAATCAAGAAACGTCCAACGTTAGATCTTGTCATGGAACCTTTAAAAGAAACTATAGAAGTAATAAAAAGTCATGCAACCTATCGAACCACCATCCATTCCGATCAAGGCTGGCATTATCAGCACAACAAATGGGTAAAGGTGTTAAAAGAAAACAAAATTTTTCAAAGCATGTCACGTAAAGCAACCTGCGCAGACAACGCTTCGATGGAGAACTTCTTTGGGATTTTAAAGCAAGAAATGTATTATGGGGAAGAATTGGTAAGCTATGAAGAATTAAAAAGACGAATTGAAGAATATATCTACTGGTATAACCATGAACGATCAAAAGAAAAATTGGCTGGGATGAGTCCAGTTGAATACCGAACTCACTCCAACCAATCAGCTGCATAATAAAAACTCTAACATTTGGGGGTAACCACCGAACGTGCTCTTTTTTTTGTGCGTTAAAAGAGTTTATCCCGTTATAACTAGCGCTAAGATTCCCACTTCAAGGTTTTGAGGAAGGAAAAGGCTAAGTGGGAGAAGTGCGCTAGTAACAACCCGATTGGTTCAACTAATATTCAGTGAGGGTGAAGGACCCTTACTGAATAAAGTTTCACTTTATCTTTTGTCAAAGTTTTTATAACCAGTCAATTATGCTACAATCATGGGAGCATATTTTGGAACGTAAAGGAAGAGAGAAAAGATGAGTAAACAGAATGTACCTGTTCAAAAAAATCAACAATACGAAGTCGTTTTCGAAGATTTAACGCATGAAGGAGCTGCAGTTGCAAAAATCAACGGATATACTCTTTTTGTACCGAAGGCTCTTCCTGGCGAGCGAGGAATTATTAAAGTCACAAAAGTTAATAAAGGTTACGGATTTGGCCGTTTGATAGAACGGTTAGAAACGAGTGAACATCGAGTGGAGCCACCGTGTCCAGTCTATCATCAGTGTGGAGGCTGTCAATTGCAGCATTTAAGTTATGAAGCACAGCTTTTACAAAAACAAAAAATGGTAAAAGATGTACTAGAGCGAATTGGAAAAATTTCAGAAATTCCTATCCACTCGACTCTTGGGATGTCAGACCCTTGGCGTTACCGAAACAAAGCACAAGTTCCTGTCGCAACACGTGAAGGTGGTTTGGTTGCAGGTTTTTACCAAGAGAGGACGCATCATATTATAGATATAGAGGAATGTTTGATTCAACAAGAGGCCAATGATCAAGTTGTTCAAGTTGTGAAAGATATTGCTAATAAACTGAACATTAAAGGATATGATGAAGAAAAGCATAGAGGGACGCTTCGCCATGTTGTGGCAAGATATGGTCTAATTACGAAAGAAGTAATGGTTGTACTCGTTACTAGAACTTCAGATCTACCTCATAAAGAACAGCTCATAAAACAAATTCAGGTACGCCTTCCAGAAGTGAAGTCGATCGTACATAACATCAACAGTAAGAAAACGAATGTAATATTCGGGGATCAAACGAACGTCCTTTGGGGAGAAGAGTACATTCACGACTATATTGGTCATGTGAAATTTGCTATTTCGGCTCGGTCCTTTTATCAGGTCAACCCCGAGCAAACGAAAGTGTTATATGATAAAGCGTTAGAATTTGCAGATTTGTCAAGTGTTGATATCGTCATTGATGCGTATTGTGGAATTGGAACAATCTCATTATTTTTAGCACAAAAAGCCAAACATGTCTATGGAGTAGAAATTGTTCCGCAAGCGATTGATGATGCGAAAAGGAATGCTAAATTAAATAACATAGAAAACGTCGACTTTGCAGTTGGAGAAGCTGAAAAAGTAATTCCATGGTGGTATGCACAAGGCATAAGTGCCGATGTTATAGTTGTAGACCCGCCAAGAAAAGGCTGTGATGAAGCATTACTTGATACGATTATTCAGATGAAGCCGAAACGGGTCGTCTATGTGAGCTGTAATCCAGCGACACTAGCACGAGATTTACGGGTACTCGAAGACGGTGGATATAAGACGACGCAAGTTCAACCAGTCGATATGTTTCCTCATACAATGCATGTTGAGTGTGTAGTCATGATGTCAAGAGTGGATAAATAGAATAACTGCATAAGCCTATAAAATAAGGGTTTCCTTACAATGAGCTTTTCCCTCGGCTGTTTTGCTGGGGGTACTCATAATAGGGAACCCTTTCTTTTTATTGTTTGTGGTGGTATGTCAACACTAAATCAAACAATTTTTTTAGGGGCTAAGTTTCGATAACTTGCTGGACTTTGATACCCCAGGGCACTGTGCGAACGGATGTTATTGTACCAATTGATATAATCAAACAGTTCAAGTTCTAGGTGGTTAAGGGAATGGAACTGCTCCCCATGAATTAGTTCTGTTTTTAGAATCTTAAATGTCGCTTCTGCCACTGCATTATCATAAGGGTTTCCTTTATCGCTCAATGAACGTTCAATCTCATTTTCACTTAATAATTCATCAATAGCTACGTTTTTAAACTCAGATCCGCGATCTGTATGAAAGAGTTTTACATTCTCTAATGGCCGATTAACCGTTGCGAAGGCGCGTTGAACTAAAGCTGCGTCTTTGCGTTTTCCAACGCTATAACCAACTATTTCTCTATTATATAAATCAATTAAAAAACAGACGTAGCTCCAATAATGTCCTACTTTGACGTACGTTAAATCACTAACCAGTACGGACATTTCTTCATTCACTTGGAATTCCTGATCTAATATGTTTCGAACGGATTCTTCATTTGGCTGAGAGCTCATTGGTTTGTAGGAAGGTTGTGCATACTTCGATTGGATTCCGAGCTCTTTCATCAACCTTCCTATGCGACGTCTGGAAACCTTGTGACCCGCTTTTAAAAGCTCTCGTTTTATTTTACGAGTTCCATATACTTTACGGTTTTCATTAAAGATTTTTAGTATTTTTTCTTTTAATTCTTGTTCTTCTGTAGCCTTTTCCTTTTCTTTTTGAGCAGCTACTTCTGTTTCATAATAAAAGGTGCTTCGAGCTATTTGTAGGACTTTGCACATTGCTGATACCGAATAGAAGTGCCGATTTTTCTCAATGACTTCTATTTTCGCCCCATGATCAGCGCGGCTTGCTTTAAAATATCGACTTCCATTTCTAGCTGTTTATTTCTTTTTCTTAACTCAATCAATTCTTGTTCCTCTGGACTTCGATTGTCTTTCTCTTTGAAGGAACCAGACTGTTGAAACTGAGTAATCCACCTGTCTAAAGCAGACGGAGTTAATTCATATTCACGGACAATATCTTGACGACTTTTTCCACCTTCATATAAAGCAACCACTTGCTTCTTGAATTCTGTGGTAAACGTTCTTCTTTTTTTGGACATAGTAGATTCGCTCCTCACTCGTTATATGTTATTCTACTAGCCCTTATTTTTATTGTCCAACTAAGTGTAGCCTATCCAGAGATAGTCAGGAGGATTTTTAAGGATTATCTAAAGGGGAAAGGGGCCTTTACGATAGCTAAAGAATTAAATGCAGCTTACACTCCTACAGTAGCAGGTGGAAAATGGCAGGAAAGTACAATCTTGAATGTTCTTAAAAACGAAAAATATAAAGGAGCTGCCATATTGCAAAAATACTATACACCAGACCATTTGAGGAAAGGAACCATTCGAAATAATGGTAAAGTGGATAGCTATTACATTGAAGATAACCATCCACCGATTATTCCAGAAAAAATGTGGGATGAGGTTCAAAAAGAGAGGGAATCTAGGGCTCAAGCTAAGGGGAACGTGGGAGATCGAACAAAGTACCAAACAAGATATCCCCTCACAGGAAAGTTATTCTGTGGAAAATGTGGTTCAACATTAAAAAGACGAACTTGGAACAGTAAGCTTCCCTGTAGAAAAATTGTATGGCAATGCAGCAACTATATCAAAAATGGAAAAAACGCTTGCTCAGGGAATAGAATCGATGATGAAGTTGTTGGCAGGCTCAATATAAAAGAAGAAACCATTGTGAAGGAGGTTATAAAGGATGGCAAGAAACATTACAGTTATACCAGCAAGAGCAACCTGCCTGAACAACTCAGAACAGTTAGAGCCACAGAAAAAGAAGATGGCGGCTTATTGCCGAGTGTCGACAGACCAATTAGAACAGTTATCAAGTTATGAAGCCCAAGTTGAGTATTATACAAGTTACATTTCAAGCCACCCCGACTATGAACTAGCAGGAATTTACGCAGATGAAGGAATATCAGGAACTAATACGAAAAAGCGAGAGCAGTTCAATAAAATGATTAAGGACTGCAAGGAAAAAAAGATAGACATGATCATTACAAAATCAATATCAAGATTTGCAAGAAACACCCTAGATTGCTTGAATTTTGTCAGGCAACTGAAGGACTTAGGAATTGGCGTTATTTTTCAGAAAGAAAACATTAACACATTAGATGCCAAGGGTGAAGTTTTGTTAAGTATCCTTTCCAGTCTAGCCCAAGATGAGAGTAGATCAATTTCGGAAAATTCAACCTGGGGAATTAGGCGGCGGTTTGAACAGGGAAAAGTAGCAGTTAACCATACAAAATTCCTGGGTTATGACAAAGATGAGGATGGCAACCTTATCGTTAATCAAAAGCAAGCTAAGATAGTAAGAAGAATTTATAAAGACTATCTGGATGGAAAGGGACCGAACAGGATAGCAAGAGAGCTTGAGGAAGATGGTGTTCCAAACTGGAACGGCAAAGCCAAATGGTATGAAAGCAGCATAAGGAAAATGCTTAGTAATGAAAAGTATAAAGGTGATGCTCTCCTGCAAAAGACTTATACAGTCGACTATCTGACAAAAAAGAGAGTACAAAATACCGGCCAAATTCCAAGGTACTATGTCGAAGAAAGCCATCCAGCGATTATCCCAAAAGACATGTGGGAAGCGGTTCAGCTAGAAATGGAGAGAAGGCGAGCCTTTGCTGAGAAACATGGGATTGTAAAAGTTGATTATGCTACGATTGATAATCCTTTTGCAGGAAGAGTTTTATGTGGCCATTGCGACAGTCCATTTGGCAGAAAGGTTTGGAACTCTACAAACGAAACGCTAAGAAGGAAAATCTGGAGATGCAACAGAAAATACACTATTAAAGGTGAAAAGAGCTGTGAGAATAAGCATACAGATGATAGAACTTTATACCAAGCCTTTATAAATGTATTTAACGTCATACTAGAAAATAAAGATCACTTTATAAATAAGTGGAGACAGCAAGGAAGCGACAATCTTCTAAAAAAATATAAAACAGAACAGTTTATTGAAATTTTCAAGGAAGCTACAACATTAACAGAGTTTGATATAGATTTATACTTTAAGCTAATTGAAAAGATGACGGTATTTAAAGGAGAAAAAATTATTGTGACTTTGTTGGACGGTACGGAAATTGAATGCGAGGTTTAATAGAAGTCTTAATCTACTAGTTGGGGGTGATTTTACCTTGACCGTCTTTTGTGAATTTACATAAACACTCAATTATTTTCAAAGATGTGCTCATTGTATTCACGAGTCAGTAAGGCGGAATAAGAAAATCGTCGTTCTTTAATGTGTAGTAGGCGTTATACTACGCAAGAAGAAGCTTCTATGCTAGATTACTTTGTGAAAGATGTAGTTAAAGTTAAATGAGCAGGTTGCTTATTAACTCAACTTTCGCAGACCAAATTAGGCAGGTAAGCCCTGATGTAACTTGGTAGACCTGCAATCCATTGTGACAGTTGATTTTTGAGTAACTGTTGTGTTTGTTTGTTCGTTTTCTTCAGTACATCTTGAAGAAGCTCGATTAATTACTGCAATGCAACAGCCCAATCAAGTTCATTCACTTCGTCACAAAGGTCATAGAATAAACCGCCTAATGTACGCTCATTTGTGTGGCAACGATTTTGCCACGAGAGAACAATGTATCTAGTGAAGACGATCGTTGTATGGCTGATGAGTAAGTCATACGAGCGTCCTTGAAACTCTTTTTGTAAGCGAAGAAGTGACTTTGTCGTTTTAAAGAACACTTCAATATCCCAACGAATGCCGTAAATACGGACAATTTCTTGTTCAGAAAGTGTGCAATCGGTGCTTAAAATGGCAAGCCATTCACTCTTTTTATTACGATTTTGAACGAACACGACTTTAACGGATACGCCATTAGCCATCGTTGTCGTGATTGAACGAAGAAGCCCTTTCTTTCCTTGAAGTAGCGTCGCAGATCGATAGAGTTGTTTTAAGGAAAGCATTTGTCCATTCACGTTGTATCGCTGCTTGCCGTTCTTCACCATCCCAATCACATCAAGCCCTTGTTCAACGATAGCTTTAATAAGAGGTTGTTGAGTGAACCATGTGTCCATTAATACGTAAGACGCTTCAATTCCCTTGGATAACGCTCGTTCAATCATCGCCGGAATTTGATCAGGTGCAGACTGTAACGCTTCTGTACGGCGTTTATAACCAGAACATCGCTTATCAACTTCTTCATTGATTCCGTTAATGGAAGATGTATTTGAGCTTAGTAAAGAGAAGTCAATTGGTATGAAAGTATGCCCGTCTGACCAGCCTAATGTAAGCATTCGAAATCCTTTATAAAATCGCATTTTCAAAGAAGCGTGATCAAAACAACGGGCAAGTAACTCAACATTTTTACTACGATTACGATCAAACGTAGAGTCGTCTATGATGAGCACTTTTGGACGGTCCTTTGATGTAAGTATGCTGACTTTTTGAATGGTAGCCGCACTAAAGTGTAAAAGAAATTTCCTCCAAGCAAACTTGGAATGATTTAAAAATCGATAGACGGTATCTTTGCCTGGAAAAGAATCACTCTTTTTGGATGTGACAAGGGTAAACCAATTTTTTTGATGGAAAATTAGGCAAAAAACAAGCCGAAACAAATAGGCACATGAAAACCCAAAGTTTTTTTGAATACCTGCTTGACGCAAGTGTTTCCTTACTTGTAACTCAGAAAATACAGATTCAAGTTCATTTGGCAGTTGCTCATTCGAGTGTTTTTCATTTATCATAGAGAAGGCACTTCTTCTTTGTGGTAATGGTTTCTAGTCAATTCCACTATACCAAAGAAGCAGGTGCTTTTTCTGTTTAAAAGCACTCGTCAAGTAACATACTTAATAGTTCTTAAAGCTTTGATAGACCCACTCAAAGATCAATTTTCAAGGTGCGAAAGTTGAGTTATTAAATAATAAAATAAATGAGCAAGTGGGTGCTGAAATAGCGTGAGCATTTCTTGTTTGCACCCTCTAAAAAAAACATTCATTGAATAATGACTATTTCCTATTGGCCTAGAACCGTACCATGATATGTGGTATATCCCCCCAGGTAAAAGAGAATTACAATAAACTCCACACTGCCTGCTCAATGGCTTTATTATAAAATGCTACTCTTTCCTTAGTCAGCTTTCCTTCAATAACATCTACAATAATATTATAATTTTCAATAATAATTTCAGTAGAAACACCGCGAGTTGTAAGTACATCGTTTAACCACATAGTGTAGTTAACAAATATCTCTACATGATTTGCCTCATAAGCTAGATTCAAAGAATTAAAATGGTGAATGTTGTCCTCAAAGGTCTTCCTTTTACCGTGTTCTCCAAATTTTTCAACTAAATCAGGATATTTCTCATAGATTTTCACAACTATTTCTTCGACCAATTTATTTTGTGCTTCTTCCATTAAAATGCTCTCACCTCATATCGTTTTACAACGGGCTTAATTGCTGCTAAATCTTGATCAGGATAATTTTTTTCTAATTCATGAATACGTTTAAAGTCGGAACTTTTAACCCATGCAAAATAGTCTTCTTTTTGATCCCATTCCATCATTACTGTCAATTCTTCTGGCTTAATATCATTTTGCAAAAGCTTAAAGGAAATGAATCCGGGTGCTTGATCAACTAACCGTGAGCGGTTTTGATATAGAGAAATGACCTCATCTAATTTTTCAGTTGGTACAGTAACAATCGAATGTACAATATACATGATTCAGTAGCTCCTTCTTGCCAAAGTTTTTTCCACGAGAGCGGTCCCTCCGATATTGAAGTGGATTCTAAGTATTTATTCACCATTTATTTGTGTTGGACCGTGAGAGTCGCCCTAGTTGATCAAGCTAAAATCAGGTATTTTTTAACTTTAACCAAAAAGAGGCAGGCACCGTCCCGTTGTCACTAAATTTTCGTAACCAAATCAGTTATGTCTTCAATGTAGCAGTCATAGTTTAATAGTTTTAATAAGGAGGGATTTTGTTTGAAACAGTAACCACCAATGATGATTTTGCTATCCTTCAATTGAGGTTCATTTTTAATTTTATCAATTAATTCCTTGGCATGATGAACGTGAGTATAGATTGTGACAGAGATTGCAATATAATCTGGATTTTCTTTTTTGAAAAAAGGAATCGCATCTTTAATGGGTAACTTATTACCTAAATAGATTACATCATAACCTTGGTATTCTAGAATATGGTTGACCAATTTTATCCCCAAATCATGTAATTCTTCTTGTGTTGTACAAGTGATGACGCGACCTTTCTTGGGCTTCTGGTTAATAACATATTGATAACATTCCATTACATTTTGGTGAACAATCGCAGATGCAAGGTGTTCATTAGCTACTGTAATTTCATTTCGTTGCCACATTTGTCCGATTTTATACATTGTCTTTTCAATTCCGAAATACGTATGTTCTATTGGGATATTGTGTTTAAATTGATCTAGGATTAAACGACGTGCTTCTGTCCGGTTTGACTCTAACAAGTAGGATAAATATTCAGTTGAAAAATTTTCTGTTATTCTACCTTGCCCCATCTCTTTTTAGCTCCTTTTTGAACTCATACATTTTTTGATCTGCGGCCTGGATAAAAGCTTCAACTTTTGTATCATCATCATAAGGGATTGATACAGCACCATAAGAGATTGACGAAATATCCGTGATTTTTTGGAATTCTTTATTAAGTCTAGCTCCAATGTCAATCGCTTCTTTTTCATCACAGTCTGTTAATATTAGGAGGAACTCGTCTCCTCCTGTTCGGAAGGCAAAGTCAAGGCCATGGCGGATATGTCTTTTTGTTATGGTTGCAAACCCCTGTAATAAATGGTCTCCTTTGTCATGGCCAAAGGTATCGTTTATCTCTTTAAAATTGTTAAGATCAATCATAAGGATCGTTATAGGATACTTCTTTCGCTTAGCCTTTATAAGCTCTGTTTGAATCGCTTGATTAAACTGTCTACGATTATATAATCCTGTCAAACTATCCGTAAAGCTTAATTTTTCTAGTTCCTTCTTTTGTTCGTTAATAATCTTATTTTTCCTCATTAATTCTGAGTTTAACTGTGATAGGTCAGAACTAATTTTCATTATAGTTTCAACCGTGTCTAAATACTCTTGGGATAAGGGGGTCAATAGAATCATAGTTAAGCTGTCTATTTTTCGAATAAAAGCTTGGAAAGAATGAATTTCAAAAGCGATTTGAAAATTCAACTCTGTCGTAATCTCATCACTTTCTTCATTTTGCAAAAGCTCTTTTAATTTGTACAAAGAGGGGGTGTCAAGTATTAGACTAAGACTCTTACCCTCAAAAAACTCAGTATCCTTTGATAACATAGTATTGCTTCGACCACTAATCGTCTTAATAGTCATAGAATCGTCTATAACTATGTAAACCAAAGGAAAGATTGTAAGAATATCACCATTTTTGGTCAAATTGGGGTCCTCCGGTTACGTTTGGCTAAGTTTATTTTATATGTGTCAAGGGTTCCACAAGAAGTATGGGCTTTTAGTTTTTATTATAGCACTTTTTACCCATTGTTTGTCATTTACTGCACAGTCATTCATGTATTTAAAAGCCAGAGATTACTTATTGACCAGTAAAGAAATGTACGTCGATTTAGGAGAAGATTCCCCCGATAGGCGAAAACAACAATCCATTGTTTGACATTCACTACGAAGGCTTGAAAGTCTAGGCTATACTGTTTCACTTTTGAACCCAGAGCGTCTTAGTATAAGCCATTCAAATGTAATATGCGCTGAAATATGGCGTTCCTCTCTTTTCTTAAAAAAAATGAGTTGCGCTTTAAAGTGCACCCTTTGTAAAGGACATTTTAAAAAGCCTAAGCACCTTGTAAAAGATGATCTCTTTGTATTGAACAGAGTTAATTGTTATTGGGTTAATATTTAGATTTAAATTAGGTAAGAGTATGACTAAAACTTTATTAGTCATTCCTTTCAAGTAAGACAGTAAATAAATTATTTAGAAAATAGTAGAAATACTAGTAATGAACCCTTGTCACCACATGGCTTACGACGTTATTTCTGTACTTCTGCATTGGAAGCAGGATTGACGTACATAAAGTTGCAGCAATGGCTGGACATCAATCGATAAATACATGCTTATGTACACAAATCCATAAAGGAAAAAATGCTTAAGAAATTAAATATGTAAAAAAAGGGTAACAACCTATTTACTCCCTTTTTTTGGAAATGGTAGTTATCCGAAAAATTAAAAAGATATTTGACGAAATAAGTTGTTAATAGTGCTAATATTATAAGTATTATTTTGATATTTATCAAAAAAAAATGACCTGGACAAACCTTCAGTAATGGGGGGACGCTAAACTATAGGGGCTAAAACTTTTGTTAAGCCAGCCAGGTGCCGTTTTAGGGAAACATATCCTTATTAACGGGGTGTGTATTTTATTTATATTGAAATAAGAAAGGGATATGGATATGAGTAGAATTACAATAGATAAACAAACCTTAAAGGCACAAAACAAAGTTTTGAGAATGACTGCTACTGGAAGCTCTCTTACTGAAATATTGACAACTCTAGCACTAGAAATAGAAACACTAATCCCAAAAACTTATTGTTCCATTTTATTGTTGAATGATGAAAAGCAAACATTGGAAAACGGGATAGGACCGAGCCTCGATGAATCATATAATGAGATTTTAAATGGAACCCAAATTGGTCCAAGTGTAGGTTCTTGTGGAACAGCGGCTTATAGGAGGGAAAGGGTAATTGTAAAAGATATTGAAAAATACATATTATGGAAAGAATATAAATCATTAGCCTTATCTTATGGACTAAAAGCATATTGGTCGCAACCTATTTTATCCTCGGACGGAACAGTGTTAGGCACATTTGGTTTATATTATGGTGAACCTAAAGTACCAAATATTCGAGAATTGGGAATTCTTGAGGACTTTACTCATTTAGCATCTGTTGCCATTGAACACAAAAAAACAAATGAGAAACTCCAACAAAGTGAACAACAGTATCGTCTTTTAGCAGAAAACGTATCTGACTTCGTTGGTTTATTAAATCAACAAGGGGTTTATGAATATGTATCTCCATCACATGAAAAATACTTAGGATACTCCTCTTTTGAACTTGTGGGAAAGAACTGGCTTGATTTCGTGCACCCTGATGACGTTAATAATGCCATATGGGTATTTGAGAAACAAGTAAAAATCGGGGCTCCACAAAAATTAATCTTCCGTTACAAACATAAAAACGGGCAGTGGATATACCTTGAGGGTAAAGGAACACCGATTCAAGAGGAAGATGGACTAGGAAGCAGATTGGTTTATATGGCAAGAGATATAACAGAGCAAAAACGTGCAGAGGAACAACTTAAAATAGTGGTTCATGATTTAGAACAAACACAACAAAAATTTGATTCGTTATATAATAATTCACTTGATGCCATATTTGAAATAGACAGTGAGGGTAAATATTACCGTGTAAATAGCGTTGCAGAAAAAATAACTGGTTATCAAAAAGAGGAACTAGTAAAGTTAGGGATCAATGATTTGATTATTGAATTAGAAAAAGTAAACAATATTTTTACAAGGATAAAAAATGGTGAATCACTTAGAGTGGAACTTACTCTTAGACATAAAAAAGGACACTATGTGAATATAGATGTTAATGGGGTACCAGTATTTAGGGATGATGGAACTGTTAATGTAATCGCATTTGTCCAAGATATTACAGGGAGAAAACGTGCTGAAGAGGAACTAAGAGAATTAGCGTATAAGGACTCTCTAACAGGCCTTCCAACTCGTGAACTTTTTAGTATCGAGTTAGATAAAGCGATTAAAAGTGCAAAAGAATATAAATATTCACTAGGTATATTATTTATAGATTTCGATAATTTTAAAAATGTTAACGATACTTTAGGACATCATTTCGGTGACCAAGTTCTAAAAAAACTCGTTAAGATCATGGAAAGTCAATTAGGGAAAGATAATCTAATATCTCGACAAGGTGGAGATGAGTTTCTAATTTTGGTTGAAAACACTGACAAAGAGAAAACAGGTATAATTTGTGAAAGACTCATCAAAAGATTAACAAGTCCTATAGAGTTGCACGGGCACGAGGTTTTTATCACACCAAGCATAGGTGTTTGTATGTTCCCTGAGTACGAATTTGATGCAGAAATTCTAATAAAAAATGCCGATTTGGCTATGTACATGGCAAAAGATATCGGTAAGAATAATTATCAATTTTTCTCGGATAACTTAAATGACCAGGTCTTACGAAAGAGTCGAGTCACAAATGCTTTACGGAAAGCACTTGGCAACGGGGAGTTTACTTTACATTATCAACCACAATTTGAATTAAGTACAAATAGAGTAAAGGGAATAGAGGCCTTATTACGTTGGAATCCAGAGTTTGGATTTGTTTCACCGGCAGAATTCATCCCAATAGCAGAAGAAACGGGTCTAATAGTTGAAATTGGAGAATGGGTATTAAGAGAAGCATGTAAGCATGGTAAAGAATGGAATGATAAAGGTGTATTAAAAACACCTGTTTCTGTTAATGTATCTGCACGTCAATTTAAGGAACGCTCATTTATAGAAACAGTAAAAAATGTGTTAAAAGAAACGGGTCTTCCACCGAGTAACTTGGAGATTGAAATTACCGAAAGGGTTATGATTGATGTAAACGAGGCAGTAAACATTGTGAATCAGTTAAGGATGTTAGGGGTGCGAGTTGCGATTGATGACTTTGGAGTCGGTTATTCTTCATTAAATATGCTTCAGAGTATAGTTATTGATAGTTTAAAGATTGATCGGGCTTTTTTACATGATGTAATGAAGAATAAAAGGTCAGCAGGGTTATTAGAAGCCATTATACGGATGGGGGCGGATCTAGGTTCTAATGTTGTCGTAGAAGGGATTGAAACCAAAGACCAAGTAGATTTTTTACTATCTAAAGGAGTTATTGGTCAAGGGTATTACTACAGTCGACCTTTACCGGCTGATGATCTCGAGCAATATTTAGAGTCGCTTAAATTAAAATCATAAAGGTCACTTGTTGCTTTCTAAAATGCAATGTAAAGTAGCATTTTTACAAAAAATGAGAATCTGTATAGTTTTTTTGAAAACTTTGAATGAAATTGGTGAAGAGAGTATTTTGTTAAAGGGATACTCTTTTTTATTTGGAAAGTTATTGTTTTTACATATTGAAAGGAGATGAAGTTTTAAATCTTTGCTAATTGATCCTAGAGTAACGTTGAAAATTTTGTTGCTTGCTTTCTCATTTTTGCAACATTGGGATAACGTTTATTGGCTGTATCAAACCCTGGGAAATTGTTGGTACATTCCGCTTCTTTAGATTAAAGAAGATTCAGTTTAGCCTATCCAGTGATTTTGAAGATGATGAGTAAGGTAAGGTATTACTATTCGAAAACCTTAAATGCGTATATTTATGTTACATCACTAGTTTTGTATAAATACTAATGAATTTTCAGTTTTATACTTCTTCCTGGTTAGAGCCAAAAAGGTAAATACTCAATAATTAGGTTAACATTATATTAAGAACGGGTAACTAATGTTGAAGAAGAAAGACGAAAAAACTATAAATCCTTTACTGAGAAGTACATCGATACTATTCAGAAGAGATAATTTAAGGATACAAATATAGAATGGCTTTTTTACATTCAACAAACATTCGTTCATAAAAGCACTTTTTTATTGGCATATTAGGGGGGTACCTTTACGCAAAATCAATATAAACGCGTTTCAGTATCATCACTCTATCAAAACACATGTTGAGTGTGTAGCTCAACTTATTTTAAAAGTGTAAACTTCAATAAACATTTACTATTGAAAAAATACATCGTCTTGCCTGACCCTGAGTGTGTAGCAAAGATTGTGTTTGTGAGAGAAGCTTCATCAAGAAAGGATGGAGTTTTCTCTATGAAATCAGTTTGTGGAACATTAATGTGAAACAAGAAAAACCGGGTCGTGCCATGCACCACTAGATAAGTCTCCAACGTAATGAGGGTTAGTTTAATCGTGGAATCATTCCACTTTTCACCGGTAATCAAGTGGTTATTTGATAGGAGCTTTCCAGAGGTTTCGCGACTTTTTGGAGCCTTTATTTCATAACTATTTCAAAGAAGTGCAGAGAATAAAACCACATTTTACCTCACGATAAAATGTGTTGTCAATAAGAAATTTGTAATATTTTCAAAAAAGTGTTATAATAGTCTTACAATTGTTTTTTTAATCGTATTCCGAATTCCACTGTATTTTTTTGCAGATAGAATTATGGATACGTTTTTTTAATATCTTTTTTTAAGCCGAAGAGAAACTCAAACAATTGTGTGAGCTTTAAAGGTAAGTTAGTTGAATGAAATTATCAATTTACTATCTAATAGTAACCGAGTTTTAATTCTACAAGGAGGACTAGAATAATGAATCTAATCAATAAGAAAGTTACACACAAGCGTTTTGGCATAGGTAGTATAGTTAAACATAATGATTCTAGTATTGAAATACATTTCGCATCGGAAAATAAAAAGTTTGTTTTCCCTGATGTATTTGGAAAGCACCTAAAACTACATGATAAAAGTGTTGCTAATTCACTTGAAAAGATTATACAAAAAAAGGAAATGGAACGAAAGGAGGAAGAATGGAAGAAGGAAGAGGAAAAAAAACTACAACGAAAAAACCAGGAACTTCGCTTGGAACATGAAAAACTTATGAAAAATCATAAACTACATCCCGAATCACAAATGGTTTTTTGGTGTGACACAGAAGAACAGAATAGTTCTTTTTCAGAGTGGAAGGTTTTTTCAGGCGTAATAAAAAGTGGTAATAACAAGGGGAAGCCAAACAAACCCATCCGCTTGCACCAAAATAGCGCTGTCCTGTTAACAGCAATAGATTCTAGCATGCCTGAAAAAGACAGACGTATCTTAGGTGTCTATATGGTGAATGAAGATTTTATCGGTAAGATTTGTGAAGATGGATATATTCCTGCTCATTCAAAATACAGACTCCAACTTACAGAACAGGAATCGGATCAGATGCTTTTCTGGGAATATTATGTAAATGAAAAATTCCCCCACAAAATGACATGGAATACAGGTAAATACCGTTATTTTGAAAATTCATGGATAGCTCAAATTTTGCTTGATATAGTTTCGTTGAAAAGTGACCCAAAGGAACGAGAGTTGGCACAACAATTTTTTGAACATTTTTGTAAAATGAATCAGATAACAGATCAAGAGTTACCAAAGCCTAATGGTGCATTAATGCGTATTTAGATGTGGAGTGTTTAGCTCAACTTATTTTAAAAGTGTAAACTCCAATAAACATTTACTATTGAAAAAATACATTGTCTTGCCTGACCCTCAGTGTATAGCAAAGATTGTGTTGTGAGAGAAGCTCCATCAAAAAAGGATGGAGTTTTTTCTATGAAATCATTTTGTGGAACATTAATGTGAAACAAGAAAAACCGGGTCGTGCCAGGCACCACTAGATAATACCATCTGCTTTTTTTATTTTTAAAAAAACCATTCAGGACCGATTTTCGTTAAAATAAACATTGCCGATTTTCACAAATTATAAATGTCCCAATGTACTTGTGTTTGATAATAAATAATTAAGCATTATATAAGTGTAAAAGAAGTGGCACATTTGGCTTTATATTTTTTGACCGAGAATTTGAAGTTGTATCCATAGTGAGAGGATTTGAGTTTGAAATGATAGATAATTTTTGGCGTGATTTACCACGACCATTTTTTGTACTTGCACCAATGGAGGATGTGACAGATGTTGTTTTTCGTCACGTGGTAAGTAAAGCTGGTCGACCAGATGTATTTTTCACAGAGTTTACAAACTCAGATAGCTATTGTCATCCAGAGGGCATGAAAAGTGTGCGTGGTCGTTTGATTTTTACAGAAGATGAACAGCCAATGGTGGCACATATTTGGGGGGATAATCCCGAATATTTCCGCCAAATGAGTATTGGCATGGCAGAGCTAGGATTTAAAGGCATCGATATTAATATGGGCTGCCCTGTACCGAATGTGGTATCGAGAGGGAAAGGTAGTGGCCTTATTCTGCGCCCAGACGTTGCGGCAGAACTTATTCAAGCAGCTAAAGCGGGCGGGCTGCCTGTCAGCGTGAAAACACGACTTGGCTATAAGGATGTAAATGAGTGGGAGGAGTGGCTAACGCATATTTTAAAACGGGATATTGCGAACCTTTCTATTCATTTACGTACAAGAAAGGAAATGAGTCAAGTAGATGCGCATTGGGAGCTAATTCCGGAAATTAAAAAATTACGTGACCGTATCGCACCAAATACGCTATTAACAATCAATGGAGACATTCCTGACCGTCAAACTGGGCTGCAGCTTGCTGAACAATATGGTATTGATGGCGTTATGATCGGGCGAGGTATTTTTAAAAATCCTTTTGCTTTTGAAAAAGACCCAAAAGAGCATAACAGTAAAGAATACCTTGATCTTTTAAGACTGCAGCTTGATCTTCAAGATCAATATGCGGAAGCACTGCCACGTTCAATCACAGGGCTTCATCGCTTTTTCAAAATTTATGTCAAAGGATTCCGTGGAGCTGGTGAATTAAGAAATCAATTGATGAACACGAAATCAACAGATGAAGTGCGTGCATTGCTTGATAACTTTGTATTAGAGAATGATTAATAAAATGTAAGGTAAACAATACTACATCAATATGTCTGCGATCATTCGTCAAGCCATGTTGAGTCAGTGGTCTTATTAACGCTTTAGTATCAAGGTTTCTGAGTGTCGATAAGACCACATGACCACGAAACGCTCACTTTTTAGTAAATGAATTTTTCTAGCTTCTTAACTGTATCTTTTTGCATATCAGTGGTAGCATGAGGATAGACATCTAACGTAATTTTTACTGAAGTATGCCCTAATCGTACCGCAACGATTTTGGGATTGACACCTAATTCTAATAATAGCGTTGCATAAGTGTGCCTTTGGTCGTGTATTCTGATCTGAGGCACATTTGCTTTTTTACGATGCGATTAAAGATAATCGCTAGCGTCCTCGGATAAATGGGATCCCCTCGTCTCATTCCTGTTCCTACAGCCGTCAGGAATATCGGATAGTATAACGGGTTATCTAACTTAGCATACATCATGTTGATGTTGATTTAACTACTGGTAACATAACGTGGAGTCATTGGGATAGAGAGGAAGAAGTAGCTACGGAATTTAAGACTGTTACAGTAGCTACATGTAATCAATTTCTAGATGAGCTGAAGAAAATCAACCTTCTGAATTGGAAAAGGGAATACATAGAACCAGGTGTACTTGATGGTACAAGTTGGAGTTTAGAAATTATTAGAGAAGGTAGAAACATCAAAAAATACGGTAAAAACCAGTATCCTGACGACTGGGACACATTCTGCAAACTAATGAGGAAAATGATTGGTAAGCGTTTTTCATAGACGAATCAAAATGAAGCGTAACAAAGAAGACATTTTTTATAATTATTCGGACATTTCGCCAACCGTTAGTTTATGGTACAATGAATATAGAATACCCTGGTTACGTATTTTGAACTTTATAAAAAGAGGGTGAACGTTATGAATCATTCGGAAGAAACCAAAATCACACATAGATCAGTAAAAGAAAAAGAACAAATAATGAATCGGTTAAAACGAATTGAAGGCCAAGTTCGAGGAATTCAAAATATGGTTGAAAATGACCGCTATTGTGTAGATATTATTACGCAAATTTCTGCGATCAATGCAGCAATGAAGAAAGTAAGTCTTCAATTATTAGAAAAACACACCCATCATTGTGTATCAGATGCTATAAAAGCTGGAGATGGGGATGACGCGATTAAAGAATTAATGGAAGTTTTTGCTCGTTTTTCTAAATCTTAATAATAACTGTCAGTAAGGTGATTCTGCTATTTACGTAAATGTTGACATACCTAACAAGGGTATAGTAAGTTTGAGTAGTAGATATTAAAGATAATGAACAAAAAGAAATTAAAGGAGGAATTAAGCTATGCAACAAATAACACTAAATGTACAAGGAATGTCTTGTGGACATTGTGTTAATTCCATTGAAGGCAATGTCGGTAAATTAAATGGTGTTGAATCTGTCAAGGTACACCTTAAAACAGGGAAAGTGGATGTTTCTTTTGATCCTAACGCGTTAAGCGTAAAAGATATTGAAAATGAAATTGAAGATCAAGGGTATGACATAAAGAAGTAATAAAATAAGGTTCTTTTCTAAAAGGTTGTTGCTGTAAGCTATTGGACCGTCAACCAAGCTAAAGCTTGGTTCTTCACGCTTAAGCTTGGTTCTTCACGCTTAAGCGTGAAGCATTTGAACATCAATCAGCCAGATGGACAAATGAATTTGTCCATCTGGCTGATTGATGTTCAAAAAACGGTCCAATAGCAACAAATTTTACGAAAACAGCCTAAAATAAAAAAAGAGATCGTGCTATTATATGGCACGTTTACTTTTGAAAAAAATATACCCCTGTATAGTATATAGGAGGGAGTGGTTGACATGACCCAAAAAGAAGCAACGCTGAAAATTGCAGGAATGACTTGTGCAGCTTGCGCTAACAAAATAGAAAAAGGGCTGTCTAGAATTGAAGGTGTGCAAGAAGCGAATGTAAACTTCGCACTTGAAACTACTAAAGTAATATATGATTCCACATATACAAGTCCAAAAGATTTTGAAGATAAAATTGAAAAACTAGGATATCATGTTCTTCATGAAAAAACGGAATTCGATGTTTCTGGTATGACGTGTGCTGCATGTGCAACAAGGATTGAAAAGAGAGTCAATAAAATAGAAGGTGTTTCTCGAGCGAATGTTAATTTTGCTTTAGAAACGATTTCCGTTGAGTATGACGCGGAAAAAGTTAGACCGACTGACATGGTGGAAGTTGTTCATAAACTTGGATATACTTTGATTCCTAAACAAGATACTGAAGAAAAAGTGGATCATAAAGAGAAAGAAATAGAAAAACAGTATGGTAAATTTCTATTTTCGACAATACTTACTCTTCCACTTTTATGGACGATGGTGACGCATTTTGAAATAACGTCATTTCTATATATGCCCGATATGTTTATGAATCCATGGGTTCAATTGGCTTTAGCTACCCCAGTACAGTTTGTGGTTGGGGCTCAGTTCTACAGAGGCGCATATCATGCGTTGAAGAATAAGAGTGCCAATATGGATGTTCTTGTTGCTATGGGTACAAGTGCTGCCTACTTCTACAGCATTTATTTAGGATGGGAATGGATGAGTGCAGGAAGTCAGGGAATGCCTGAGTTATATTTCGAAGCTGCAGCAGTCATTATTACCCTCATTGTACTTGGTAAGTTATTTGAAGTTCGAGCGAAAGGGAGAACAAGTCAGGCCATTCAAAAACTGTTAGGTTTGCAGGCTAAAACAGCACGAGTGATTCGAGATGGGGAAGAAAAAGAGATTTCAATAGAAGAAGTGATGACTGGGGACATTTTAATCATTAAACCAGGTGAGAAAGTACCTGTCGATGGAGAGATTATTGAAGGCCGTTCAGCATTAGATGAGTCTATGATTACAGGGGAGAGTATTCCAATAGACAAATCTATTGGAGATCCCGTGATCGGCGCTACGATTAACAAGAATGGCTCTCTGAAAGTGAAAGCAACAAAGGTTGGAAAAGATACGGCCTTAGCACAAATTGTAAAAGTGGTTGAAGAAGCCCAGGGATCAAAAGCGGATATTCAGCGAATGGTAGATAAAGTATCTGGCATTTTTGTTCCAGTTGTCGTAGTCATTGCGATTGCTACCTTCTTCATATGGTATTTCATCGTTACACCTGGAGATTTGCGTGCTGCGTTAATTCCAATGATCTCGATCTTGGTGATTGCTTGTCCTTGTGCGCTAGGACTTGCTACTCCGACATCGATTATGGCTGGATCAGGACGATCGGCAGAAATGGGGATCTTGTTTAAGGGTGGAGAACATTTAGAAAACACAAAATTCATTCAAACGGTCGTGTTAGATAAAACAGGGACCGTAACAAAAGGTGAGCCAGAACTCACCGATTTGACGGTTGGAAATGGTTTTTCTGAAGAAGAAGTTCTATATTATGTTGGTTCCGCCGAACATAACTCAGAGCATCCTTTGGCACAAGCCATCGTAAAAGGTGTAATAGGGAAGGATATCAAATTAGGAAATCCATCTGACTTTGAAGCTATACCAGGCTTTGGTATTAAAGCGACAGTAGATCAGAAGACGATTTATGTAGGAACGCGCAATCTTATGAATAAAAACAACATTGCTCTAGAAGACAGCGTTCTATCACAAATGGAGTCTTTAGAAAATCAAGGAAAAACAGCTATGTTAATCGCCATTGATTACCGCCTTGCTGGGGTTATAGCGGTGGCAGATACCGTCAAAGAAACGTCAAAAGAAGCCATTAAGCGAATGGTAGACCTTGGTCTGGAAGTCATTATGTTAACAGGTGACAATGAACGAACAGCGAACGCCATCGCGAAGCAGGTTGGGATTAAACATGTAATTGCTGAAGTAATACCAGAACAGAAAAGTGATGAAATTGAAAAATTGCAGAAAGAAGGAAAAAAAGTTGCCATGGTTGGTGATGGTATTAATGATGCACCAGCACTGGCAATAGCCGATATCGGAATGGCGATTGGCACTGGGACTGATGTTGCCATTGAAGCAGCAGATATTACACTTATGCGTGGAGATTTAAATAGTGTGGTTGATGCGATTATTATGAGTCGTAAAACGATGAAAAACATTAAACAAAACTTGTTCTTTGCTTTTGTTTACAACACTTCTGCGATTCCAATTGCAGCGATTGGGTTGCTTGCACCATGGGTTGCAGGAGCTGCCATGGCTTTTAGTTCTGTATCCGTTGTATTAAACGCTTTACGACTGCAGAAGGTAAAGCTCGTGAACAAGGAGGCGGCTTAATGAGTAATAAAAAATGGTGGTTGTTTGCAGGCATTCTTTATTTGGCCCTTGTCATAGGGGGCTACACTTTGATAACTGGGGCAAATCCTTTGGAGAGCGGTAATATACACAGTGACCATACGGATCATGGTGAAGAGTCCTACGGTATTGTTGAAGATCCAATAGAGGATGAGGATAACTTCGAACAGAAACTTCACAACAACTAAAGGAGATTATAAAAAGAAGTTCACATTCAGCAAGATAACTAAAATTAGCCGTTGATTAAAGAGATATCAAGGGAAATGATCCCGAACTCTGACTAAAAAACCTGAATGGGCTTTAAAAATTACACAAAAAACTAAACACCTCGTTAATCCGCTATAATAAGGGTTGTGTTGCCTGATGTAATCACCTTTAGTCAGGTACCACAGCCTTTTTGCATTTTTTGGTTATGGCTTAGATTACTAATAAAGTAACATGAGAACTACCATCCGTTGCATTGGACACCTGTTTTCATTTATCATGGTAAAACACTACAACATCTTTTTTTATGTTTGCGATTTTATGTTGATACATATTGAACGTGTTGCAGTACTAGAGACTTAATAGTGGTAAAGGATGAAACGATGAGCGAAGAAATGATTTTATACGTGAAGCCCAAGTTTATTAATGAGTATAAAAATGGCTTTCCTATATTAACGAAAGAGGCCATTTCAAACTGGAATGATGTGAAGGATGAAGGCGAAGTTGTCAAACTGGTGGATACGAAGCACCGTTTTATAGCTAAAGGCTATTATGGAAGGCAAAATAAAGGGTATGGCTGGGTTTTGACAAAAAACGAATTGGAAAAATTTGAACAAGATTTTTTTGAAGATAAAATAGCGACTGCTTTAAAAGGGCGAGCGGAATTTTTTAATGACCCTGATACAACTGCATTTCGAGTTTTTAATGGTGAAGGAGATGGAATTGGCGGCTTAACGATTGAATATTTCGATGGTTATTACTTAATACACTGGTATAATCAAGGAATTTATAAATATAGAAATGAGATTATTAATGCTCTGAAAGCCACAACAGATTATAAAGCAATTTATCAGAAAAAGCGGTTCGCTACAGACGGAAAGTACATTGAAGAAGATGATTTTGTTACTGGAGAACAAGGGGAATTTCCTATTATTGTAAAGGAAAATGGCGTTCAATTTGCCATCTACTTAAATGAGGGGGCAATGGTTGGTGTCTTTTTAGACCAACGTGAAGTTAGAAAAACAATCCGAGATAAGTATGCAAAAGGGAAAACGGTATTGAACACATTTTCCTATACGGGAGCTTTTTCCGTGTTTGCCGCGTTAGGTGGAGCGAAGAAAACGACGAGTGTCGACTTAGCTAATCGAAGTTTAAGTAAAACAATCGAACAATTTAGTATTAACCATATTGATTATGAGGCGCAAGACATTATTGTTGAGGATGTCTTTCACTATTTTAAATATGCAGGAAAGAAGAATTTGAAATTTGGTATGGTGATTTTAGACCCACCGAGCTTTGCCAGGTCGAAGAAGCATACGTTTAGTGCGGCTAAAGATTATACAAACTTACTTAAAGAAACGATCGCGATCACAGAAGATGATGGAGTGATTGTCGCTTCAACGAATGCAAGTTCCTTTGGCATGAAGAAGTTCAAAGGGATGATTGAAAGAGCATTTAAAGAAATGAGTGGAAAATTCAAGTATTTAGAGGAATATACACTTCCAAGTGACTTTAAGACGGCTAAAGAATTTCCAGAAGGAAATTATTTAAAGGTCGTTTTTATCCAAAAAATAAAAGGTTGAATTGGGTTGAACAAAACGTTATGAAACAAACATATAATGCCGTGATCTTTGATTTAGACGGTGTCCTCGCTGATACGGTTGAGTATCATTATTTAGCTACAAAACAAGTCGCCGATGAGCTGGGGATTCCTTTTGAAAGAGAATTAAATCAAAAAATGCAAGGGATGAGTCGGGCAGCGCTGATTGATGAGCTTGTAAAAAACAGTGATATTTCCTTCACTTCAGATCAAAAACAAGCATTAGGAAACCGAAAGAATGAGTATTATCGACAGCTTATACAAAAATTAACGAAAGATGATGTTTTACCAGGAATGTATAAGTTTCTAATGGAACTAAAAGAACATCGGATAAAAATGGCCATTGCGTCTGCAAGCTCTAATGCAAGAACCGTTTTGGGGAATTTAGGGATAAACTCTTTTTTCGAACATGTAGTTGATATCGGTGAAGTGAAAAACATGAAACCTCATCCTGAAATTTTTCTGAAAGCAGCAGATGCGCTTAAAGTCCCACCGCAAAATTGTATTGCCATTGAAGATAGTGAAGCTGGGATCAAAGCAATAAAACAAACAGAAATGTTCTCGATCGGAGTCGGTTCCCATGCGGCAGTAAAAGCAGCAAATTGGCATGTATATCAAACAAGTGAAATTACACTTACAAAGTTACAAACATTTGTAAAACTTTCCGTGCAATAGTAAAATCATGCAGTTCATTCATTTTGAGAGTGAACTGTTTTTTTATATATTCAAATTTATAACGCTTCATGCATTCTCATGTTCGGTTACTCATAGCTTCTAATATAGGATCGAGTATCATCTGTTTTTCATCCCGACGAACAACGACACCCCTGGCGAGTTTGACTTAACAAAATGGAGGAGGACGTTAAGATGAGAGAGAAGGATGAACTGTTAGCGAAAGATGAGAAGTATGTGTGGCATGCGATGAAGCCTTATAGTCCAAAGGAAACGATGGTCATAAAAGAAGCGAAAGGTGCATGGATCACTGATACTGACGGCAAAAGATATTTAGATGCAATGGCTGGGTTATGGTGTGTCAATGCAGGCTATGGAAGAACTGAATTTGCAGATGTTGCTTATGAACAGATGAAACAACTTGCTTATTATCCGTTAACCCAAAGTCACCGACCAGCAATTGAGTTGGCTGAAAAACTTAATGATATGCTAGGTGGCGGCTATGTTATTTTCTTTTCCAATAGTGGGTCAGAGGCAAATGAAACGGCCTTTAAAATCGCTCGGCAATATCATTTGCAAAAAGGAGAGCATCACCGTTATAAAATAATTTCTAGATACCGTAGCTACCACGGAAATACGATTGCGACTCTTGCAGCAACGGGTCAAGCCCAGCGGAAGTATAAGTATGAACCATTAGCGACAGGCTTCGTCCATGTCCCGCCTCCCGACTCATACCGAACCCCTGAAGACCCCAGTGTCCCTCCGAGAAAGTTAAAGTCAGTTGAGGCCATTGACCAAGCGATGACATGGGAACTAAGTGAAACGGTTGCCGCTGTCATTATGGAGCCGATTATTACAGGTGGCGGTATTTTAATTCCACCAGATAAGTATATGGCAGGCGTTAAAGAAGTTTGTGAACAGCATGGAGCACTTTTAATTGCTGATGAAGTGATTTGCGGCTTTGGACGAACGGGTAAGCCGTTTGGGTTTATGAACTACGGGGTGAAACCTGATGTTATTACGATGGCAAAAGGGATTACGAGTGCTTATTTGCCTTTATCGGCAACGGCAGTAAAACGTGAGATTTATGAGGCATTTAATGGGTCTGGCGAGTATGATTATTTTCGTCACGTCAACACATTTGGTGGTAGTCCAGCAGCATGTGCAGTCGCTTTGAAAAATTTAGAGATTATGGAGAAGGAAAATTTGTTTGAACGTTCTAAACAAGTAGGCGAACAGTTGATTAACGAACTAACAGCTGCGATACAACACCATCCTCACGTAGGTGACGTCCGTGGGAAAGGACTATTAATTGGTATTGAATTAGTAGCAAATAAAGAGTCAAAAGATCCTCTTGGTGTAGAACGAGTTAACAAAGTTTTAAATGCTTGTAAAGAGAATGGTTTAATCATCGGAAAAAACGGTGCAACCGTCGCAGGGTTCAATAATGTGTTAGCGATTTCACCACCTTTAACAATTGAGGTTGAAGACGTCAAATTTATTATTGATACGATTAAAAAAGCATTGTTAAAAGTTTAAGAAAGGAAAAGACCAGAATGACGACTCATTCTGGTCTTTTCCTATTAATTAAGCAATCGCTTTTAAATACTTTAATCATTCGTTTTAAGATTTTCAGCTTTTTCAGTTAATGAAGTGGATAAAAAGGCTAAATTTCCTGTTGCTGTATTAATCTCTTGAATAGCAGAAATAATGTCATCAATATCTTTTTTGTTGCTTTGGAACATGGATGAGTATTGTTCCATTTCCATTCGTACAGTAACTAAGCCATTTTTTACAGTCTTTAAGCTCTTATTTGAAGTTTCAGTCGATTGAGTCATTAAGTTCATCGTATTAATAAGGCTTGAAATATTTTGGTTACTTTCAATGACGAGTGTAATAATGTCATTACTTAATTGTTTGGACGACTCAGCAAGCTTTCGTACTTCGGTTGCAACGACAGAAAAGCCTTTCCCGTGTTCACCCGCACGTGCAGCTTCAATAGATGCGTTCAAAGCTAATAAGTTCGTTTGATCAGCGATTTTCTCTATTTCAGCTGTCATCGTATTGATTTGATTGGATATCTCCTTCATTTGATCAATTTTTTCTAGAGAAAGATTAACTTCTTTCATCAAGGATGAAAAAGAAATTTCCATCTCAACCATGTCACCTTCACTTTTGCTCATTAATTGATTAAGATTTTGGCTACTCTTGACCGTATTTTCAGTGTCCATTCCTATTCGAACTGCTTTTTCAGCCGTGTTTGTTGTTGTAGCTTCCGTTTGTTCAATCGTGGAAGCAAGTTCTTGGCTTATTCCTGTAAGTTCCTGTTGAAGTTGATGGTTTGCAGCATTTAAAGCTTCAATTTCATCGATACGACTTTGAATATAGGTTTCTACGATCAGTTGAGAGTCAAAATTAATAGCATGTGTAACAGCGATGATGGCTTTCCCTAACTTTTCAGGTTCACCTTCATAATATTTGACAAGTTGAGGGATAAGTAGGGTTTGAAAAAGTTGATACGTTGCTAGAAACCAACCGATCGGTAGCCGTCCTTTATTGTGAGAGCCTCCAATTTTTTGACGTTGCAGTAAGTATGCATCATTAATTTCTCCAGAAAATAAAGACTTTAAATAATATTGAAACACCTCGTACAATCGTTCACGAGAGGAGTGTTTTGTAGCAATTTCTTCTAGCATTTGAAATTTGAAAACATGATCTAGTATTTTTCCAAGAACTTGGTCTGAAATTTGTAAAACAAAAGGTTGTAACTCCTTTAATAGAAGAGCGTGTTCTTTTTGAAAATTCATGTATTCGAGACGTAATTCTTTTTCTTTATCACTTAATATAAAATGTTCTCCTGCATTTAATTCGATACGAGGTTGAAAGTCAGGCTTTTTTTTCAGTTGGAAAAACATCAAGATCACCCTTTCTAGGTTAATCGAACTAGGTGTTGTTCAATAAATATATAATAAATGTAAATGATTTGTCTATAGAATTTAAAATAAGAGATAAAATAATAACTAGATTAAAATATTCTGTAGACTTGTCTCATATCTATATAGAAGAAGTATGTATAGATAAGGAGAGACTCATGAAAACATTTTTTAAAGGTGCACTATTGTTAGTCGTTGCGGCATTTTTAAGCGAGTGCCTTGAATTTATAATTAATATGGTATTAGCTAGAGAATTAGGTGATGAAGGATTAGGACGGTATATGTCTATCCTGCCGACCATTATATTGCTCGTTGTTCTTGCCAGTATAGAGTTGCCAATTTCTATTTCTAAATTTATCGCTGAGCAAGACAAAAAATATCACCTCAATATGCTTCAGCATACATTACGGTTTACCCTAGTTTTCATGCTCATTTTTCTAATAGTAGTGGTCGTTATTCTGCCTTTTATTCCAATTTTTGACCGCTACCATCCCATGATACGGTGGTTGATTATCTTGTTAATCCCTATTATCTCCTTGTCTTCTGTCGCTAGAGGGTACTTTATGGGGTCGCATCGAATGGGGAAAATTGCATTATCGAACTTTTTACGTCGGGCAGCTCAACTCATATTATTAGTTATCCTATATCAGTGGTTTAACTTTGAACATGAACTAGCTATTCTTATTGCGATATGTACGTTAATTGGTAGTGAATTTATTGTATTTGTATATTTACTTACTGTTTATTTTTTACAAATAAACTCTATGAAAAAAGAACCAAGTGAAAAGATAAGTGGAAAGACTGTCAGACAACAGCTATTGGCAATATCAATTCCGACGACAGGAGTAAGGATTTTCCACGCTGTCACATTTGCGATTAAACCATTTTTAATTAAAGAGGCGTTGCTTCGCTCAGGACTAACCGAAGCAGTTGCATTAGCCCAGTATGGAAAGTTAGCGGGGGTCGCTTTTACAATAGGTTTTTTTCCAGCGTTTATAGCACATTCGCTGCTCATTGTTCTCATTCCAACCGTTTCAGAAGCTTATGCAAAGAGAGACTATTTAAAGCTGCAAAAGTTGTTACAGAAAGTGATGCTGTTTACTTTCTTTTACGGTTTAGTTGCGGTAACCATTTTTTACGTGTATGCTGAACCGCTAACTACGTTATTTTTTGAATCATCTCGTGCAGCTGGCTACCTTCAATTATTATGTCTTTACTTTTTATTCCACTATTTTGTTATGCCAATGCAAGCCTACTTAATTGGTCTTGGATTAGTCAAAGATGCATTTCTCCATGCGGTTTGGTCAACGATCGTTTCATTTACATTAATGTTTGTATTAGGTTCAATGGAACAATTCCAAATGAAAGGTGTTATTATTGGAATGAATACAGGGGTCGTTCTGCTAACACTTATGCATTATCTAACCATTTGTAATAAAATTGGTTCCACCTTGTTGCTAAGAGCACCCTCTAACTTTAAGTATTAATTTACAACATTAGCGCAAGAAAGCCCCTGTAATTTATTGATGGGGATGAATTGCACCCTCTGTGAATATACTAAAAACCTTAAGCTGTAGTAATTAATTAGATAATAAACTAATGATATGGAATAATTAGGTATAGTTTAATAGAGGTTATTATGTTGAGTGGATTATTCATAAAGATGGTATCGTTTATCTTCGAGTTGAAGAAAGTGTTATACGAAGTAGAGAAAGAAAAAGATGTAACCATTAAATCCATAGAAGTTATGCTAGACCATATTCATCTTTTTATCGAATTTGAGCCTAGACTATTGCTTCATAAGATCATTAAAGATTTTAAAGGTAGAAGTAGCCGAGTTTTAAGAGAAAAGTTTCCCCAACTAAAGAGCGACTTGATCTAGAACAATGTGTGAAGTATTGGGCGATATTTAAGGAATTGCACGATATAGAAATCAAACGTTTAAAGCAAACGAAAACCCTAGCAAGCATGGGCTTGTAGGGCATTCAGTTCAAATAAACGGTTTTGAAACGAGCCGACAGGACGTTAAGGTAGTTCATTAGAACAAGCCTTGTCCATGAAAGTCTAAGGGAACGGAATGAGTTTCTATATCAAGCTTTCATAGGTATAGAAGAAGTACCTCAAGTACCTTAGAACCCACCGAATTTATTCGTGTGGAGTTTCAGGTTTTCCTTACCCTTTTTTAGGCAATACCTGTAGCAAGGAAGGAGGGATTTCATGAAAAGGTTATTTATTTTCATCGGTTTAAGTTTAACCGTACTTATCGCAGGATGTGGTACTAATGAAGAAGCTCCAGAAGTAGAAGCGCCAACGGAAGAAGAAAAAGTAGAGGAAGAGGTTGAGGTAGAAATAGAAGAACCAGCTGTCGAAGAAGATCCGCATACATTTTCCGATGTCATTGAGGAATACGAGGTTTTATCAAGTTTTGAGACAGATGGTCCAGGGACGGGGCTAGGTTTAGGAATGAACATTCTCTACCAATCTGAAGATGTTGCTTTCGTTTCGGGTCACCAAGGACATGCACTTGGTCATTATCGTTTATTACAAGTTAATCATGAAGAACAAAAAGTAGTCATTACCCATCAATTTTCTGAGGAACAGTTTGAGAAATATGAAGAGCTCCAAAGAATGGTTGAAGAAGAAGGAGAGCAAGCAGCATTTGAGTGGATGCAAAACCAAGAAAGTAATTTCAATGAACTCTTTTTCACTTCAAAAGTTCCACCAGAAACAACTACGGTCACTTGGAATGATCAAGAGTGGGAAGCAATAGAAGTAGAAATAAAAGATGGCGATGAAAAATATGTTTTTGCAAAAGGCAAGGGAATGATCCAAATCCACTATCAAAGTGAGTTAGCTCAGGAGTTATTTGGAGAAATTCGAGTGGCGAACCGAATTGAAGACTAACTATTTTTCACGTAGTTGTTAGAGAACGTTGCAACCGCAATAGGAGAATTCAGAAAGACAAGAGTTCGAACTTATGAAAGGGGAGCTCTTGTCTCTTGTCATACTTATGAAAACTGTTTAATGCTGAGTTGTTTTATTCCGTTTAACAAGTGATAAGATCCCCACTTCAAAGTGTTGAGAAAACAAGAAAGCCGAAGAAGTGGAAGAGAAGCGCAGTAACAACCTGATTAATTCAATTACTATTCAGGGCATGACCCGATGAATGAAGTTTCACTTTATTTACTAATACTCTCATTTGTTTCTTTTTTTGCGTCGTCTAACATTTGATTAATGCTTTCAATATACTCATATAAACTCATCTTGTATTCCTCCCTTTTTAAAAATAACAAGAATTTAGTATTGTTTATAAAATTATTTCCAATTTATAAAATACTAAACTATTAAACTGAAAAATAGTAAAAATAGATCAGGAGATAAATGTAGTAATAGTCTAGAAGTAGTGGGGTTTACCATTTCTGACAGAAGACTCCCTTTTCAATCTCTAGAAGGGATTTAGCCCAGCGATAAGGGGAGATGAATGTCAGTTGGCGGTAGCCTAATCCAAACTGGCGGTTACGCTGGTGTTCTTAGGAATCACCCATTTCAATCGGATCGCAAGGTCGAAAAGTGGCGGGCAGTTCAAGATCAGGGAATTCACCGATGGGCTTTTCCTGCAAACAATGGTATATTTAGTGTCAAGGAGTAATAAACATCGTTGGTTAAGAGATATCGGACGAGGGGATAAAAAAGAGATAAAGAACTACGAGTTGGGGAACTCGTAGTATAAGCCTAAAATCATCAATTATAAAAGAGAAAAACCGCAGATGAATGTGTTCATTCAGGGCGGTTTTTCTTTGTTTTTCTAACAGAAAGGTCTTCCGTATTTGATGAGTTTATTTATCACGCATCAACTGGCAGTAATATCCCCACTTCAAGACTTCGAGGAATCAAACTAGGATATATTATAGTATCGTCGCTTATTTTTTCGCACTTTGCGTGTTTTTCATTTAAAATAGAGAAAACAAATTGAAAACTAAGGGTTGAGAAGATGAGTATATTTACAGTTGAACATTTGTATAAATCATTTGGTGAAAAGGTATTATTTGATCATATATCATTTGCAATTGGAGAACGTGAGCGAATTGGATTAATTGGCATTAATGGAACGGGAAAATCAACGTTGCTCAAAGTACTTGCAGCTGTAGAAGGGATGGAGGAAGGCAAGGTCACGCATTCCAATCAACTTCATATTGAATATTTACCACAACAGCCTGAACTTGATGATAACCTTACAACATTAGAGCAGATTTATTACGGGGATTCATTAATTATGAAAGTAATGCGAGAGTATGAGCAAGCCTTACAAGAGCTTCAGCTTGACTCAGAAAACATAAAGCTCCAAGAACGTTTATTAAAAGTTCAAGTAAAGATGGATGAATGTGAGGCGTGGGAGGCAAATACTGTAGCAAAAACAGTACTGACACGTCTTGGTATTACCGATTTCACAAAAAAAGTAAAATATTTATCGGGTGGTCAAAAAAAACGTGTTGCGATTGCTAAAGCGCTCATCCAACCTGCTGATTTACTTATATTAGATGAGCCGACAAACCATTTAGACAATGAAACAATTGAATGGCTAGAAAGTTATTTAGCCCAGTACAAAGGATCTCTTATCATGGTCACGCATGATCGTTATTTTCTAAATCGTGTAACTAATCGGATCTATGAATTAGATCAAGGGAAACTTTATACGTATGAAGGAAATTATGAAGTATATCTAGAAAAAAAGACCGAGAGAGAAGCACTTGCTGAACAAAGCGAGTCAAAAAGGCAAAATTTACTACGTCGTGAATTAGCTTGGTTACAAAGAGGGGCTAAAGCAAGGACAACCAAACAAAAAGCGCGAATTCAACGCGTCGAGAATTTAAAAGATCAAAAAGGGCCAACGCAAAAAGCGGATGTTGATTTTGCGATCGGATCGACGCGCCTTGGGAAAAAAGTAATTGAAGTCCATGACATGTCTAAATCGTTTGGTGAGCATCTTCTTTTTGATCATTTAGATTATTTAATCGTTCCAGGTGAACGATTAGGCATTATCGGACCAAATGGAACAGGAAAGTCGACACTGTTAAATATATTAGCCGGAAGGATTAAACCCACTACAGGTGAGATTGAAGTCGGTGAAACTGTAAAAATTGCATACTATACACAAGATGATGAAGAAATTGATGGAGACTTACGAGTAATTGATTATATTAAAGAAGGTGCTGAAATTGTTCGAACAGTAGACAATCAAATCATAACTGCTGAGCAAATGTTAGAACGTTTTTTATTTTCACGTGCCATGCAGTGGACGTATATTCGTCGGCTCTCGGGAGGGGAACGGAGACGTCTTTATTTATTACGTGTCTTAATGGAAGAGCCGAACGTATTGTTTCTTGATGAGCCAACAAATGATTTGGACACGCAAACACTTAGTGTTTTAGAAGATTATTTAGATCAATTTCCAGGTGTCGTTTTAACGGTTTCCCATGATCGTTACTTTTTAGATCGTGTTGTTGATCATTTACTTGTGTTTGAAGGGAACGGCTCGGTTAGTCGCTATCAAGGGTCTTATTCAGAATATATGGAAGATAGAAGACTCGAAAAAGAAGCAGAAATACAAGAACGTAAAACGAGCGTTCAAGATAAAACGGAACAGAAAAAGAAAAGAGAACCAAGAAAAAAACTTTCCTATAAAGATCAACAAGAATGGAATGAAATCGAAGATCGAATTACTCAACTCGAATTGAAGATCGAAAACGTTGAGGCGGAGATTGTCGCTGCTGGAAGTGATTTTGGAAAAATACAAGAGTTGATGGAAACTCAAAAGCAAAACGAAGAAAAGCTAGAACAAGCGATGGAACGTTGGACTGAGTTATCTCTATTAATTGAGGAAATTGAAGAGCAAAAATAACGGGTGATGTTGTGAAAGAGAAAATCCTACAAATACTTTCAGAAATTGAAGAAGTACAGCAAGTAAAGATTTTATATGCTTGTGAAGCAGGTAGTAGGGCATGGGGATTGGCTTCAGAGGAAAGTGATTATGATGTTCGGTTTCTATATGTTCATCCCGTCGACTGGTATATATCAATTGACCAAAAACGAGATGTTATAGATGCACCAATGGGTGAGAATTTAGATATTGTTGGATGGGATTTAAAGAAAGCATTATTTCTCTTAAAGAAATCGAATCCTCCATTATTGGAGTGGTTACAATCTCGTACTACTTATTATGAACACCCAGCGATTAGCGACTTAAAGGCTTTAGCTCAAACAACTTTTTCAGCTAAAGCATGTTTGTTTCATTATTTAAACATGGCGAAACGAAATGCAAAAGGGAGTTTTCAAAGTCAAGAAATTAAAGTCAAACTCCTTTTAAATGTTGTTAAACCGTTACTTGCTTGTAGATGGATAGCAAACCATCATTCGATGCCGCCTAATGAAATGGAATTGTTACTCGATGATATGGTCACTGATCCACAACTTAATAAGGAACTCGACCAACTCTTACTAGAAAAGCAAAGAGGAACTCAAGTAATAGATATAAAACAGGTCGGTAAAATCCAGCAATATATTTTTGATGGAATTAAGCATCTAGACAATTTTGCTCAAACAATAGAATATGATAAAGGACTTTACCAAGGAGAACTGGATGCTTATTTTCTACGAACGTTAAAACAAGTCTGGGGAAACGATTGGTAACAGCAAAGGTAGGAGGCTGACTTGATTGATTGAGTCAGCCTTTTTCCTTTTCTTGCGTTTATCCCGTATCAACTGGTAGTATACCCCCACTTCAAGACTTCGAGGAATCAAGAAGAATAAGTGGGATAAACTGTCAGTAACAACTAAATGAACTAAGACTAAATGCGCCGCGATGAAAGTTTCTCTTTATGAGAACTTATCTCGATTTGAAAGCTACAGAGTTCGAGCATTAACTGCTCTTCTTATTCTTTTTGTCTTTAATTAACTGCATGATATCTCTTTTTAAATTATTTTTTTTCTCGTTTGTAATAGAACTGAGCCAAGAGGTGACATCTTTTCCGTATTCCCTTTTACCCCGTTGATATAGAGTTAAGAACACTTGTTTAAATATGGTCGAGGTCGTGCTGGTTTTATTCAATTTTCGACTTTCATCTAACAGGACATTTAAAAAAGTAGAATTTGAAAGGGTACAATTTTTTGCTAGGTTGGTAAGAAGAAGTGTCGCTTCATCATGAGCTTGATGTTCGTTGTAGTAAGTAAGAATATCGGTCATTAACGATGGGGATTGTTCCAATTGATGATGAAGATACACTAAAAATGGATCATAACGATGAAGTAGTAAAAAGTCGATTGCTTTTTTGGTGTTTGCTGTGGCAAGTGCTCTTATTAATGTGGAATGGATGAGTGAATTAGGTGATTTTTTATTGTTCGATTGAGAAGATAGTAAACGAGAAGGCCAGCGATTTTTAATGTCTTGTAGGTGTTCGTCCATAAGAAGTTTTTCTAGATTTTTATTATTAAATTTTGCATCTTCTTGTTCGTTTAATGCATCTTTAATATCGGCTTGCGTAAGAGGACTGTTTGTTCGAGCACTCTCAATTTTTTTACATTGTTCAAGACAACGAATTGCATCTTCATCTTGAGTTTTATTTAAGAAAAAAGATTTTTTAAATTGCCCAATGTGCGAAATAAGCGCATAAATTTTCGGGCGGTCATCTTCAAATAAAATGACATGATTATCCGTATCAGTAGGTTCTTGATATTTAATGATATATTTGGAATTGTTATTTAAACTTACAGTTTTACCGAGCAGGCAAGCAGGTAACGTCATAAAATAACCTTCCTTTCGTTGAAGTGAGATTTTGGCATCTGAATACTCCTTACCTATTATTGTAAATGTTTTCGGAGCAAAAGTAAAAAGTTCAATTATTTTTTCAAATCTAGTCTTAAATGTTGAAAAATAGTTAAATATAGAAATGAAATATATACTGAATAATACTAGTCAAATAGATGGAGAGTTTGATATACTAAAAATAAGAACTTGCGTTCGTGTTTAATCTGAGTTGGACAAGATCGTTTGCAATTAGAAATTCCTGTATAATGAAGTGTAATTTACTATAAGCTAGGAGGTAACGTAACTATGAATCCTCATCCTATTATTGAACAGTTAAAGGAGATTATTTCCAGTCATATGATAACGGAAAAGATCTTTGTTGTCCCTTCCCACAGAGATGGGCAATTAGCCATTCAAGCGTTAGCAAGAGCAGGTCAACCTGTACTCAATGTTAAAGTGAAAACGTTTATGGATTTAGCGCTAGAGCTTTCCAAACCCATTATGAAAAAAGCGGGTTATGAACGGATGCCTTACCAGATCGGTAAACAATACATATTTTCAGAACTTCAAAATTTAAAAAGAAATAAGCAATTATCCTACTTTCATTCTGTTCAGTTGACTTCCGCATTTAGTCAAGCGATCTATCAAGCTATATTAGATTTAAAGCAGGCTCGAGTAGCAGTTAATTCGTTTCCGAAGCAGGCCTTTCTTAAGACTGAGAAAGGAGAAGATTTGCTTAAGTTATTTCAAGCTTATGAACTAAAACGGCAAGAAAACCAGTTGCTTGATGATGGAGATATTTTTGAGTTAGCGCTACAACGAGAAGTAGAACCACGCCGCAAAGTATTGTATTTATTTTTCCCTCATGAAGCCTATTACCGAATTGAAAAAGATTTTTTTCTACACTACACCAAAGGTGCAAATGTCATTGCCTTAGGACTTCCCACTATTGCAGGGTTAGAGTCACTTTCAACAATGGTTCAACCAAATATGCAAATTGAAACACAACATCCATTCAGCTATTTATACCAAATTGAACAATCACTTGAAGTCCCTGATGTAACTTTAAAGGCGGCCATTAGTGAAGATGAAGAAGTTCAAAATGTCTTTAGACAATTAAAAAATCAAAAATTGTCCTTTGATCAGTCGGTCATTTTCTATACAAACGCTCGTCCATACGTAGAGAGTGTCCTTCGTTTTGTTCAAAAACAAGATGTCCCCGTCACTTTTGCTGAAGGAGTTCCTCTAAATCTAACAAAGCCAGGGAAGCTTATTAAGGGAGTATTTCAATGGATACGGGAAAATTATAGTGTGAACGTCCTTGCAAAGCTCATCCGAGAAGGGTGTATTTCCTTTGATTCTATTGAAATTTCTGGTGAGAAGGTCATTTCCCTTCTACAAGATGCTGAAATTCAATGGGGAAAAGAAAGGTACTTACAAAAGGTAAATGAAAAAATCGCAGATTTGGCTCAGACAGTGAGTGAGGATGAGGGAAATCAACGCGTTCTTAGGAAGTTAGGAGAGTATAAACAATTACTGAAGTGGTTAAATCCATGGATGCGCCGGTTCGATGGAGATAAGACGTATAGTAAGGTTTCTTATAAGGGTTGGTTAACAGCCTTAAAAGATTTACTGTTAATCGAGGATCACTCTAATAATGGGTTAAATACGTCTGCTAAAAACCAACTACTAGAAGTCATCACCGAAGTTGAACACCTAGCAGTAGGTGAAATGACATTAGGTGAGGTGATGAGCGATACAGAACAATGGCTTATGAAGCTAACTGTTGGTGCATCAATGCCTAAGCCTGGACATCTTCATGTATCGCCGCATCGTATTGGTTTGTATTTAGACCGTCCTCATGTCTTTATTGTTGGTTTAGATAATGGAAGATTCCCTGGTCGACAAAAAGAAGACCCTATTCTTCTTGATGTGGAAAGAAAGGCTATTCACCCTGAAATGACGCTAGGTCGCGAGTTTGTGAAGCGGAATTTTTATTTGTTTGTACAGTTATTATTGACGACAAAAGGTCATGTTCAAATGAGTTATCCATTTTTAGATACGGTAGAAAATCGAAGAACGGCGCCTTCTCATTTATTTTTACAAGCTTATCGTTTGAAAACCAAACAACCTGGTGTAACGGGTGAAGAGCTAGCTAAAGTTCTGCAAAGTGATGTTCATTTTATTCAAAAAGAAGCTGAGAATGTGTTACATGAAAGTGAATGGTGGGCAACTCAGTTATGGAGTAATCACCAAATGGACGTAGAATTGTATCGCCAAGAGCCATATAGGCACTTAATGCAAGCGCAAGTTGCTAGATATGCGCGTCGTAACGATCTATTTACTGAGTTTGATGGCCGAATTGAATATGATCATGGTTCACATGATCCTAGAAAGAATGAAAACATGAAGATTACAACAAGTAAGCTAGAAATGCTTGGGACGTGTCCTTATAAATACTTTTTAAAGCATATTTTATATGTTGAAGAAGAACAAGTAGAAGAATTTGATATGTACAAATGGTTAACACCTCCAACAAGAGGGAGCTTATTACATGAAGTTTTTGAGCGCTTTTATGAACAGATCAAAGCGTCCAAACAAAAGCCAAAAGTAGAGGAACACATAGACGTTATAATAGACATAGCGGATCAAGTGTTACAAAAAGAGCGTGAAAGTAATCCACCTCCAAGTGAAATTATCTATTTGCTAGAGCGCCAAGAAATATTAGAATCCTGTTCTGTTTTTCTTAAAGCAGAAGAAGAGGCGAGTGATGACGGGGAACCGCTATTTTTTGAATATCATTTCGGTATCGGTGGACAAGATCCAGCGACTATTGATTTATCAAATGGGGAATCGATCCGTTTAAGTGGAAAGATAGATAGAGTTGATCGTCTTGCAAACGGACTTTATGCAATTATCGATTATAAAACAGGTAGTTCTTACGGCTACTCAGATAAGGCTTATTTTAATGGTGGACGCAAACTTCAACATAGTCTTTATGCTCTAGCGTTTGAGAAGCTGTTTGCTCATAAAAATGCTCAGGTTAGTTCGAGCACGTATTTCTTTCCAACACTTAAAGGGCAAGGGGAGAGAATTGAGCGAAAGCATAGTGCTCAAGAAAGGGAACAATTTCTAACGATCGTTGAACATTTATGTGAATTGTTAGCCAAAGGCCATTTTCCATACACCGATTCAGTAGAGGATTGTAAATACTGTGATTTTAAGATGGTATGTCAGCGTCATACGTATCAAGAAGAGGTAATTGAGAAGAAACAAAAAGAAGAAAATGCATTCGGAGCACTGCGACTAAAGGAGGTGCGCTCGTATGACTGATGTCGTTTTAATGGACAAGAATGAAAGAGATAAAATTATGCAGGACTTGGATACGAACTTTCTTGTGGAAGCAGGAGCAGGGTCAGGGAAAACATACAGTCTTGTTCAAAGAATGGCAAACTTAGTAACCACAGGCACGTATGAAATTCGTGAGATTGTTGCGATTACTTTCACAAGAAAAGCTGCAGATGAACTGAAGGAACGCTTTCAGACGGAATTAGAGAAAAGAAGAAAAGAAATAACAGATTCCGTGATTAAAGATAGAATCGAACGGGCATTGGCAGACTTTGATCAGTGTTATTTAGGAACCGTTCATTCCTTTTGTGCTAGGTTATTACGTGAACGTCCAGTCGAAGCGGGGCTAGACTTTGACTTTAAAGAGTTAGATGAGCGTGAGGACAAGATGATCGCTGATGAAGCGTGGGAACGATATATTAATGATGTTCGTATAAAATCGCCTGAAAAACTTAATGAACTAGCGGAGTTAGGGATTGATGTCGCTTCATTAAGAGAAAACTTGCATGAGTTACGCGAATATGCGGATGTTATATGGTTTTATGAAGAAACAGATAGACCAACTTTGGATGAAGTTTTTTCAGAACTAAAAGCGTTTATTGAGTATGTGAAAACGAATCTTCCTGATGAAGAACCTGATAAAGGGTACGACTCTCTACAAAAGAAAATTGTTCGGACGATTCGAGAATTGAAATATTTTGATATAAGCAAAGATAAAACAAAAGTTTCAATGTTAAGACCATATCAAAAGAAAACAACAGTGACGTTAAACCGCTGGAAAGATAATGATGTAGCTAAAGAAATAAGGGATGAACGACAAATTATACTTTCAGAATCAGTGGCACCTGTATTAGAAAGTTGGTTTGAGTATTGTCATAGTCAACTAATTCCGTTCCTAAATCCAGCATTAGTGTACTATCAAGACCTTAAAAAGAAGCGTTCTTCCCTAAACTTTCAAGACCTCCTTTCGGAATCGGCGAAACTATTAAAAGAAAATAGTGAAGTTCGACGATATTTTCAAAAAAAGTACAGATGTCTTCTAGTGGATGAGTTTCAAGACACTGATCCGATCCAAGCAGAACTCATGATGTATTTGACAGGTGAAGAAGCGGAAGAAAAAAATTGGACAAAGTTAACACCACGTCAAGGATCCCTATTTGTAGTAGGTGATCCGAAGCAGTCGATTTACCGTTTCCGACGTGCGGATATCGATATTTATCAGCGAGTGAAAGAAATGATTGCAAGTACAGGTGGGGAGGCTCTTAACTTAACGATGAATTTCCGAACAACAAGTCTTGTTACTGAGCCTTTAAATCAAGTGTTTATTCAACACCTTCCTGAACAAGAGACAAGTTATCAAGCTGCCTATCGACCGTTAAATTCCGTTAAAAGAAATGAGCCCGACGAAGATCAACAAATGGGCATATATAAATGGACCGTTCCAAATGCTAGGAAAACAGCGGAAGTTATTGAAGCCGATGCGGATGGAATTGCGAGGTATATTCGATCCAAACTTATGAACAATGAAGCACAACCTCGAGATTTCATGGTTCTTACTCGTTATAACGGTGGAATTGATGATTATGCGAAAAAGTTAGAAGAGTATAGTATTCCTGTGATGACAACAGGAGAGGTAAGTTTAGCTGAGGATGAAGAGCTGCGTGCTTTATTATACGTATTAAAGTTTTTAGCGGAACCAACAAACTCTCTTTACGCTGCCGCAGTATTAAGAGGCCCTTTCTTTGGAGTGAGTGATAAGCTTTTGTATCATTTTACAACTAATGGGGGAAGACTCTCGTTATTTGCAAACATTCCCGAGTCATTAGAAACAGCGGATCGAGAAATTTTAACGATTGCTTTTGACAAATTAAGACAGTATTTCTTATGGCGTAGGAGGGATATGCCTTCAACTTCAATAGAAAAGATTATGATGGATGTAGGTTTATTGCCATTGTATATGAATTTAGAAAAAAATAAACGCGACTATACAAGAGTATACCAAGTACTTGAAAAAATAAGGGCTTATGAAGCGGGCGGACAATCTGAATTTCATTCAGTAGTTGAACGATTAGAACAACTTATTGTCGATGAATCCATGGAGGAAATGACATTACCAGAAGAAGAAAATGCAGTTCGTGTGATGAATGTTCATAAATCAAAAGGACTAGAGGCACCGATTGTATTTCTAGCACATCCAAAGAAGTTTGTTGATCAAAAAGGTAAAATTGGCCGACACATTCAACGTGAGCAAGAACAATCGATTGGATACTTCTGTTTTAATAATGAAAAAGATGAGTTGATGGCTCAGCCGCCAAACTGGAGACAATTACAGGCGGAAGAGTATGAATATTTAAGAGCCGAGGAAATGCGTCTCGTTTATGTGGCAGCGACTCGTGCAGAAACAACACTCGTAATTAGTAACATGGATAAGGGAAATGAAAAAAATAATCCATGGCATGATTTAATTGTAGGCATAAAATTAGAAGATTTTCAGGTACCTGAAGATATTGTTAAGCCCGAAGTATCGAATAGAAAAGTAATTGACTTAGAAGAATGGAAAGGAATTAAAGAACAAGTATTGCACTGGGCTGATCGATTAATACAAAAGACATATGAAATGGAGCGACCGACCGATCGTACAGAAGATGACATTTCATTGCTTGGGATAGCACGAGAGACTGGCGGTGGAAAGGATTGGGGGAGTGTCATTCATGAAGCTTTTGAAGCTGTGTTACAGGGAAAAGGGGACAGAAACGAGGTTATTGAAGAACTTCTTGTAAAATATGAATTCCCAATAGAGCGTGCAAAAGAAGTAAATGATGCCATTGAAGCATTTCTACAATCGGCGCTTTGGGAAAGGTGTAAGCAATCTGACGAATGGTATGCAGAAATACCGTTTACAGTGTCAATCCAAGAAGGTCATCCACTGTTCCGAGAAGAAAAGGGTGAGACGTTATTAACGGGTATCATCGACTTGATATTCAAAGAAAATGACCAGTGGATTATTGTTGATTATAAGACGGATCGTTTTACTAAAAAAGAAGATATTGAAAAGCTTAAAATGCATTATGCAAAGCAAATTAATTTGTATAAACAAGCTTGGGAAGAAATGACGAATGAACCAGTAGGAGAAATGAATATTTATTTTGTTCAAACCCAAAACTGTGTATCAATTAATGAATAAAGAAAGTTTTGTGGATGACTGTTTTGTGCTGCCTCCTGTTATGATATCAAGCCTATAGTAGCTGAGGAGTGGCAGCTTCTTCTGAAGAGCAATGTGAAGCACTAAAGAATATGGTCAATAATGTTGGTGCGATTACGGCAATGTCCAATAAGTTAGCAAACCATGTGGATAAGTTTAGACTTAAATAAAAAAATAAAGTGGTTGAAAAGGTGCTAACACCCTTAACTTTTGGAATCGTTAATGGTGTCTGGCGCCTTTTCTTTAATTGTATAAATAATTATCTAGCAATTACTAGACATTAATATATAAATTCGTTGTAATAGTATTTGAAGATAATGTTCGAGAAAAGAAAGTGGGTCGCACCATGAAACAAACTAAAACGTGGCGGGAAAAGTTACGATTGTTAATGTATATCCTCGTCCCCATTCTAATTACACAACTAGGACTTTATGGAATGAATTTTTTTGATACAACAATGTCAGGACAAGCGGGTGCCGATGATTTAGCGGGTGTAGCGATTGGATCAAGTATTTGGTTACCTATTTTTACAGGTCTTGTTGGAATATTAATGGCACTAACGCCGATATTAGCGCAAGAAATAGGGGCTGAAAAGTATGATAACGTGGCTTTTTCTGTAATTCAAGCGATATACTTATCTTTGGCGATTGTCGCTGTCATTATCATAGCTGGTGTTTTCGTTCTTAATCCCCTCCTTAACGTAATGAGTTTAACAGATGAAGTAAGGCATATTGCTAAACATTATTTAATTGGATTGTCATTTGGTATTTTACCGTTATTTTTATATACTGTTCTTCGATGTTTTTTTGATTCACTTGGGCAAACGCGTGTAACGATGGTTATTACGCTCCTTGCCTTACCGATTAACATCTTTTTTAACTATATTCTTATTTTTGGTTACTTTGGTTTTCCGAGGTTGGGGGGGATCGGAGCAGGATACGCCTCTTCTATTACTTATTGGTTTATATTCGGTATTGCTCTTTTTGTTGTTATAAAAGTTCGTCCATTTTCAGAATATCTAATTTTTAAAACTTTTTTTCGTTTTTCCTTTTCAGCCTGGAAAGAGCTATTGTTACTAGGCCTACCGATTGGGTTTACTATCTTTTTTGAAACGAGTATTTTTGCAGCAGTTACTTTACTGATGAGTCAATTTAACACAGAAACGATCGCAGCACACCAAGCTGCTATTAATTTTGCTTCTTTACTTTATATGATACCCATGAGCATTGCATTTGCGTTAACGATTGCGGTTGGATATGAAGTTGGAGCAAAACGTTTGCAAGATGCAAAGCAATATAGCTATTTAGGGATCGGGTTTGCTGTTTTATTTTCCATTGTTGCTTCATTAATTTTATATGTCACAAGAGGACCAGTAGCTGAACTTTATTCCAATGATCCGATCGTGTTACTCTTAATTCAACACTTTCTTTTGTATGCCATTTTCTTCCAAATTTCTGATGCTCTAGCAACACCAATTCAAGGAGCATTGAGGGGTTATAAAGACGTTAATATACCGTTCGTCATGGCACTTGTTTCTTTTTGGATTATTGGACTTCCTACGGGTTATATAACCGCCAATTTTACACCGCTTGGACCATATGGATATTGGGTTGGTTTAATAACAGGACTTGCATGTTGTGCTATCGCATTATTGTATCGATTAATTGTAGTTCAAAGAAAGTTCGTCGTAGACACAAAACTTTAGAGGAAATAAATTGTATTATAAATTTAAATTGGGGTGAGAGGATTGGCTAAAAAGAAATATTATGTGGTTTGGAGTGGAAGAAAAACAGGAATATTTAACACATGGGCCGAATGTGAAAAGCAAGTTAAAGGATTTCAAGGAGCACGATTTAAATCGTTCGAAAGTAAAGCAGAAGCGGAAGCTGCTTTTTCAAATGGCAAAGCCCCAATAAAGAATTCGTTTGCAAAAAAGTCAGTTCAATCAAAAGTTAAAGCGCCAGTAGGTGATGTCATTTGGGACAGTGTATCGGTCGATGTTGGTTGTAGAGGAAACCCTGGAATCGTTGAATATAAAGGAGTTCATACTAAAACAGGAGAAATTTTATTCTCACATCCCGAAATACATATTGGTACGAATAATATGGGTGAATTTTTAGCGATCGTTCATGGATTAGCATGGTTAAAACAACAAGGAAAAGAAGAGACACCAGTTTACTCGGATTCAAAAACAGCGATGAAATGGGTAAAAGATAAAAAAGTAAATTCAAATTTAAAACGTGATAAAGAGACTGAGTATATATGGTCGTTAGTGGAACGAGCAGAAAAGTGGTTAAAGACGAACACATACAAAAATCCAATTCTCAAGTGGCATACTGAATTATGGGGAGAAATTAAGGCCGATTATGGGCGTAAATAACAATCCCTTTACTGATAGAAGTTAGCCTTTGTGCTCTATGTGGAGTTGTAAAGGGAGAAAATAAACACATCAAACAAGGTCTAAGGTTACATGAAAGACTTTTAACAAGTTGAGATGGGGGAATTGTTATGAGCGAATCGTATGAAACACTTCTTCAGATGCAAAAAGATTATTTCTATAGTGGAGAGACAAAGGATATTCATTTTCGTATTAAACAACTTAAGAAACTAAAAAAAGCTTTAAAAGCTAATGAAAAGCAAATTGGTGAAGCGTTACGAAAAGATTTAAATAAGTCTGATTTTGAAGCCTATCTTACTGAACTTGGTGTCCTTTATAATGAAATTTCTGAAACAGTGAAACATGTAAAAAGCTGGGCGAAGCCCAGGAAAGTCAAGACGCCAATGACGCATGTCGGCTCTGGTAGTTATATTTATCCCGAGCCGTATGGTGTTTCATTAATCATTTCTCCGTGGAATTACCCCGTAAACCTAACAATTGCTCCGTTAATTGGAGCAATGGCCGCAGGCTGTTGTGCAGTAATTAAGCCATCTGAATTAACACCACATACATCAGCCATACTTACTCATATTTTACAAAAGACGTTTGAGGAACGGTATATTGCAGTTGTTGAAGGCGATGTAGAAACAAGTAAAGCACTTCTAGCTTTGAAGTTTGACCATATCTTTTTTACAGGCAGTGTTGCGGTTGGAAAGGTTGTCATGGAAGCTGCAGCGAAGAACTTAACGCCAATTACGCTTGAACTTGGCGGAAAGAGTCCGACGATTGTTCATAAAGATGCAAAGTTAGATGTGGCTGCCAAACGTATCGTCTGGGGGAAATTCACCAATGCAGGACAAACATGTGTCGCTCCTGATTATTTACTCGTGCATAGAAGTATCAAAGAACAATTTTTAGACAAATTAACTCAACAAATTAAGGAGCAGTTTGGTGAGGATGTTTCACGAAACTCTGATTTCCCGATGGTCGTTAATGAACGACATTTTGACCGTTTAACCAATTATATGAAAGATGGAACAATTATTTTCGGTGGACGTTCTATTAAAGAACGTCGCTTTATCGAGCCGACAATTTTAGAAAATGTTTCTTTGGATTCCGCTGTTATGCAGGAGGAAATTTTTGGACCAATTCTTCCCGTTTTTGAATATGAAACTGAAAAAGAAGTAATCGAAATGGTTCGAAAACGTCCTAATCCATTAGCACTGTATTTATTTACAGAGAATAAAAAGACAGAGCAACATATTATTACCCATATATCGTTTGGTGGGGGTTGTATTAATGATGTTGTCTACCATGTAGGCTCCTCTCAACTACCTTTCGGTGGTGTAGGTTCGAGTGGAATGGGTGCATATCATGGTAAATATAGCTTTGACGCATTTTCACACGATAAAGGTGTGTTACACCAGTCAACGAAAATGGATATCCCCTTTAGGTATCACAATACTAAAGGTGGATTGAGTATATTAAGGCGATTAATAAAATAAGTTTCCAATATAATAGGCTGTCTATGTCAGTTTCTAATGGTGATAAGGTTTCATTATTTTAATGAAACTATATTGGTAGAGTTAGAGCGGCATAACTAAAATGGGACAGCCTTTTGGTTTTTGAGTAAGTATGATTGCATTTTGACTTTAAAATACAATTAAATATTTAAAATACTAAATTTTTTGTAAATTAAAGGAGGAAAAAAGGAAATCGTAGCGTATTATATAACTAGTGTAATTTATGATAATTTTTTTAATGAAACCAGTAAGGAGTTTTCTATATGAATGAAATGATACTTGAAATCAAAACACCTTATTCCGTTTCACATATGCTTAAAAGGTTATCGAATGATCCACTCCATGTTGTTGATCTCATAAATCAAGAAGTTAAAGTTCCAATATATGCTGAAAATGAAGTTGTAACGCTCTCATTTTCTCAAACAGACGATACAACGAAAGTAATCATTAGTGGAAATATTTCTGACAAAGAAAAGACACTTGAAAAATTAGAGACTATTTTTCTATGGAACGTTGATCTTCAACCGATTAAAGAACATTTCCAGCATACGAAGCTAGCAGCTTTATTTGAAATATTTCATGGTGCACCCATTGTTTGTGATTTTGATTTATATGGGTGTTTAATGAAAACAATTATACATCAACAGTTAAATATGAAGTTTGCACACGAACTGACCTCTCGATTTGTTAATGAGTTTGGTTACGAAATAGAGGGTGTGTTATTTTACCCACGCCCAGAGCAGGTCTGTGAACTGAGAGTCGAACAACTTCGTAAATTACAGTTTAGTCAACGAAAAGCGGAATATATCATTGATACTTCTAAACGAATTATGAGTGGCGAAGTCAATCTGGAAGCCTTCCGCGATCAGCGAGATGAAGAAGTAATGGAGACATTAGTACAGATTCGTGGGATAGGAAAGTGGACAGCAGAAAGCTTCCTATTATTTGGTTTAGGGCGACCTAACTTATTGCCAGCTGCAGACGTTGGGATCCAAAATGCTTTAAAACGCTTATACCAATTGGACACCAAACCAAAAGCTGAGGAAGTTATAGAAATGGCAAAAGATTGGAAGCCATATTCAAGTTATGCAAGTCTGTATTTATGGCTTAGTGTTGAGCAACCTCACCTACTTGAACATTTAACAAAAAAATAGAATGGTAGAGCACTTTCCAACATATGATTTTAAAGTGTGTGAATGGACCAATACTATATAATTGAATGAGTTTTAAACTACCATTTGAATAGCGAAACATTGTTTAACTCAATAGAGACAGCTGATAAAAAACATAAAATAGGAAGCGCTTACAACTAGGTGCTTAGTGAAAAATGTAAGCGGGAGAGCGAATGCTCAGCTTTTCTACCTTAATTGTAAGCTATCTGGAATGTGATACTAAGGTGATGGTGTCATAAAAATGTGTAATACAGCTTTTTAAGCTGACATTATAAATATTAAATGAGTTTGAGGAGGAGTTTCTCTTATGATGAATGTACCATTAAATATTTCTTCTATGATGGAAAGAGCAGAAAAGTATTTTCCGAAAAAAGAAGTTATCACAAGAACACCAGCTGGGGTAAAACGACATACGTACCGTGAAATTGGAGAGAGAACAAGACGGTTAGCTAGTGCGTTACAAAAATTAGGTGTTGAACAAGGTGATAGAGTGGCTACGTTTGCTTGGAACTCACATCGACATCTAGAAGCTTACTTTGGTATTCCAGGGTTGGGGGCTGTCCTACATACGGTTAACATTCGTTTATCGTCTGAGCATATTTCCTACATTGTCAACCATGCTGAAGACAAAGTTATGCTAGTAGATAGTGACCTCTTACCATTACTTGAAAATGTAAAAGACGAGTTGAAAACAGTTAAAGCCTATGTTGTCATGACAGATGGTGAAGTACCAGAAACAAGTTTGTCACCTGTTTATTCCTATGAAGAATTATTGGCTGAAGGAAACCCAGAGTTTGAGTTTATTAAAGATATAGATGAGAACTCAGCAGCAGGGATTTGTTATACATCTGCTACAACAGGGAATCCAAAAGGGGTTGTGTATACACACCGTGGCATATTCTTACATAGTATGGCGCTTGGATTAGTAGATACAGCAGCGATTTCAGAGGGAGATCGTTGTATGGCTGTTGTTCCGATGTTCCATGCTAATGCATGGGGGATGCCATTTGCAGCAACGTGGTTTGGTTCTTCACAAGTTATGCCAGGAGCCCAGTTTACTCCAACAATTTTGGCTGAGCTTATTGAAAGCGAAAAAATAACACTTACTGCAGGAGTTCCAACGATTTGGTTAGGACTATTAAAAGAACTTGAGGAAAATAACTACGATACAAGTAGTTTAAGAGCTGTATTATGTGGTGGATCCGCTGCTCCAGCTGCAATGATTAAAGCATTTGAAGTGAAATACGGAATTCCTTTCCTTCATGCATATGGAATGACGGAAACATGCCCAATCGTTACCGCATCCACACTAAAAAGCTATCAAACAGATTTACCAGAAGAAGAAAAGCTTGCGATTCGAGCAAAACAAGGGTTAGTTGTTCCTGGACTTGAGATTAAAGTAGTCGGTCAAAATGGTGAAGTGAACTGGGATGGAGAAGAAATGGGAGAATTACTTATCCGTGGACCTTGGATTGCCAACGAGTACTATAAGGATGAAAGAAGTAAAGAGGCGTTCCGTGATGGTTGGCTTCATACTGGAGATGTGGCAACAGTTGACGATGAGGGAGTCATTAAACTTGTAGACCGCACAAAGGATCTCATTAAGAGTGGTGGCGAGTGGATTTCATCTGTTGATTTAGAAAATGGATTAATGGCTCATGATGCGGTATTTGAAGCTGCCGTTATTGCCATCCCTCATCCACAATGGCAAGAAAGACCATTAGCATGCGTTGTTTTACATGAACAATATAAAGGAAAAGTAACGAAAGAAGATATTATCGAGTTTTTAACACCACTATTTGCAAAATGGTGGTTACCAGATGATGTTGTCTTTTTAGATGAAATTCCAAAAACATCGGTTGGTAAATTCTTGAAAAGAGCGTTACGTGATCAGTTAAATGAGCATTTTCAAATTCAGTAAACTACTGTAAAGATAGTTGTAAGTAGGAATTAAGAGGAAGACTCTTAAATGTCTGTGTACCCTTCATTAACGTAAGATGTTAAGCATCTAGACGTGTTGAGGGTACACATATTTTATGGAGTTTACCTCTTTTTTGTGTAGAATAATTTATTTCCAGTCCTCACCAATAATTCCAAGTTGGTAAAATACAAGTAATACGAACTTTATTTAAAGGTTAAGGTGAAATTTAAAAGAGCTTGGAGGTTCCCTTATACAGAAGTCTTAAGAGAGGATATTGTGTAACAATTACGCACCGATCTCGGGGAAAGGTCGTTTATGAAAAGAATATGGTTGAACATTTTTGGTGTAGTCACTGTTCTGATTGGAACCGTTGTGTTTCTTATTCAAATTAATTAAACGTTTATTTAAAAATATTTTTCATGTTTTTCTAATTTTTGCAAATAGAAATTAAAAATTGCACATAATAAAAGAAATCTTTTTATAACGAGGGATAAGTATATGTCACTTACAAATGGTGTAATTAATACGATTTCAATAATCGCAGCCCTAATTTCTATGATCCTTGTTTTATTAATTCAGTGGAACATTGAACGTGAAACAAAAGAACGTCGACTATCACTTTTTTTTCATATAATAAATGTTCTAGTCATGCTAATGTTTTATAGTACTTCTCAGTTAGCACTTTATAGTTCGATATCAACATTTAAAGACCATGGTGGAATTTTACGTGTTCTATTAGAGGCTTTAATTCTCCCTATTCCTGTAATTACGATTGTGTATGTTTTAGCAGCGATCAGCTACAGGAGTTATGTTCGACCATATGTAAAAGTAAAAGGGACGAACCTAGTAGTGCTAAAGCGGAGAAGAAGATAAATGGAATTGAGAAGGCATCATGATAAATAAAAAAATAGAACATTTAAATCAGTGGGCGATCAGGGAAAAGCATTGGATGTGGATAAAGATTAAGTAAGCAATTAAGGTATATTGTGTAGCTGATGAAAAATACAAAGATTTAAAAGTTAAGAACAGGATATAGAATAAATTAAAAATGGCTTAAATAAGGTGCAAAAAACTGCAGATTACTTACAATTTTTACCTAATAAAAGTTGAACAGGTTGTTAATAAAAATTTCCAATAAATTATTTTATAAATTGAAATTTTTTTAACTTTAGAAATTTTTATTTTATTTTTTTCAATATTCATTATTGTACCTCTAATTTACAAACATATATAATTAGGAAACAGTGAATGTGGAAGTAAGAATCATTACATACCCTATATTAGAGGTAAACAGTTTATAGATATATATATAATGAAATAACCTTTATCCAGCAAAAAAAATTTGTAAAATTCAATAAATAATTACAACTGTTTGTTAGAATGAAAGAATAAGATTTAGAAAGGTGTGAAAAGGATGTTAACAAAGCGAGAAATCATTACGGTAAGAGAAGCAGTAAAAAAAGTTTTAGAATACAAAAAGCACGGGGAAATAGAATACATATCAATAGAAGAAAGTGATGGTAGATATTTAGCAGAGCCAATAGTAGCAGATCATGATGTGCCACCTTTTGATCGTTCACCATTAGATGGGTTTGCTATTAGAGCAATAGATACAAGGAACGCTACTTTAGAAAAGCCAGTTGAGTTAGAGATTATTGAAGAGGTTGGTGCAGGTACAGTTGCAAAGAAAGAAATAAAAGAAGGACAAGCTATTCGAATAATGACTGGTGCAAAAATGCCTGAAGGAACGGACGTCATTGTTATGCTAGAGCTAACTAAAGAAATAAGTCGAGACCAAAAGAAATATGTTGTAATTAATCAATCTTTTAAAAAAGGTGATAACATTAACTTTCAAGGAGAAGATGCCCAAAAGGGAACGCAACTTATTGAAAGAGGGAGAAGGATAAATCCAGGTATAATAGCATTGCTGGCTACATTTGGTTATGCCAAAGTACCTGTTATTAAAAAGCCAGTTGTTGGTATTTATGCAACTGGAACGGAGTTATTAGATGTGCAAGAAGAACTTCAATTAGGTAAAATTCGCAATAGTAATTCTTATATGGTTACTTCACAAGTAAAAAAAGTAGGTGCAGAACCTTATTATTTTGGAAAATTGGATGATGATTTTGAACGATGCTATGAAGCTATTACAAAAGCGTTGGAAAAAGCAGATCTTTTAATTACCACTGGGGGTGTTTCGGTCGGGGATTATGATTTTTTACCAGCTATTTATGAAAAGCTAGGAGCCAATGTTTTATTTAATAAAATTTCAATGAGGCCTGGGAGTGTAACTACTGTGGCTGAATTGAATGGAAAACTCTTATTCGGATTGTCTGGAAATCCTTCTGCATGTTATGTTGGATTCGAACTTTATGCTCGGCCTTGGTTAAAAAGTTATTTTAAATCTGAAAAACCACATTTACAAAAAATCCAGGCAACCTTAATGGAAAATTTTACGAAACCAAACTCGTTTACACGTTTTGTTCGTGGTAAGAAATCATATCAAAATGGAAGTTTAGTAGTTTCGAGTACTGGAATAGATAAATCTAGTAATGTTACTATATTAGCTAATGCTGATGCCCTCATAATTCTCCCAGGAGGGGAAAAAGGTTATGAGAAAGGAACTATGGTAGATATTCTTCTTTTGAATGAAGAAGGTAGTAATTGGTCTTGGGACAAATAAATGTGCTTAAGAAAGTAATGAATAAAAGAATATAGTAATAGTAGTAAGGTTCACATACGTAAAGCTAATCTACATATGTAGGACATCTTGTTAGCATATTAAGTTTATTTCCAGAGTAAATAACTTAGAAATTAGGTGTGTGAAAAAGTGGAAAATAATAAAGACTTTTTAATTACTAAAGAGCCTATATCAATACAAAATGTAGTTGATAAGGTTGTTCATCGTCATTCAGGAGCAATAAATACATTTATCGGGACGGTTCGTGAAATAACAAAGGGAAAGAAAACATTGTATTTAGAGTACGATGCCTATATACCGATGGCAGAAAAGAAATTAATACAAATTGGAAAAGAAATTAACCATAAATGGAGCGGCTCAAATGTCGCTATTACCCATCGAATTGGACGATTAGACATTACAGATATTGCAGTTGTCATTGCTATCTCTACTCCTCACCGTACAGATTCCTTTGATGCATGCCGTTATGCAATTGAGCGCATTAAGGAAATTGTCCCGATATGGAAAAAAGAACATTGGGAGAATGGTGAACAATGGATAGGTGACCAGTTAGAACGTACAAAATATCCAACAGGAAAACCAGAACAGGAGCATTTATAATGATTAAAATACTACTTTTTGCGGCTTTTGAAGAAGCGATAGGACAAAGAGAACTTTGTATTGAAGGAAGAGATTTAACTTTAGTAGAACTAAAAGAAAAGTTATCAAAAGAATACTCGTTACCATCACTTGACAATGTAATGATTGCTGTAAATGAGGAATTTGTAGAAGAAAATAGGGTCCTTAAAGAGAACGATGTAATAGCAATTATTCCACCTGTCAGTGGAGGGTAGAAAGAAACCTCGTTTATGTTTAATTTACGAAATCTCAGTTGAACTTTTCAGAACAAAAAACTCACCATCTATAAGAGAGGCCACTGAAAAACTTCCGTTTTTCAAGATGAAAGAATAAACACACAAAAAAGAGACGTTCCTATATCCATTAAATGGATAAGGGTGTCTCTTTTTGCTTATAATTTAAGTCAATCCCATACTATAGTTATCCAATTAACTTCAGAATTCTTTTCAAATTCACCGTAAACATAGCCATGGCTCCCTGAATCTCCATGCCAACGAGACCCGAAGATGACGCTACATCATACCCGTGCCGGTGTTTTAATTCACTATTTTTTGCTTCTATTTTATAACGCTCTGAGGATTTTTCTTTAAAGTAATCACTTTCTTGAAAAGCTATTTGTTCTGTGTGTACATCCGATTTAATTGTAACAGAATATGTTTTGGCTTTTGCTCCTTCCTTATAACAGCCATCTTTTAATGGACACACCTTACATTTTTCTATATCAAAGTAATATGTGTGTTTTTGGTTTTTCGCTACACCTTTTTTTCCAGTTCGTGCTTTCCTGATAGCCATGTGTCCAGCCTTACAAACATACATACCAGCATCTTTATTAAACTCAAATTCATCTTCTTTTTTTCGATTACCTTGAGTGACAACAGGGTTGAGTTTAGCTACTAACTTCATTTCGTTTGTTTTTGTATATTCAATATTTCCTTTTTCCGAATAAGCTGCATCACCAATCACAGTATCAACTTCCATACCTGCTTCCATACTTTTTTCAATTAAGGTTTCTAGTTGCTTTCCGTCATTCTTTTCTCCTGTTGTGATAACTGCTGCAGTAATAATTCTTTCTTCACTTAAGGAAATGTGTGTTTTATAACCAAAAAATGCTGAGTCCGATGTTTTATGTCCTGTTTTAGCATCTTCATCTTTGGATAATTGTAGATGTTCAATATCATCAGCTATCGTTTCTTTAAGTAGGTTTAATGTTTCTTTCACCTTGGGGAATTCACAGATAGTCTCTTCTTTTTCAATGACTTTAATTAGCTTTTCACAATACTCAATTTGATCTTCTAATACATCTGATGTTGTTTTGGTTGGGAATTTACTTTTCATTGTTTCATCTATTTGATAAATGGTCTTTCTTAGATTTTTAGAGCGATCAATCAGCACTTCTTTAGCTGATTTTTGGTTGTAACGAGACTTAGTATGGGTAGCATCTACAATGATAGATTTACTTTTTATAATTTCTTTTTCGATTGCGATCTCAACAGTTTTATTGATTAGCATGTCTAATAAATTTACATCCTTTAATCGCAGTTTTCGAAACTTCGTTAAGGAACTTGGATCAATCACTGGATCTTCTGGCGCCATATCTAAAAAATATTTGAATGACATATCATATTTTGAGCGTTCGACAATATCAATATCTGATACGTTGTGGATACATTTTAATAATAAGTATTTGAACATGCGAATAGGATGGATCGCATTACGTCCATTATCTAGGCAATATTTATCTACTAATTCTTCATATACAAAAGAAAAATCGACTAAGTCATTGATTTTTCTTAAAACATTATCCTTCGGTACTACTATGTCATAAATCGCCATATAAGGACTTAAGTTTACTTGTTGATGTTGAATCATCGTATCCACCCACTCAAATTTGATATTTTAATTATACAGCAAAAAAGATATAGCACTCTCAAATAATTGAGGTGCTATATCTTTTATTATTTCAGGTACTTTTTCAGTGGCCTCTCTATAAGATGGTGAGTTTTTTGTTCTGAAAAATTACTCGGCAAAATCAACTTTTGGCACGTATCTTGCATAAATTATTAAAAATGCAAACAACGGAGGAAAGGATGAGAAAGTTGAGAATTTCCAGCAGGACAGAAAAATAGTTTAATTAATGGGAAAGTAGAATGCGATTTTGTAATGAGACTTGAATAGTCGAATAGAAAGCGGAACAGGCATATTGCAAAGGTGGTAATCCACGGGTTCAAATTAAAACTTTTTAGCAAAATAGAAGTATGAAGAACTGATTTCAAATGAAGTAGAGATTAAATGAAAAAGGCTAACTAATCATTATCATACTTTAGGAGGAATACAAATGACGAAGTTACCTATTGAAACGATAGTAACTCATATAACTAAAATTACTGGTTGGACACATGTAGGCAATCATGCCATTATAAAAAACTTTTCATTTCCAAGTTTTGAAAAAACAGGGCAATTTGTTTATTTAGTAACTAAAATCATGGATCAGGAAAAACACTATCCTCAAATATCTATAACCGATTTTAATGTTCAGATATCACTTACTACTTATGATGTTGAAGGTGTTACAGGGAAGGACTTAGTTATGGCTCAAAAAATTAATCGAATTGAAAACCAAATGAGTGAAAAATCTATAAACTATAAGGTAATACAAACTTCTTAATTAATTTTGTATATTCACTTCAAAAATGGTTTGATGAGTAAAAAAGTTCTCTTAAGTGAAAGGTTATTTAGTCTTTCGGGACAATAGTATATTACTATTTTATAAAGCAATTTTACAAAATAAATATTTTAATATATTATGAGAAAATATAATGTTTTTTCTGAATTTTTATATTCTTTCTACTATAGACATTCGGAAGGGGAGGTATTAAATGATAGAAAAAAAAGATCTTGATAATATCTTGTTTAAAGCAGAACAAGGACTAGTTATTTCAAGAAAAGAAGCTTATCAACTTGGGAGTATTACAGATTCAGTTCTTAAAGAAATGCAGAATGTTTCAAGTAAAATAAGAAGGCGTTCCTTTGGTACGGAAATGTCTTACACACAGAATGTATTTATTCCTCTTACAAATATATGTAAGGATTATTGTTCCTACTGTACGTTTCGTAAGGACCCTCATCATCCAGAGGCTAATATTATGTCACCAGAAGAGGTCTTATCCATTGTAAAAAAGGGAAAGGACCTTGGTTGTACAGAAGTGTTGTTTAGTCTTGGTGATAAATCCGATTATTTTCCAGAAGTAAGAGAATGGTTAAATCGCCGCGGGTATAGAAATATGCCTGAATACCTCGAAGATATGTGCAAAATGGTTATAGAGGAAACAGGGTTGTTGCCCCATACCAATGTCGGAGTCTTGGATAGATATCATTTAGCTCGTATGAGGAGATATAACCCTAGTATGGGGATGATGCTTGAGACCGTGAGTGAACGACTCTATGCTAAAGGGGAAGTACATGGGAATGCCCCTGACAAAAAACCATCTAGACGGATACGATACATTGAAGAAGCTGGAAAATTGAAAATACCTTTTACCACTGGAATTTTAATTGGAATAGGAGAAACATGGGAAGAGCGTATTGATTCTTTGTTCAAAATCAAGGAATTACATGAAAAATATGGACATATATCAGAAGTTATTATTCAGAATTTTAAGGCGAAACCAGACACACCTATGGCTAATTATCCAGAGCCAACATTTGAAGATTTAATTCATACTGTTTGTGTTGCAAATTTTATTTTTCAAGGTTCAATTCACCTACAAGTACCTCCAAATTTAAATTCAGCACACTTGCAGGAATTATTAAAGTCAGGCATTGATGATTGGGGAGGGATCTCACCATTAACAATAGATTATATTAATCCCGAATCTCCTTGGCCTCATAGAGAGCAGTTGCTAGAAATTACACGTAAAGCTGGGTATGTACCAAAACAAAGATTACCTATATATCCAGATTATATAAAACCAGATTTTATAGATGAGAAGCTATTTCCTTATGTTCTGAAACTTACTGATAGTCAAGGTTATAGGGCAGACGTTATCCCTTTGTAAACTATATAATCTAGGTAATCTTCTTGAAGAAGGGTGTTGTAAACGATGATATTAACGTTAGCTGGAGGAGTTGGAGGCTCTAAGTTCGTTAAAGGCTTAGCGTCTTCTCGATATAAAGAAGATGTTACAGTGGTTATTAATACGGCAGATGATTTTGAAAGATTTGGGCTTTATATCTCGCCCGACATTGATATTAATATGTATACACTGGCGGGGCTAATTCACGAGCAAGGGTGGGGGTTTAAAGATGAAACCTATACCACACAAAGTGTACTAACAGACCTTTTTGGTCAAGATTGCTGGTTTAATCTAGGAGATAAAGATTTAGCTACTCATATTTATCGAACCAATTTATTGCGTAAAAACATTACGTTGACGGAAATTACTAGAAATCTATGCAACAAATTAGGAGTTTCGATGAGATTACTCCCAATGTCTAATGATCGTATTTCTTCGTATATTGATACTCCAGATGGTTGCTTCCATTTTCAAGAGTACTTGATTCAACGAAGAATGTCAGACAAAGTATTAAATATTGATTATCGGGGATCTACCAATGCATCTCCTTCACCTGGAGTGCTTGACTCAATTGCGGAAGCAGAAATAATTTTGGTTGCTCCAAGTAATCCTTTGGTCAGTATCGGTCCAATTTTGTCAGTACCAGGAATAAAGGAAGGGATTAAAAAAAGTAAAGCCAAGGTCATTGCGGTAAGTCCCATTGTGAATGGAGGGGTAATCAAAGGACCTGCCGATCGAATGATGAGAGATATGAATATAGAAGTGTCTCCTATCGGAATTGCTGACTTTTACGAAGGTTTATTGGATGGTATTGTTATCGATTTCTTAGATGAGCAGTATTCAGATAAATTGCAAAAAAGAGGATTAGGAGTTTTAGTCACAGATACCATAATGGATTCGGATGAAAAAAAGGAACGGTTATCAAATCAAGTTGTAGAATTCGCTGCCGATGTCAAAGTTAAAGCCTTATAAAAAGGAGAACATTCCTATGAATTCCGTTATTGTCTTACAAAAACCTATGCATAAATCAAAGACTCGACTGAATGGCTTACTCTCTTCTGACCAAAGGATTGGTCTTGCTTATTCTATGCTGTATGACGTCCTTAAAGTTCTTTCTAAAGTCCCATCTATAGACGAACTTTCTATTGTGACTAGTGACCCTGACGCAATACAACTAGCCAAAAAATTTGGGGCTAAACTATATTTTGAGCAGAGTGTAGCTGGGATGAATCAAGCCATTAAAACAGTAGTTGATTCATTAGACCATCGTGTAAAAGAACTATTAATTTTGCCTGGAGATATACCTCTAATCACAGTAAATGAAGTAGATTTTATCATGAAACAAAAAAGGCGGGTACCCGTCACAATCTTTCCGTGTAAAGACCGAACAGGAACTAATGGACTTATTTTATCGCCACCAAAGGTAATCGACACTGCCTTCGGTACTAATAGTATTGAAAAACATCGATTGAATGCAATGAAAGTGGGTTGTGAATACCTTTTGGGTACTGCTCCATTATTATCGTATGATATCGATACCACAATGGATTTATACTATATCGAAAAATTTGGAAAAGGAACAAAAACTTACGACTATATCTATAGTCAGGGAATTATTGAAAAATTAAAAATGAAAGAAGTGGTTTCATGAATGAATTGACAGTGTTTGGAGTAGAAGAATTGCCAAAAATACAAGAAGGAGATGATCTGACAAGACTTATTATCCGTTCTCTCGACAAGCAAGGAAAAAAATTAGAGCATAAGGATATTGTTATTGTCACCTCAAAAATAGTATCAAAGGCTGAAGGGCGATTAGTAGAGGAGAAAGATATTCAACCTTCACCTCTTGCAATAGAGCTTTCAAAATCTACGGGTAAAACTCCAAATGAAATAGAAATGATCTTTCGGGAGTCCTCTAGTCCAGTGAAAATAACAGACCGTGTCATGATAATGGAAACAAAGCACGGATTTATTTGCGCTAATGCAGGGATTGACCGTTCAAATATTGAGAATCAAGAAACGGCTTTACTTTTACCCAAAGACCCTGATTTTACGGCAAAGAAAATAAAGGAATCCCTAGAAAATCACTATAATGTGGAATTGGCAGTTATTATCTCGGATACTTTTGGACGACCATGGCGCATGGGACAAACTAACGTTGCTATTGGAGTCAGCGGTATGCTTGCTATCAGAGATTATAAAGGTGAGTTTGACCAATTTGGCTATGAATTAAAAGCTACTGAAATCGCTGTGGCTGATCAGGTTGCATCTGCGGCTGAATTGGTAATGGGAAAAAGTGATGGTATTCCAGTAGCTGTAGTTAGAGGATATTCTTATCCTGAGGGAGATGGGACAAGTAAAGATTTAGTAAGACCTAGAGAGATGGACCTTTTCCGTTAGTAATTGCGATCAAGAGAAATTAAAATCTATGGAGGGTACAGATATGACGAAAGCAATTGAAAATCTAGTGAATCAAGAAGAGAAAATAATAAACGTCAAAAGTGTTGAACAACTATTAAGTTCAACTAGTCTAAATATTAGCCGAATTTTAGACAAGGCATTGGAAGAGAAGGAAATTACTGTAGAAGAAGGCATAGAACTTTTTAAAGCGAATCCTGCAAAAGATCTGAATGCGATCATGTTAACAGCGAATGAGTTAAGACGCAGAGCTGTGGGTGATACTATCACTTATGTTAAAACAAGAAACATCAATTTTTCAAATGTATGTTATACAGGTTGTAAATTCTGTGCGTTTGCGGCTTCTGAAAAGGATGAGGATGCGTACTTCGTTCCTCTTGGAGAAATTTCTCAACGTGCAAAAGATGCGTGGGATATCGGAGCTACAGAAGTATGTATTCAAGGAGGGCTTCATCCAAAGATAGACGGCACCTATTATCATGAGATACTTCGTTCAATAAAAAATGTCGTTCCACACATGCATATTCATGCTTACTCACCGTTTGAAATTAAATTTGGTGCCTGGAAACAAGGCGTTACGATAGAAGAGCATCTTAAGAGTTTAAAGGATGCAGGTTTAGACACAATACCTGGTACTGCTGCGGAAATACTTGATACTGAAATTCGCCAACAGTTAACAAAAGATAAACTTTCTGCTGAAGAATGGGTTCATATAGTAAAAACTGCACATAAACTAGGAATTCGTTCCACTTCTACAATGATGTATGGACATATAGACGGCCCCGAACATTGGGCAAATCATATTGGAATTCTTAGAGAGATTCAAAAAGAAACAGGAGGTTTTACTGAATTTGTTCCTTTAGGTTTTGTACACTATAATACAAAATTATTTAATGAGCTAGGATCTAGGGCTGGCTCAACGGGTATAGAGGATATCATGGTTACCGCGGTATCTCGTATTATGCTTTATAAATGGATTGACAATATTCAAGTTTCATGGGTTAAAAATGGTCCTAAGTCGTGTCAAATAATTTTGAATGCAGGTGCAAATGACTTTGGTGGTACCTTAATGGATGAAACTATTTCTCGTTCTGCTGGTGCTCCGTTTGGAGAAAATATGGATCCTAAAGAATTTGATCGTTTGATTAGGGACTTAGGTAGAACCCCTGCTGTTCGAAACACGCTCTATGAAATTTTAGAATATCCAAAGTAATAAATAAAATAATGTAGAGCTTGGTTTATAGAAAAAGTTTATTAAAGAAGGACGTAAAGAACAGCTAAGGGGTTTAGATTGGTTTGAGAATGTATATTTAAAAAAAGCTGGTAAATTTACAATTGTAGGGGTATTGGATGAAGTACCTTTAATGTTATTTTTAGTTCGAGTTGTTAATAATACCAGACACTTGTTTAAGGAATCTAGTTTAATAGAAACTAAGGAATCCTTTTGAAAATACGCAGAAAATTAAAATTAAATTCTTAAAAGGTGAATTTCCTGTGTTCTTTAAATGACTCATATTTAGATTTTGTTCCTTTGATAGTATCTAATTCCTTCCTAGCTTGTGGGACATGATAATTCAAAATTAGAAAATAACAACAAAAGTGTGAATCTCTCCATAAAAGGCCTGTTTTAAAAGAATAGGAGGGAAATACGTATGGTAGATAATATAGGTATCGATAATGAGATTAATAAAAGATATTCTAGACAAATCTTATACGGTCCAATAGGGCGTAGCGGTCAGGAAAAAATCTTGAATAGTCATGTTACAATTGTTGGAGTAGGGGCTTTAGGTACTGTGCTTGCCAATCATATGGTTCGAGCCGGGGTTGGTGATCTAAGGATAATTGATCGAGATTTTGTTGAAGAAAGTAACCTACAGAGGCAGATGTTATATGATGAAAATGACGCCTCTAATCATATGCCCAAAGTAATGGCAGCTGCTGAAAAGTTATCCCGGATTAATTCACAAGTACGAATTGAACCTGTACTTGCTGATATCCATGCAGTAAATGCGGAGAAACTGTTGACTGGAACGGATCTTATCTTGGATGCAACTGATAACTTTCAAATTAGATTTCTAATTAATGATGTAAGCGTGAAACACAGAATACCATGGATTTATGGTGGGGCAGTAAGTGCTAAAGGGATGTTCGCTATGATTCGCCCGTATGAAACACCTTGTTTTCGTTGCCTATTTCATGAACCTCCCCCACCAGGAGGAACGGAAACTTGTGATATGGTAGGGGTGCTCGGCCCACTTGTACATATTGTTGCTTCCTACCAAGCTACTGAAGCAATAAAATACCTAGTTGAAGATACGGAAAGTCTAAACCAAAATATTGAGTATTTGGAAATTTGGAAAAATAAACATTCTAGTTTTACTATTACTCAGACGCATAACCCAAAATGTCCCGCTTGTGCGCAGCAAAATTTCGAATTTCTATATCCGACAAACATAGAAGAGCATTTTACGGTTATGTGTGGTCGTGATACAGTGCAAATTGTACCTACTACTGAAAGAAAACTAGACCTTGATGAATTAGTACAACGATACAAATCATTGGGTAAGGTTGAAAAAAATAAATTTTTACTACGTTTTCATATAGGCGCTTATATTATGGTGTTCTTCACCGATGGCAGGGTGCTCATCCAAGGGACGGAAGAAATCGGATTAGCCCGATCGTTATATGCAAAATATGTTGGTATGTAGAATGAGTTCATATTATTAGAACTCAAAGTAAGAAGTTTTTTATAAAAATGGTTTAGAATGTTTTCACCGAAATTTGCACCAAGTTGAGAAAGAAATTCTCAAATAACATACTATTGAAGAAAGCAGGTGAAGAGATGGATGGCAACTTGAAGAAAATTGTCGATTTGTTTGGACGACCACTTAGGGATATACGTATCTCGGTAACTGACCAATGTAATTTCCGTTGCCAATACTGTATGCCTGCAGAAATATTCGGTCCTGATTATGAATTCTTACCTAAAGAACGGTTGTTAAGCTTTGAAGAACTGACCCGATTAACTCGAATTTTCGCTTTGTTAGGAGTAAAAAAAGTCCGCATTACGGGGGGAGAGCCATTGATGCGTAAAGATTTACCCTTACTTATCAAAATGATTAAGGATGTTGATGGGATTTCGGAAATTGCCATGACAACAAATGGTGTCTTCCTGGCCAAGTATGCACAAGCTCTTAAAGATGCAGGGTTAAACCGAGTTACAGTGAGCTTAGACAGCTTGAATGATGACCGGTTTGGAAAAATAAACGGAAGAGGGTTTAAGGTAGATAAAATTCTTGAAGGGATTGAGGTAGCCGCAAGTGTTGGACTTACCGTCAAAATTAATATGGTGGTAAAAAAGGGTGGTAATGATCAGGATATTCTTCCTATGGCACGCTACTTCTCTGAGAAAGGGCACATTCTACGGTTTATTGAATATATGGATGTTGGAAACACAAATGGGTGGAAACTGGATCAGGTTGTACCAAGTCAAGAAATTGTAAAAATGATTGATAATGAATGGTCTTTAGAACCTGTAGATTCAAATTATTACGGCGAAGTAGCTACTCGTTATCGTTACAAAGGAACAAATAAGGAAATTGGAATGATTTCTTCAGTAACTCAAGCGTTTTGCTCAACTTGTTCTAGAGCCCGCCTTTCAGTAGAAGGTAAGCTTTATACTTGCTTGTTTGCTTCAAGTGGAACTGACTTGCGTGGTCCAGTTAAGGAAGGGAAAAGTGATGAAGACATAATAAAATTAATTTCAAAGGTTTGGAATGATAGGCATGATCGCTATTCAGAGGAAAGACTAAGTAATACTGCAGAATTAAAAAAACGAAAAAAAGTCGAAATGTCTCATATTGGGGGATAGGCTGACCAATGGTAACCAATTAATTAAATCGTTTATAAAGATTAAGCTCATAAAGGTGGTTATCCATGTGGTATCACTTAAAAATTTCTTAATATATATAAACTAAAATTCTCAATGCGTGGTGAGAAATGAGATGAGAATGAGAAAAATATGAGAAATAAATGTTGGGTGAAGTAAATAAAATTACTTCACTCTTTTTTTGTATTTTTGTATGTGGCCATAATGACATGTTTTGTTAGTAAATTCTAAAAAAAGAAAGGTAGGGGTGATCAAGTTGGCATGGAAATTGCAAGGGAATGTTATGAAGAGATTGAATATTCAAAAGTTAATTATTCTAGGAGGTGTAACATGTCTTTTGTTTATCATGAACCTAAGACGGTTCAAGAGGTTAATAAACTTCTAGTTGAATATGGCGATGATGCCAAACTTCTAGCAGGTGGAACTGATTTGATGGTTCTTATCACTCGATTTAAGGTAGATCCTAAGCATGTAATTAGTCTTGATGGAGTTAGAGAGCTAAAAGGAATTCGTGAAAATGAACAAGGAAATCTAGTACTTGGTGCTCAAGTGACTCATCGAGAAGTTGAAAAATCATCATTAATTACTCAAGCTACTGAGGCTTTAAGGCAAGCGTGTTCCACAGTTGGTGGAATACAAGTTAGAAATATGGGGACTGTTGGAGGTAATCTATGTAATGCCTCGCCAGCTGCTGATACTCCTCCAGTTTTACTAGCCTTAGACGCATCGGTGACAATAGTGGGACCAAAAGGTACTAGAAGTTTACCGTTGCAAGAATTTTTATTAGGTCCTCGTAAAGTTGCACTTGAACCAGGGGAATTTCTAACAGAAATTGAAGTGCCTAAACAAGCTTCCAATACAGCTACGGTATTTTTGAAGGCTGGTAGACGTAAAGCTATGGAAATTTCATTGTGTGCGGTTTCTGCTCGAGTCACTCTAGACGAAAATGGTATTGCTGATGTGAGAATTGGCTTAGGGTCTGTAGCACCTACAGCAGTTCGAGCTCATAGTGCTGAGGCGTTACTGCAAGGAAAAGTAATTACTCAAGATTTGATTAGAGCTGCTGGTACAGCCGCAGTAAATGATTGTAACCCAATTTCTGATGTGCGTGGATCTGCTGAATACCGACGTATGTTAGTTGAGTCAATGGTGCGCCGGGCATTAAGTCAATGCTTAGAGATATTACAGGATACAGAGACTGGTACAAAAATATCCTAAAAAAAGAGGAGGGTTAGAATGGCTAAGGTTCCACTAACACTAAAGATTAATGGAAGTGATTATCATATTGAGGTTGAACCTCATCGCATTCTATTGGATGTTCTGAGAGAAGAACTTGGCTTTTCTGGTACTAAGGAATGCTGTAGAGAAGGTGAATGTGGTGTATGTACTGTTACACTAGATAACAAGTCAGTAAATTCTTGTTTGTTACCAGCTGTTGCAGCAGGTGGAAAGGAAATTACAACTGTTGAGTCCGTTGCAGAAGGTGACAAACTTCACCCAATACAGAAAGCATTTGTAGACTGTCACGGGTTACAGTGTGGATTCTGTACACCTGGTTTTATTATGTCTACAAAGTCTTTATTAGAAGAGAATGACGATCCAACAGAAGAGGAGATCCGTAATTACCTAGCTGGAAACTTGTGCCGCTGTACGGGATACAATGGCATAGTAGATGCGGTACAACAGGCGGCCTCTGAATTAAGAAAACTAAACAAAGTGTGAGGAGGTTAAAAAATGATTACTAAAGAAAAGGAAACAACAGTCGTAGGTAAACGTTTAAATAGGCTAGATGGTCCAGAGAAAGTTACTGGAAAATTTATCTATGGGGCAGACTTAGATGCTCCAGGCCTTCTACACTGTAAAGTCTTTCGTAGTTCGATTCCTCACGGGAGAATTAAACGATTAGACATTAGTAAGGCATTGGCTTATCCAGGTGTTCGTACAATAATGACGGCAGATGACATACCTTCAAATATTAGACATGGTCATACTGTGAAAGATGAAGTTGTTTTTGCTAGAGACTATGTACGTTATTACGGTGAACCTATTGCTGCTATTGCTGCTGATACAAGGGAGATTGGTGAGGAAGCATTAAAATTAATCGAGATCGAATTTGAGGAATTACCAGTGATAAATGGTCCAGAAGAGGCTTTGAAGCCAGATGCACCATTACTGCATCCTGATTGGGAAAGCTATAATGGTAATCCTGATGTGGTTCGATACGACAATGTTTGTGGACATACGACCATTAACACTGGTGATGTAGAAAAAGCCTTCGCTGAGGCAGATTATGTGTTTGAAGACCGTTTTACAACCCATATGGTCCACCAAGGATACCTAGAAGCACGTGCTGGAATGGCTCATGTTGAAGCAGATGGAACTGTTGTAATTGCATCAAGCACTCAATTTCCTTTTGGTATTCTAGGAAATCTTTCTGATATTCTCCAATTACCTACAAGTAAAATCCGAGTAAGTTCAACAGGAGTAGGTGGAGGTTTTGGTGGGAAATTAGATTTGGGTGTTGAACATTTTGTAGCATTACTCGCTCGTAAAACGGGACGTCCAGTAAAATACCTCTGGGATAGAGAGGAAGAAATGAAGGCTGCAGCACCTCGTCAAGAAGCAGTTCTCTATGTAAAAACTGGGGTTATGAAGGACGGTACGATTACTGCTCGTCAAGCTAAAATTCTATTTGGTGCAGGCGCTTATACTGGAGATAGTAGTGTGATTTGCTCGGTAGGTGCTATGCTAGCTCGTGGTGCGTATAATATCCCGAATTATAAAGTAGATTCATTGGCAGTTTATACAAATAAGGCAAATTGTGGTGCTTACCGTGGACCATCGGCTCCTCAAACCTATTATGCTATTGAAACACATTTAGATAAGATAGCTAATGAATTAAATATAGATAAGGTTGAAATACGACAAAAAAATGGATTGAAAGATGGTGATTTGGGGCCAACTGGGCAAGTCATTGAAACAGTAAGTCTGCAAGAAACTATAACTAAAGTATCTGAGCAGATTGGAATGGATCAACCGCGTCCAAAGTATACAGGTCGTGGTATCGCTACTGCCATTTGGACATCTGCTGGTGGTTCTTCTTGCGCCTACGTCCAATTAAATGATGACGGTACTGTAGTTCTTATAACTGGTGGAAAAGAAATTGGTACAGGTGCTATAACAATGGGAGTTGCGCAAATTGTTGCAGAAGAGCTTGGAATAGACATTACCGATGTACGTCTGATTACTGGGGATACACATTCAACTCCGTACGATTTTGGTGCTCAAGGAGGACGCACTACATTTAATGTAGGGAATGCCTCTCGAATTGCTGCTCAGGATGCGAAGCGTCAACTATTTGTTACGGCCTCTGAAAAGTTAAATGTGCCAGTGGAACGATTAGAACTCAAAGATAAGCAAGTTTACGATTCTCAAAATCCAACGAACAGTATTAACTTAGCCGAAATAGCTGCTGATCGAATGTGGAATGGCGGTCCTATTATTGGTCGAGGTTCATATATTATTGAACCTACAGAGTATGATGTTAATACAGTTAAGGGAAGTTTGTATCCAGTCTATAATTTCCCATCATTCCATACACAAGCAGCAGAAGTAGAGATAGATCCAGATACTGGAGAAGTTACTGTAAAACGTTATGTGGTGGCTCAGGATGTGGGTTATGCGATTAACCCAGATGGGGCCGAAGGACAAATGACTGGTGGTGTAGTTCAGGGAATTGGTTATGCTTTATCTGAAGAGATTGTCTATAAAGATGGTGTTGTATTAAATCCGAATATGACCGATTTCAAGATGCCGACAATTATGGACGTTCCTCGAATTGAAACTATCTTAGTAGAAAGCCCGTCTACGGCTGGTCCTTATGGTGCTAAAGGTGTTGGGGAAGCGCCAATTATTCTTCCAGCAGCAGCAATTTCCAATGCAGTTGCTGATGCAATAGGTGTTCACATTCATGACTTACCTATCACTGCAGAAAAAGTATTAAGGGCAATAAAAGAAAAAGAAAGTAAAGTATCTACTAATCTAGGATAATGCTAACCTCATCCTGAACTGAAAGAGAAATTTATAATATAGATGGAGGCGATTAAAGATGGAATACAAGGCTTATTTTCTTTTTAACCTTGCTCAAGGGAAGACAGTCGAGGAGTACGAACGTTGGTCTGTAGAGGTTAATCATCCTGCTGCTAAATCAGTTGAGTCAATTAGAGAATTCCACGATTATAAAACAGTGGCTACATTAGATGGTAGTAAACCAGCATATCAAATCATCGAAGAAATAGTTATTTCTGATGTTGATCAGTATAAAAAAGATATTACTGCTCCAGAGATGGCAGGCTTTAGTGAGGAGTGGGGTAGCTGGGTGTCAGATTGGTTTTGTATTCTGACTGAGAGGGTAGCGTAAAAATGGTTACCGTCCGTATCCCGCCGATGTGGCTTCCTCATACTGGGGTGAAAGAGGTTCAATTAGAGGCGGCGAATGTTTCGGAGATAATGGTTGGTTTACGCAATCGTTTTCCATCGTTAAAAGAGTGGATCTTAAATGAACATGGAGATTTGGCAGAATGGATGAATGTTTTGGTCAATGGTCAGGACATTCGGATATTACAAGGACTTGATACACCTATTAGTGCAACGGACGAAGTTTTAATTATCCTTGCAATTGGTGGGGGTTAAGGAAGCAAGAAACAAGGAGGAGAAAAAATGTCAATGGAATTTGGTATCGGACTTTTAGGTAAATACCCATACAAAACTTTAATATCGTTAGCGCAAAAATGTGAAGAAATTGGATTCGATCAAATATGGATGCCTGATGAACGTTTTTATAGGGAATGTTATTCACAACTTGCTGTTATAGCTCAAAACACAACAAAGGTAAAATTGGGAACTGCGGTAACAGACCCATATTCCCGCCACCCTGCTATGACTGCAGCGGCACTAGCAAGTGTTGATGAAATCTCCGAAGGACGAATGACTTTAGGGTATGGCGCTGGAGTCAGTGGTTTCGCTGAAATGGGTATTAAACGTGAAAAACCAGCTCGAGCATTACGAGAGGCAGTGAATGTAATTCGCCCTCTACTACAAGGAGAAAGAGTAACTGTAGAGGGAGATGTTATCCAGGTTAAAGAGGCGAAATTGGATTTCACACCTTTACGACCTGATATTCCAATTCTAATCGCAGGTGCTGCACCTTTGGTATTAAAAACAGCTGGACGAGTTGCTGATGGAGTAATTCTAGGTGACTATGCATCCACAGATGTAGTGGAATGGGGGTTACAACAAGTCGAAAAAGGGGCTAAGGATGCAGGTAGGTCATTAGATGATTTACAAAAAACATTGTGGTTACAGACTTTTATTCATCCAGATGGTAAAGTAGCTCGCGATAACGCTCGATGGATGGTTGCCTTTGTACTTTGGGGAACTAAAGGTTTCCATGATAAGTTAGGAATTGAGTTGCCTAAGGAATTAGAAGAGAGTTTGGGTAATCTCAGTTATCACTTATCTCCAGAGGCGGCTGGCGAGGTTGGAAAGTTAGTTCCTGATGAGTTGGTAAGAAAGTTTTCTCTAGCGGGATCGCCTGAAGAAATTACCGAACAGATTAAAGAGCAGCATGAGATGGGAATTCACCAGGTTGCTATTCACCCATGGGCATTTGAAGAGATGACATCGGAAGGTGCCATTGAATTGTTTGCTGAAAAGGTAATTCCTAACTTTCGTTGAGAATTTTCTTGAGAAAAAAAGGTGAGAAAATCATGAGAAAAGAGGATGAGAATTATCTTCTTTTCTCATTTTTTTTTCTTAAATATTGAAAAAATCGACTTAGATATTTTTATATAGAACTATTATTTCTTTTTCTAACATTTTGCATATTTTTTATAGAATATTTTAAAGATTATTTATAATAGATTACTACATTTTTATTCTTTAAACTGTTGTTCTCAAAATTAAGTTATTTCAACCATTTGAAGTAAAAAATGTTAATTAATAAACTTCTTTCCCTGCAAAAAAGCTATTGTTTTTCACCAAATATTTGTAATTATTTACTAAAAACACTAATAAAAACCTATTTTTTTATTACTTTTTGTAAAATTTTGTCTATCGACTATCTAAGTTGGCACATATCTTGCAATATAGTTTACAAAAGGTTAAAAATAATCAGATAAAAGGAGAGGGGAGTTTTTAATATTGGCTACATTAATTGGAGAACAAGAAATAGAAGATTTAGCCATCGGTGCAGCAGTACTCGGTACTGGAGGCGGGGGAGATCCATATGTAGGTAAGTTAATGGCACAACGTGCAATTCGTGAAACAGGTCCAATAACTTTACTTGCACCCCACGAGCTTCCAGATGACGCATTAGTAATTCCAACTGCAGCAATGGGTGCACCTACAGTTAGTATTGAGAAAATTCCAAATGGAGAGGAGGGCTATAACGCACTTCGAGCTTTGGAAAAGTATTTAGGAAAGCGTGCTTTTGCTACCATGCCTATTGAATGTGGTGGTGGAAATTCAACGATACCTTTTGTAGTTGCAGCTCAGGCTGGAATACCAGTTGTAGATGCTGATGGCATGGGGAGAGCTTTCCCAGAGCTTCAAATGGAAACGTTTCATATATACGGTATAAGTGGTTCACCGATGGTTCTTCATAACGAGCAGGGTGACCACTGTATATTGAACACAAAAGACAATCTTAGCTTAGAACGTTTTGCTCGAGCAATCACGGTTAAAATGGGAGCTACCTCTCATTTAGCTGAATACCCAATGAGTGGTCAACAGGTTAAAGAGGTAGCTATTACAGGTACAGTTTCATTAGCCATTCGAATTGGTCGAGCGATACGAGAGGCACGTATTCGTAAGGAAGACCCTATTGAGGCAATTATTGGGGTTACTGCTAATTCGATTTACGGTCCAGGTATGGTACTTTTCCAAGGGAAAGTTACTGGTGTTGATCGTCAAACAAAAGATGGTTTTGTAAGAGGAATGATTCAGATCGAAGGGTTTGATAAGTTTCAAGGAAGTACCCTAGAGGTAGATTTCCAGAATGAAAACCTAATCGCACGAAAAGATGGAGAGATTGTTGCGATGGTACCAGATTTAATCACATTACTCGACGCAGAAACTGGGATGCCGATCACTACAGAAGGTGTGAGATATGGGTACCGCGTCACTGCTCTTGGTATTCCTACACCTGAGATCATGCGCACGCCACAAGCTCTTGAAGTGTGGGGGCCTCGTTATTTTGGCTACGATGTAGATTATCAACTGATGGAAGAAATTCATTCAGAATACTATAAGGAAAAATTTAAAGTTTTAAAGGAGGTGGATCACCTTGAGTTATAAGATTGGAATTGATGTAGGGGGGACGAATACTGATGCGGTTCTCCTTGATAATCGAAATAACCTCTTAGGTGGTATAAAAACACCGACTACTGAGGATATTGGTACAGGTATTTTTAATGCAATCGATGAGGTAATGTCACAAGCAAATGTCGACCCAGCAAAAGTTGATTACACAATGTTAGGTACTACAGCTTGTACGAATGCGTTAGTAGAACGTAAGAGCCTCGCTCGCATCGGGTTAATTCGTATCTCTCGTCCTGCTGCTAGTTCCATCAACCCTATGTTTACATGGCCGGAAGACTTACGTGAGGTCGTTGGTGATCTGTATTTTGAAATTCAGGGTGGTTACGAATACGATGGGACGTTAATTAGTAAAGATCTTGATGATTATGAAGTAGATGAGGTTATACGAAAACTGAAATCAGAATGCGTGGAGGCTGTAGCCATTTGTGGTATATTTTCCCCTGTTCGCTCTGATCAAGAGAAACAATTAGCCAAGCGGTTACAGGCTGCGTTAGGACCTGAAGTTCCAATTACAATGTCTCATGAGATTGGTAGCATCGGTTTATTAGAGCGTGAGAACTCGGCAGGGTTGAATGCAGCCCTAGTAAAAGTAGCTGCTAAAGCTGCTGGTGGACTGGAAAAAGCTTTAATTGAACGGGGGATGTCTCCTAGAATACTTTTTGCCCAGAACGATGGAACCTTAATGGATTTAGAATATGTCCGTCGCTTCCCGATACTTACAATTGGTTCTGGTCCGACTAACAGTATTCGAGGCGCAGCTTTCCTTAGTGGTCTCGATGATTGCCTTGTGGTTGATGTTGGCGGCACTACAACTGATGTAGGTGTTTTGACGAAAGGTTTCCCTAGGACATCAGGTATTGCAGTGGAAATTGGCGGGGTTAGGACAAACTTTCGAATGCCAGATATCTTAGCTGTTGGACTAGGTGGCGGTAGCGTAGTTCGTTTGGAAAATGGAGCAGTAAAGATTGGCCCAGATAGCGTTGGTTACCAGTTGTTAGAGAAAGGGATTGGATTTGGTGGAGATACCCTTACTACGACTGATATTATAGCTCGAATGGATCCTGAGAAAATCAATCATCCTGCATTTTTGGTTGAACGTACAAGCCACATACCAGATACTGTCGTATCTCAAGTGTCACAGCAAATACGCGAAATAACAGAGGCTTCGATTGATAAGATGAAAACTAGTAATGTTGATCTTCCTGCAGTACTAGTTGGAGGTGGTAGCATTTTAATGCCTGATAAGTTAGCTGGTACCTCTGAGGTTATTCGTCCTCTTCACTATCAATACGCGAATGCCATTGGAGCTGCTATCGCACAGGTTTCTGGTGAGGTAGACCGTATGTGGAGTCTAGAAAAAACTACTCGTGCTCAGGCTGTAGAAGAAGCTAAAGCAACGGCAATTCGTATGGCGATGAATGCAGGTGCTGAAGCTAACTCAGTATCTATTGTAGATTTTGAAGAAGTTCCTTTAGCGTATCTATCAAACCATGCGCTCCGCATAAGGGCAAAAGCTGCAGGTATACTAAGTAGTTAAGGATAGTAGTTTTTTAAACTTTCTAAATATCAGATATTTTTGAAATTTAGAAATAAAAATAAAAGATAATTTAGAGGAGGAAAAGGTGAATGAAAAATTATTTAAGCAAGTGGGGTAGTCTTCTAATCGTTCTTCTTGTTGGTTTGTTATTTGTAGCATGTAGCAATGAGCCGACTAGTAATAGCAATGAAGATCCTGAAGCAAATCAAGAGGATAGTTCTACTGAACAGAATGTTATCCGAGTAACGATGGATTCTGACATTGACAACCTCGATCCTTATGCATTTAAATCCGATGCAGCACAGATCGTCGTGGATGCGACGTATGAAACATTCGTCGACTTTGGCTCTTCTGAAGATAGTGAAGGAACGATTATTGCTAATACTGATGAAGTAGTTCCTAATCTGACAGATTATGAGATTTCAGAAGACGGCACAGTAGTTACTTTGAAAGTTAATTCTGGTGCAACTTTTACTAACGGTGATCCTGTTGACGCTGAAGCTGTAGCTTTTTCTATTGAACGTGCATTAACTGGTGGTGGTTATTCTGCATTACTATGGGGGATCATCACTGTGAGCAGTATGGATCAAGTGGAGGTAGTTGACGACAGCGTTGTGATCACTTTAGAACAGGGAAGCCCGATGACTGAGAAAGTTCTACCACTTGCTTTAAATGTCCCTGTGAGTCCAAGTGTTACTCAAGAGAATGCAACAGATGCAGATCCATGGGCAAATGATTGGTATAGAAATAATATCCTTGGTACTGGACCTTATTTACTATCTGATTGGACACCAGGAGTAGAGTACCGTTTAAGTCCAGCTCCAAATTATTGGAACGAAGATAAGTTAAAAAATGATGGTGTTATCGTGAGAGTAGTACAAGATGCACAGCAACGCTTGGCGCTTTTAAAGCAGGGAGCAGTAGATGTGGCTCTAGGTCTACCACCTAGAAACCTTGCTGAATTGAAAGAAGACCCAGAAATTACAGTTTATGATTTTCCCTCAACTAACACGAACTACCTTGTAATGAACAACGATGTTGCGCCTTTTGATGATCCGTTAGTGAGACAGGCTGTTAACCTAGCTATTGATAGCGACAATTTAATTAATAATGTCCTATATGGATTTGCTCGACCACTAAATAGTGTTGTTCCTGAAGGGATGCCTACTCATCTAGACGTTGTTGGCGATAATGCTTATAACATTGAAAAGGCTAAGGAATTACTAGAGGAAGCTGGAGTGTCTGGATTTAGTACAGAGCTGTATGTAAATACAAGTCGTACAGAAGATCAGCAGGTAGCAGTTTGGATTAAAGATGCATTAGAACAAATAGGAATAAATGTAGAAATTAACACAGTTTCTGACGCTGCATATCGTGAAAATCAACAATCTGGTGTAATGCCAATGTTTATTGAGTACTGGTTCTCTTGGGTAAACGATCCTTTCTTCCAAATGTTCTGGATGTTTACATCCGATGCAGCTACTAACGCGGCAAAGTACAAAAACCCTGAAGTAGACGAACTAATCGCTCAAGGTATGTATGAGTTGGATGAAACCAAGCGCGAGGAACTATCACATAAGCTTCAACAGATGATTGTAGAAGATGCGCCGATCGCTTTACTTTACCAGCGAAACTATGTAGTAGCAGCTAACAGTGAAATTAAGGGAATGAATCGTTGGCCTGACCAACATATCCGTTTCCATACTCTTCACAAGTAGGAAGGAGTAGGAAAGTCAGGTGGCGATAGCCACCTGTCTTTTCCTTACTCAACAAAGGGGGATTTGCGTATGAATTTCTTTAGATATTTATCAAAACGATTATTACTAGCTGTTATTACTATATTTGGAGTACTCACAATCGTTTTCATCCTGACTCACATACTTCCTGGAAACCCAGCGCTTGTAAAAGTAGGCCAGTTTGCAGATGAAGCCACTATTAAAGCAATGGAAAAAGAAATGGGACTCGATAAACCTTTGATAGTGCAGTATGGTAACTACCTTGGACAAGTGTTACAAGGAAACTTAGGTAATAGTTGGACAACAGGACAGCCCGTTAATAAAGACCTTGCACAGCGTATTCCAGCAACGGTCGAACTTGCTCTTATCAGCTTGTTCATAGCGGTAATAATTGGCTTACCTTTAGGAATATTTGCTGCAGTAAAAGGTGGATGGATTGACCGGCTGATGCAAGGTATAAGTATTCTAGGGGTTTCAACTCCAGTGTTTTGGCTCGGTTTAATGTTAATTTATATTTTCTATTACCAACTAAACATTGCACCACCTCCAACAGGACGATTAGATGATTTAACTATGCCACCAACGAATATTACAGGGTTATATATCATTGATAGTCTTCTTACAGGGAATTTTGCAACACTGAAAGCTGCAATTTTGCAATTAATATTACCAGCAATTACATTGGCATTTGTTATTATCGCTCCTATTGCAAAGATGTCCCGTGATTCAATGATAAAGGTACTTCAGGCAGATTATATCCAATCAGCTCGGGCTTTAGGTGTTTCTGGGAACGAATATGTGTTTAAGGATGCTTTGCGCAACGCCATGATTCCAGTACTAACAACATTAGGTATTGTGCTTGGTTACCTAATTGCAGGCAGTGTCCTAATTGAGATGATATTCTCTTGGCCTGGAATTGGTATCTATGTTTGGCAAGCCTTAATGTCAAACGACTTTAATTCTATCCAAGGGGTTGTCCTAGTAATCGCTGTCTCCTATGTATTTATCAATCTAGTGGTTGACATTCTTTATAGTATTGTTGATCCAAGAATTCGACTTCATTAACGAAAGGAGGGGGATTTGTATATGAATCCTTCGACTGAAACAGCTGAGGTAACGTCTCCGCGGAAAGAGAAGTGGTATAGCTTAAACCAGATTTTTAGGCACAATTTAAGTTTAACTACTGGTTTAATTCTTCTAATCTTTTTGTTGTTTGTAGCGATCGTTGGCCCATTACTGACACCATACTCACCTTATGAAACGAGTCCAGGTAATCAGTACGAGGCGCCATCATTAAGTAACCCTTTTGGCACTGACGAATTTGGCCGAGACATTATGACCAGGGTAATTTACGCTGCACAATTAGATCTGTTCATTGCATTGTCGGTAACTGCATTAGCTTTGGTTGTTGGTGCATTAATAGGTGCAGTGGCAGGATATTATGGTGGCTGGGTCGATCTTATTATCTCTAGAATCGTTGACATTATGCTATCATTTCCAGCCTTTATTCTTGCCCTAGGTGTTACGGCGATGCTAGGAAATAGTATACAAAACGTAATTCTTGCATTAAGTATTGCCTATATGCCTTATTTTATACGTCTAACCCGCGGGGAAATGCTCAAACTCCGTAATGCAGAATTTGCAGATGCTGCTCGCTGTATTGGTACACCAAAATTTAAGATTATGCTAGTTCATCTTATGCCTAATGCAATTGGGCCTGCTTTAACTCAATGTACACTCACGATGGGGTGGGCAATCTTAGACACGGCGGGATTAAGCTTTTTAGGACTAGGTGTAAAAGCACCAACTGCAGAATGGGGTGTAATGATTGGAAATGGGGTTAGAGATATATTTTCTGGTGAATGGTGGACATCGTTCTTCCCTGGCATGGCGGTAATATTGGCCGTCCTTACTTTTAACCTCATTGCAAACGGTATGCGGAAGATGAAGGAGGATTAATATGGAAGAGTTATTAGACGTCAAAGGTCTTACTGTCACATTTCCACAACAGCAGAAAATTAACCGAGTGGTTGACGACATCTCTTTTTCTATTCGACGCAACGAAGTGATTGGACTAGTAGGCGAGAGTGGATCGGGGAAAACCGTAACTGCTACTGCAGTTTTAAGTTTGACACGACAACCAGCCAAAATTGAAACTGGCCAAATAATCTTTCAAGAAGAAGACCTTCTAGCAAAGAAAGAAACAGAGTTACAGAAGATACGCGGAAGTCAAATCTCGATGATCTTCCAAAACCCACGTACTAGCTTAAACCCCTTAATGAAAGTGGGAGAACAAATTGCGCGGGCCTACAAAATTCACTCTAAATATAATAATGCCGAAGCTAAAGCCGAGTCTTTAAAGATGCTGAAACTAGTAGGGATACCGGATCCCAATGCTAGGTATGATGCCTATCCCCATGAGCTTTCAGGAGGTATGTGTCAGCGAATTATGATTGCGATGGCTCTTGCCTGTAACCCAGACTTACTGATCGCTGATGAACCAACCACTGGGCTAGACGTGACGATAGAAGCACAAATATTTGATTTAATCAAGGAACTACAGAAAAAGTTGGGGATGTCAGTATTATTAATTACTCATGACCTTGGTATAGTAGCGGAAACCTGTGATCGTGTAGCGGTAATGTATGGGGGGAACATCGTTGAAATGGCCGATGTACAGACAATTTTTAAAGAACAAAAGCATCCATACTCTCAACACTTGATTGGTTCCCTACTACGATTAGATCAAAATTCGAGTGCTGAGATAGAAATTGAGGATATTACACCAGGCATTGACTATAATACGCAAGGCTGCAGGTATGCAAACAGATGTCCAGTGGCAACTGAGGTTTGCTTTAGTACAAAGCCTGTCGTTACAAATGTAGGTGATGGTCACACTGTGATGTGTCATCTTTATGGGGAGGAGAACTGATATGGCTCCATTACTGGAAATTAAAAATTTAAAAAAGTGGTTCCGATCTGGTCAAGATACCGTACACGCCGTAAACGGGATTTCACTTGACATTGAACCTGGTGAAGTGGTCGCTTTGGTAGGGGAAAGTGGTTGCGGTAAATCGACTACAGCTCGTTGCGTATTAAAGTTAACAGATCCTACTGAAGGACAAATCATCTTTAATGGAACAGATATTAGTCAAATGCCTGAAAAAAAATTCCGGGCGTATCGACGCCAGATTCAGATGGTTTTCCAGGATCCAACTATGTCTTTAAACCCTCTTTTTACTGTTAGACGAACATTAGCTGAACCGTTGAAGTTACAAGGCCTTGCTAAAGGCCCAGAGTTAGAGAAACGTATCATAGAAATACTTGAAAAGGTGCAATTAGGTGCACAGCATTTAGACCGTTATCCTCGCCAGCTCTCTGGTGGTCAGCGTCAGCGGGTTGGAATTGCGCGAGCATTAATTACCCAACCTGAACTAGTGGTATTGGATGAGCCAACTTCGGCTTTAGATATGTCGGTAAAGCTTTCGGTAGTTAATTTATTACGTAAATTACAAAAGGATCTAAATGCCACATACTTGTTGATTACGCATGATATGAACACGGTAAAGCATTTGTGTAGTCGCGTAATGGTCATGTATTTAGGACGTATTGTTGAAGCAGGGCCAGTTTCAGAGGTCTTCTCAAACCCACAACACCCATATACTCGAGCTTTACTTTCTGCTATACCTGTTGCCGATCCAGATGCTAAGAAAGAGCGAATGCGTCTAGAAGGGGATACACCGAGTCCAGTGTCTTTACCAAAAGGATGTTCTTTAGTAGATCGTTGTCCATTGGCAGAGCCGCGTTGTGCTGAAAAGTATCCAGAAACTCGAACCCTTCCTGGTGGACACGATGTAGCGTGTCATCTAGTTGAAGAAACTGAGAGTGTAAAAATGTTAGAAGTTAAGTGATCTACTTTATTTTAAGTGAAAACAAAGGGAGGAATATACAATGATCGCAGAACGTGCTTTGTCAATGCCTAAATCAGCAATTCGGCAATTCTTTAACCTTGCTCAAGGTCTAGATGATGTCATCGACCTTACTATTGGGGCACCAGATTTTACGACACCAGAAAATATCGTAAATGCCAATGTAAAAGCTTCATTAGAAGGGCACCACTACTATTCAAGTAACGCAGGAATCATGTCCTTACGTAAGGCCATTGCAGCAAAATTTGAGCGCGATAATGGTATTAGCTATGATCCTGAAACTGAAATTGACGTTACGATTGGTGCAACTGAGGCATTAGGATTGTTGATGATGACTCTATTAAACCCAGGGGATGAAGTGATTTTAGCTGATCCAACATGGCCTAACTATATTACACAAATCTTAATGGCAGGTGGTGTACCAGTACGTGTTCCTACTTATGAAGAAGACGGTTTCTCTCTTCAAGTAGAAGCGGTAGAAGCGGCTATCACAGAAAAAACAAGAGCTATTCTAATTAATACACCTAATAACCCTACTGGAGCCTTACTAGAAAAAAAGTCTGTTCAAGAGTTTGTTGAATTAGCAAAGAAACACGAGGTTTATCTAATCAGTGACGAAGTATATGAAAAAATTATTTATGATGAAAATGAGCACTTCAGCCCTGCTTCTTTACCTGGGGCCAAGGAAGTTGTTATTACTGTTAACAGTTTCTCTAAGTCCTACGCTATGTGTGGCTGGAGGGTAGGATATGTTGCTGCTAGTGAAAATGTCATTGCTCCACTCTTAAAGTTACAGGAAGGGATGGCGTCGTGTGCTAATACAATGGCACAAATGGCTGCCGTCGCTGCTTTAGAAGGACCTCAAGATGCGGTTGACGAGATGGTTAAGCGTTACAAGGAGCGTCGCGACCTCATGGTTGAAGGGTTAAATAAAATTCCTGGTATCTCAGTGATTAAGCCTGGAGGAGCCTTCTACTTATTTGTGAATATCAAAGAGCTTGGGAAAAGTTCACAAGAGTTTGCGACTGAATTATTAAAACAGACTGGGGTTATGACTGTACCAGGTTCAGGGTTTGGTGAGGCTGGAGAAGGATATATTCGAATTTGTTACGCTAAAAGCGATGAGCTTCTTCAACAAGCGCTTGAACGTATTAATAGTTTCGTATCTAAGGAGTACAGTCGTTCTTAAGTTGTCTGTTAGAGAGGTGGTAGTAAAGAATGTGGCATTTTGAAAAAATACAAGCAAGCTTGGGTGCCCCTGGTGAAATCGAGGCGTTAATGCGTGATGAGCTACTTCCGTATTTCCGTAGTTGTGGATTCAATGTTAAATTTTTTGTGACTCAGCACGAGTTGGGGCAAGGAGAATTTTTTTTCACAACTGAAGCAAATTCATTTGCAGATCTTGATCGTTGGCCAGAAAGAGTTGGGGCAGATCCAAAGGGTGTAGAGCTATTAAGCCAATTAATAAATTTAGCTGATGGAACGCCGCAAGCTAAAATGTTAAAGGAGATTGGAGCGGGTGCAACCCCTCTAAATTGGCATGCTCATCCTATGTGGCACATCGAAGGGTTTGATTCAAATCGACCAGCAGGAGAACTAGAAAAACATCTAATTGAGAAATGCCTTCCCTATTGGAGAGAACGGGGGTTTACGGCCCACGTTATGCAATCTGAATTAGGGTTTGGTGAACGCTCTCTGTGGTTACTGACGGGTGTTGACAGTTTCGGTTCACTAGACAAGTGGGAAGAGTTAGCTTTATCAGAACCGTATGGCGAACAAATTATGAAAGAGCTCGTGTCTATGATTCGACACAAGACCGCAAACTTGGTTCGCGACGTTGAAGCATAAAGGAAGGATGGTGTTACCATGGCAAAAGTTATATTATCCGAAGAACAGATAGACGAATATTGGTCATTTCTCCAGCCTAGTCGACCAGCAATGCTAACTACCCTTAATAAGGATGGCACCATTAATGTTGCCCCTTTTGGCTGGAATATGCCAGTATCAGCCAATCCACCTCGGGTAAGCGTTGCATTGGTAAACTCTCCACCGAATCGTACACTGACCAATATTCGTAGGGAGAAGGAGTTTGTGTTAAACATCCCCACTATGCAGGTCGCTGATAAGCTAGTCCAGGCGTCGTACCAACATCCTAGCGACGTAAGTAAATTCTCGGTAATCGGGTTTCAACGTCTGGAATCGCGTGTCATCCAAACTCCAGGAATTGCTGAATGTAGGGCTAGTTTGGAGTGCCGCCTCTTTAAAGAAGTAGACGTGGGTGACCATACATTGATATTAGGTGACGTTAAGGTAGTTTCCTTTGAAGAGGAAGATTATACAAAAGACCTTACCTTAAAAATCGATCAAGCTTGGCCTGTAATTCACTTAGATCAGTACAGGAAAAATGGTGGTCAAGTTCACTCTTTTGTAAAGACAGCGGGGTTACATAATATCTTTGTCCCATACAACGACCGTTAAAAGTTGGTGTGAGAATAAAGGAGGAGAACTTTAAATGGGATTTTATGAATGGTTGAAGGAGTATCGTTTGGTCGCAATTATTCGCGGCATTGAAACCTCAAGTGCAGTTCCAGTGGCAGATGCAATACATGCGGGAGGTGTTCATCTAATAGAAGTAACTATGAATACAGATGATGCACCTCAAATGATATCAAAATTGGTTGACTCCTCTAATGGAAAAATGTATATCGGTGCTGGTACCGTTCTAAATAAAGAGATGGCTAAAGAAGCGATTGCAGCTGGGGCTCAATATCTCATTACCCCTAATGTTGATGAAGATGTTATTAAGTTTGGATTGGAAAGAGGAATAGATGTCCTGCCTGGTGTAATGACACCAACTGAAATTGTGAAAGCGTACAATGCAGGTGCAAAAATGGTAAAAGTTTTTCCTTCAAGCAGTCTTGGAGTCAGCCATCTTAAAGAACTACAAGGACCGCTTGGTCACATTCCAATGGTAGCTGTCGGCGGAGTCAATATCGACAATGTTAAAAGTTTTTTTAAGGCAGGTGCCGTTGCTGTTGGTGTTGGTAGCAGTTTAATTAAGAAAGAAGCTATTACTCAAGGTAATTTTGATCTATTAACTCAGTCTGCAAATGCGTTTATGCAAACAATTAAAGGTTGTGACAGCTGTGACTCATAAGGGGATAAATCCAGAAATTTTGACTCTAGGAGAAACAATGGTATTATTTCAAACGGTTCAAGATAGTCGATTGCAATATGCATCATCTTTAGCAAAATCACTTGCAGGAGCCGAGTCTAATGTCTCGATAGGTCTTACTCGCTTAGGGAAAAGAGTAGGTTGGCTAAGTCGGTTAGGAAATGATCCCTTCGGCGATTATATTTATTCCACTCTATTAGGTGAGGGAGTTGATCTCTCTTATGTAAGAAGAGATAAACAATATCCTACTGGTGTAATGTTTAAAGAAATTAAGGGAGCAATCGATCCAGGAGTTTACTATTATCGAAAAAGTTCAGCAGCAAGTGTATGGAAATCAAAAGAGTTATCACAGGAAATGTTCGAAGGCGTAAAGACCTTGCATTTAACTGGAATTACTCCTGCGTTAAGTTCAGAGTGTAAGGAAACTTCATTTGAGGCTATTCGGCTAGCTAAACAAGCGGGCGCAATGATTTCTTTTGATCCAAATATGAGATACAAACTTTGGAGTGCTGCAGAGGCTAGGCAGACATTTATTGAACTAATTAAATTATCCGATATCATTTTACCTGGTATTGATGAGGGTGAACTTATAACTGGTAAGCAAGATCCAGATTCTATTGCAATAGACATATTGGCGTTAGGAGCAAAGATTGTCGTAATTAAGGTAGGACCAGAGGGATCTATTGCTTATACAAAGGAAGAAGGAAACTTATATAAAGTAAAGGCCCCAGGATTTCCTGTTCACCAGGTTGTAGATACAGTCGGGGCTGGTGATGGATTTGCAGCTGGATTTTTATCTGCTTATCTAGATCAAGAAAATATGTTTGACTGCTTACAAAGAGCTAATGCAATAGGGGCAATGGTCACCCAGTATAGGGGAGATTGGGAGGGACTTCCCACCCTTGAAGAAGTAGAGAGTTTTATTTCAGGCAGAGTTGCTGTTTCACGATAATCCATAATTACTAGGAGGGAAAATCTTGTCGCGTATACAAGAGGCACGAGAGGTTATCAAAAATATCAAAAAGGCTTGGGAGCACAATAAAAAAACATCGTTATTGATGATTACTGAGGTACGTGGGTCAGCTTATCGTCAACCTGGTGCAAAGATGATGATAGCAGATGATGGGCAGATGTTTGGAACTTTGAGCGGTGGTTGTTTAGAGAATGATTTGTTTGAGTGGTCTAAAGAAGCAATTCGTAATAACACTCCAATTACAAGACAGTACGATCTGAGTGAAAATGATCTATGGTCTTTGGGTATCGGTTGTAAAGGATCATTGGAAGTAATGATTATGCCTATTGATCCTCAGGATGGCTTTTGGCAAAGAGCATTTAGTCTAATCCCCAAAAATGAACCTCTTTCTATGGTTTTGGAAATTCCAAGTGGTGTCAGGGTTCTTGTAGATCAGAACGGGGATAGTTGGGGTGATATAGATGAGGTACCCAAGGAGATTCATAGAATTGCACGGGAACGTAAACAACGAACACGTGCAGAAGTTATTTCCCATGGGAGTCGGCGGTTTGTAATTGATACGATGAAACCTAGTGAACGTCTCATAATAGCGGGGGCGGGTCACGATGCAATTCCACTTGCTTCTGTTGCTAAAGGAGTAGGTTACGATGTAACAATATTAGACCCAAGGAAAGACTTTAACAATAACTTTCGATTTCCAGATGTATCACATATGGTCGCTGAACCTAACGAAGCTGATTCGATGTTATTAAGTGACTGTTCATGGGTCATAATGAATCATCAACAAAATCGCGATGAAGCAACTATAGAACTTGCTTTAAAAAGCAACCCTCGTTTTATTGGTGTCTTAGGACCTTTATCTCGGACCGAAGAAATGCTTACGAACATCGGTGCCTCTTTATCGAGTGGTCCTCTGCATGCGCCAATTGGGTTAGATCTAGGGGCTGAGACAATTGAGGAAGTGGCAATTAGTATTATATCTGAACTAATGATGATCCGGAGTGGAAGTAGTGGAAGTCCATTGCACGGACGAACCAAAATTCATGCTTAAGATTGGTGCAGTTATATTAGCCGCTGGAATGTCAAAGCGCATGGGAGCTCCTAAATTATTATTAAATTTTCATGGAAAACCGCTATTCCTTCACTCAGTAGAATGTGCAATTAGTTCTAAACTAAGTCCTATACTCATTGTTGGGGGAAAACATATTCAGTCTCTACAGCATTATACAAGAGATTTGCCTGTAGAAGTTATAAGCAACCCAAATTACGAGGAGGGCATGGCTACATCTTTTAAGCTAGGTGTCGAAGCTATAGGAGATAAAGTAGACGCCATCATGGTTTTATTGGCAGATCAACCTTTTTTACCTCCTATGTTAATTGAAAGAATAGTGCAAACTTATTTGCATAGTCGGTCAGAAGGAACTCGGATTGTGCGACCACGGTATAGTAGTTTACCTGGCCACCCTGTTTTGTTTGATGCAGATTTGTTTACCGAATTCCAAGGTCTAAAGGGTGATGAAGGTGGTCGGTCTATCATTAAGAAACATTCTCAGAAATTAAAATTAATCGATGTTGAAAATCTAATGTGGGGAGTAGACATAGACACTCCTAATGAATTGAAGAAATATGAAAACTCTCCACACTTTTGTATTTAAAAGATTAATAGTATTTATAGCCTAAGACATGTCTACATGTTAGTGGAGCATGAGAGTATAAGTACAAATTCTAATATGTAGGTTAATCAAAGCATTATCTTAAATTATTATTTTATGGAGGGTGAAGTTATGAAAACGATTAGTATTATTGGTGGAACAGGAAATCAAGGTAAGGGTCTTGCACTTCGATTAGGAGCAGCTGGATACCCAATTGTCCTAGGGTCACGTAGTTCAGAAAAAGCTATCAAGGTTGCAAATGAAATTAAAGAACAGCACGGTAATATTAATATTGAAGGTGTGGACAATGGAACTGCAGCTGAAAGAGGAGATGTTGTAATACTCACTATCCCATTTAAGTCTCAAAACGATATTCTTGACCCATTAAAAGAAAAATTAAGTGGAAAAATCGTAGTTGATACGACAGTAGCTCTTATTCCTGGAAAACCTCCAACTACTGAAAATGTACCAGAGGGATCCGCTGCAGAAAAGTTACAAGTTATTTTAGGTTCTGATGTTAAAGTAGTTTCGGCATTTCACACTATTTCTGCTCACATGCTTGAAGATATGGAAAAAGAACTTAAAGGAGATACTTTGGTAGCAGGTGACGATGCACCTGCTAAGGAAGTGGTAATAGAGTTAGCAAATAAAATAGGACTACGTGGATTAAATGCAGGTCCATTAAAGGTATCTTCTACTCTTGAAAGAATTACCGCTCTTGTTATTGGGATGAACATTCGATATAAGAAAAAAAGTATTGGCGTTGATTTTACTAATGTATAAGGAGCTTCATCACAAATACTAAAATAATAATAGAAAGAAAGGGTAGATGACTATATCATGAATGGAGTTCAAAACACTACTATACTTGACGAGAAACAAATGGACATGAAACTTTTTCAATATCTAGAGAATTATGATTATGAACAGATGATCCTTTGTCAGGATCAAACATCAGGCTTAAAAGCAATTATTGCCATACATGATACGACCCTTGGACCAGCTCTAGGTGGTTCGAGAATGTGGAAGTATGATAATGAAGCATCGGCAATCAATGATGCCCTTCGGTTAGCGCGAGGTATGACCTACAAAAATGCAGCTGCTGGCTTAAACTTAGGTGGAGGAAAGACTGTTATAATAGGTGATCCACGAAAAGATAAAAGTGAAGAAATGTTCAGGGCTCTCGGAAGGTATATTCAGGGGTTAAATGGACGGTATATTACCGCTGAAGATGTGGGAACTACAGAAAATGATATGGACTTAATTCATATGGAAACTGATTTTGTTACAGGTATTTCCCAATCATTTGGTAGTTCAGGGAACCCTTCTCCAGTTACTGCTTACGGAGTCTATTGTGGCATGAAAGCAGCTGTACAAGAAGCATTCGGTACTAGTAGTGTAGAAGGATTGACTGTTGCAGTACAAGGAGTAGGGAGTGTTTCTTATCACTTATTGAAGTATCTCCACCAAGAGGGCGCTAACCTTATTGTTACTGATATTAATAAAGAAGCTGTTGAAAAAGCGGTAGTGGAATTTGGGGCAAAGTCTGTAGATCCGAACGAAATTTATGATCAACAGTGTGATGTCTTTGCGCCATGTGCTTTGGGAGCTGTTTTAAACGACGAAACCATTTCACGGCTTAAAGCTAAAATAATTGCAGGGGCAGCTAACAACCAATTAAAAGAAGAATACCATGGGGACCTTCTTCATGAAAAGGGTATTCTTTATGTCCCAGACTATGTAATTAACGCGGGTGGGGTTATTAATATAGCTGATGAACTACAGGGAGGATACAATCAAAATAGAGCTATGAAGAAAGTGGAAACGATTTTTGATAATGTGATGAAAGTCTTTGAAATCAGCCAAAGAGATCTCATTCCTACGTATCACGCTGCAGATAGGATGGCAGAAGAAAGAATCGAAAAAGCACGACGAGGTTTACGCTCTAAGTTTTTGATCAATCCAGTTAGTGTATTAAATAGAAAATAACAATTCCTACAAATATATTTTTAATGCTTAGACCCGACAATTCAATTTTGTAAGGTAACCAAGTTATAGGACACAACTTTATCTTTCTACCAATAGCAAATGACTTCTTCTTGATTATTAAAGAAGGAGTCTTCTTTCTAAGTTGATAGTTGGTACGTTAATTTTAAATAAACTAATAAAATTTTATAAGGAGTGAACTGTGTATGTCAAATTTACGTGAACGTGCTCTTAAATTACACAAAGAAAGTAAAGGAAAGTTAAATATCACTTCCAAAGTTCCAGTCACAAATGCAGATGATTTAAGTCTTGCTTATTCTCCAGGAGTTGCCGAACCTTGTATTGAGATTCAAAAGGACCCAAAACTAGTATTTGATTATACTATTAAAGGAAATCTAGTTGGGGTAATTTCTAATGGAACAGCCGTACTAGGTTTAGGTAATATCGGGCCACATGCAGCTATGCCAGTAATGGAAGGGAAAGCTGTGTTATTTAAAGAATTTGCTGATGTAGATGCTTTTCCAATTTGCTTAGATACAGTGGATGTAGATAAAATCGTTGAAACTGTGAAGTTGTTAGAACCTACATTTGGTGGGATTAATCTAGAAGATATCGCTGCTCCACAATGTTTTGAAATCGAGGACCGTCTGAAAAAGGAATGTCAAATCCCTATTTTCCATGATGATCAACATGGTACGGCTGTTGTTACAGCTGCAGGGTTAATTAATGCTTTAAAGTTAGTTGATAAGTCAATAGATCAAGTTCGTGTTGTAATTAATGGGGCTGGTGCAGCTGGAATTGCAACCACTAAGTTATTGCTTCATTTAGGTGTTAAAGACATCGTTATGTGTGATACGAAAGGAATTATTTACGAAGGAAGACAACTAGGTATGAATCCTATCAAAGAAGAAATTGCGTTAGTCACCAATAAAGAAAGAGTATCTGGAAATTTAGCCGATGCAATGAAGAATACTGATGTATTCATAGGGGTTTCTTCGGCTGGGGCAGTTTCACCAGAAATGGTAAATTCCATGAATAAGGATGCAATCATCTTTGCAATGGCCAATCCAGTACCTGAAATTATGCCTGAAGAAGCAAAAAAAGCAGGAGCGAAAGTTATCGGGACGGGAAGATCTGATTTTGCAAATCAAGTAAACAATGTCTTAGCTTTTCCAGGGATTTTCCGTGGAGCTTTGGATGCACGTGCAAAAGAGATTAACGAAACAATGATGATCGCTGCAGTTTATGCAATTGCAGAGATAATCTTACCTGAAGAATTGCACCCTGATTATGTTATTCCTAGCCCATTTGATTTGAGAGTAGCTTCTAATGTAGCTGCAGCTGTTTCGAAAGCAGCAATAGAGACTGGGGTAGCTCAAATTTCCTTGACTTTAGAAGCTTAAGTCCTACCGCAACTTAACATGTTTATAGGTTCTGAATGATATAAGTTTACCGAATATTTATTTAATTAGTGTGAATAGGAGGCAATATGAAACAAAAAACCCGCTTTAAAAAAATTTTAGTGGCAAATCGAGGGGAAATTGCAATCAGGATTTTTCGGACTTGTACTGAACTGAATATTAGAACTGTAGCTATTTATTCAAAAGAAGATTCTGGTTCTTATCATAGGTATAAAGCAGATGAAGCCTATTTAGTTGGCGAAGAAAAAAAGCCAATCGATGCTTATCTTGATATCGAGGGAATTATTGAAATCGCAAAACGTAACGAGGTCGATGCGATTCATCCTGGGTATGGTTTTTTATCAGAGAATATTGAATTTGCTAAACGTTGTGAGGAAGAGGAAATAACTTTTATTGGTCCAAAGTCGACACACCGACATTCTTTTATGGACTTAGGTTAGGCGAAGAAATTGAAGTAGAAAATTGAACAAGGAAAAACATTAATTGTAAAGTTAGTTTCTGTTTCTAAACCGCAAGATAATGGTATGAGGATTGTTTACTTCGAATTAAATGGCAATCTCGTGAAATTCTCATAAAAGATCAAAACATAAAAACAAATCTCTCAACTCGTGAAAAAGTCGATCAAGGGAACCCAAACCATATAGGAGCATCGATGCCTGGTACAGTACTAAAAACACTAGTTATTGAAGGGGACCAAGTAAAAAAAGGGGATCATTTAATGATTACAGAAGCAATGTAAATGGAAACTACCGTTCAAGCCCCTTATTCTGCTATGGTTAAAGCTATTTATGTTAAAAGTGGAGATAATATTGAAACCAATGATCTTCTTATTGAATTAATTGAACAGTTCAACGATGATGAAGATGATAGTAGACAGCATGATAGAAAGAATATTTTGACTCATGTGTAGGGAAGGATCCATATGTCTTACAAAATTGAGGAGGGGTCTACATGTTGATTGAGGTTCGCATTCCTATTGCCTGGCGTAAATATTTTGGGGGGAATGCCACTGTGGCTATGAAGGAAGGAAAAGTACGTTCACTCCTTCAGGAATTAGAGTCGTTATATCCAGATTTGCAGGGCCAGTTACTAGAGGCTGACGTTGCACATCCAGCATTAAACATTATTGTTGATGGAATGGATATACGAATATTAAACGACCTTAATACTTTTGTAGAAACTGGTAGTGAAATGAATTTAATTCTCGAACATCGAAAAGGCTAGAAATTGAATTCTTTCAAAGTATTTCGCTATGGTTTTTATAAATTCTTTTTGACCCTATATGAGGGTGGCTCAAAAGATATTTGCATTCCTTATTTACAAAGTGGTTACGGACTCAATAGTGAGAATTATATTTTCTGCAAGGTAGGGAGAGCAACACTTAGGGGTCATCCTCAGTAATTTAAAACTTAATAATGCAAATCAAGCTACTTTAAAAGAGTAGTAATGTTTTGTATAAATATAGAAAATTATCAGTAGTAAGAAACAATTAATAAGGAGGGGATAATTTTAGTGAGAAATGTACGTGTGACTGCGCACAGAATTAAAGAGATACTAGATGAAATAAGTGAAGCCGTTGAGAAGGGGGATAATGAGTACATCTATGAATTAGTAAATGAAGTGATGAAAGACTACTCTGCATGGTCAGAAGTAGAAAAGCAGAATACTAACATAAATGAAACGCAAAAATCACTTTGTTCTTATTGTGGGGAAACAACAATTTGTCTAAAGTCAATGTCATTTCTTGTATGTGAACGTAAAAAAAGTTAAGGGAGGTATAGTTGCGTTTGTTGAAAATCTAGTTACTTTTGTTATTTGAGAAAAAACAATTACCCCAAAATCTTTTCAGTATTATTTCCAATATTTATTCTTCTAGAAAACCTGACAATAGAAACTCTTCAAGTGGAAATGTTAATCAATTGAAGAAGTGCGTTTCTTATGATCTTAAACTTCCATAATCGAAAGATAGTTTGATGAATAGATCAGTTAATATTAGCCAAGCAAGTTTTCTTTTAACCCAAGTAAAACATGGGAAATGTACACATAAACTATTATTATTTATTCGGTATGAAAAATAGAGAACTTAGTAAAATTTTAATGCAAAAAGTTACGATAAGTTGATTGAATTATCAGAAATAAAATACTATTATCAAAGTGTTAACATTTAACAAATGACATTTTCTGATATTTCAAGTCTTTATAAACTTTTATAAATAAACGGAGGTAGAAAAATGAAATTAGTAGTGTTTAGGGAAGAGAATAAAGAACGTGTAGGTATCAAGACAGAGGAAGGGATTTATCCAATAGAAAAATCACTTAAAGAAATCATCTCCAATGGCCTTAATAATGGAAATGATATAGAAAATCTGATCGATTTAACCTCAGGGGTTTTATCTGAAGAAGAAATTGAATTTTTGCCGTGTGTTCCACCGGGAAAGAAAATAATTTGTGTTGGCCTTAACTATCGACGTCATGCAGAAGAAGCTGGAATGCCAATTCCAGAAGTTCCTGTGTTGTTTAATAAATTTGAAAATGCCTTAACTGCCCAAGACAAAGAGGTGACACTTCCAAATGTTGCTAAGCAATATGACTATGAAGCAGAGCTAGGAATTGTAATCGGTAAACAGGCAAAACAAATTTCTCGTGAAAATGCTTTAGATTATGTGTTTGGATATTGTGCTGTTAATGACATTTCGGCGCGTGATTTACAATTAAGAACACCACAATGGCTTTTAGGGAAAAGTTTAGATGGCTTTTGCCCTGTGGGTCCATACGTTGTAACAGCTGATGAAGTTGGTAATCCAAATGAGTTAGGTATCAGATGTTTCTTGAATGGGGAACTTCGCCAAAACTCTAACACTAGTGACATGATTTTTAAAGTTGATGAAATTGTTAGTTTTATCTCTACTTATATAACACTTGAGCCAGGGGATCTAATCCTAACAGGAACACCTGAGGGGGTTATTGCTGGGTATCCAGAGGAACAACGAGAATGGCTAAAGTCTGGGGATCAAGTGAAAGTTGAAATTGATAAAATTGGTCAGTTAACAAACTATTTTATTTAGATAATAGTGTTATTGATGATCTATAAAGTATGGTTGAAAATACTGACTGTACAAAAGTATTGATGATGCATACTTTTGTACAGTTAGCTACTTTAAGGAATGATATTGATATAGAAATACCTTGGAAAGTTAAAAAAAGGAGTTGAATAACTTACTATGATTGATATAAACGATCAAAAAAGTTTATACGAATACTTATACAAAAGAGGACTAGTTTTAAATAAAGACAACCTAATTTGTGAAGTTCTTAGTGGAGGTATTTCTTGTAAGGTTGTTAAAATAACGACCGAATCAACAAGTTTTGTAATAAAGCAAGCGAGAAGTAAATTACAGGTGGAGAACGACTGGTATTCGGATATCAGGAGGATTTACATCGAAAGAGACTGCCTAAACGTGTTTAATGAAATTATTCCAGAAGATGCTCCTAAACTGTTATACCATGATGACGATAACTATTTGATTGTCATGGAGGCCGCTCCTGCAAATGCTCTAAGTTGGAAACAACAATTAATGATTGGGAAACTAGATTTTAAAGTTACTGAGAAGATTGCAGTTACACTAGCTATTATTCATTCAAAGGCAGCACAGGACGAACAGTTAAAACAACAATTTAATAATAAGGAATTTTTTAAAGAGCTAAGAATTAGTCCATATTTAGAGACTATTCGAGAGAAGTATAAATCGTTAAGTAATGATATAGATAGAATTATTAATATGTTGTTAAAAGATAAAACCACACTTGTTCACGGTGATTTCAGCCCTAAAAACATTCTAATTGTAGATCAGAAAATCTTTCTATTAGATCATGAAGTAGCTCATACTGGCCATCCTGCCTTTGATTTGGCCTTTATAACGAATCATTTTTTATTAAAATCAATAAAAAATAAAAAGTGGGCTAATGGATATATGAATTTGATGCTATGCTTTGTTGAACAGTATCTTTCTTCAATTGATTTTATGGATAGAAATCAGTTAGAGAGAGAAACAATTAGAGTGTTAGCGCTTTTATTATTGGCAAGGGTGGATGGCAAATCACCAGCAGAGTATATTACCGACGAGCATGATCAAGATCTTATTAGAAGTATTAGCTTACAAATACTAGAATTAGCAACATCATATATAGATGTTGCTCGAATTATTGTCAAGAATCTTACAAATAAATCTTTCCCAGTTTTTTATATGAATAATTGAAACTGAAGATCGAAAAAGAGAATAAGAAATAGTCTCTTAATAAGCTATGATTTGAAAGGAGAATAAATGAACAAATTTAATATCAAAGAAGTTAAAGCGAGGCAAGTATTTGACTCTAGGTCTGTTCCTACTGTAGAAGTAGAAGTTGTCTTAGAGTGTGGTGTCTATGGTAGAGGTACAGTACCTTCTGGAGCGTCTACTGGAAAGTTTGAAGCATTGGAACTTAGGGACAATGACATGAAAAAGTTAAATGGGAAAAGTGTTTATAAGGCGATTGAAAATATTAAACAAATCATTGCTCCAGCTATCATTGGCATGGATGCTACAAATCAAGTTGCTGTTGATAGGAAGTTAATTGAACTCGACGGAAGTGAAAACAAATCTAATTTAGGCGCAAATAGTATCCTTGCTGTTTCAATGGCTGTAGCTTGGGCAGGGGCTAATGCGAATAAAATTCCGCTTTATCGGCATTTAGGCGGAGCTAATGCAAAGGTTTTACCAATCCCAATGATTCAAATTATTGGCGGTGGAGCTCACGCTAACAATACAACAGATTTTCAAGACTATTTAGTTGTTCCTGTTGGTTCGAAAAGCTTTTCAGAGGGATATGAAATGGTAGTAAATGTATATAATGCTACGAAAAAGATATTTTCAAAATACAAAAAACCTTTAGCAACTGCGGATGAAGGAGGGTTCTGGCCTACTAAATTTAATACAAATGAAGAAGGCTTAAAATTATTACTTGAAGGGATCGAAGAATCAGGTTATGAACCTGGGAAGGACATTGCGATTGCACTTGACATTGCTTCGAGTGAATTTTATGAAGAAGACGGGATGTATAGGCTTTCATTAGAAAATCGTAATATGAATCGAATTGAATATGTCGATTATTTATGCCAATTGATAGAAAGGTATCCGATCGTTTCAATTGAAGATGCGATGGCGGAAACGGATTGGGAAGGATCAAAGTTATTAACCGAAAAAGTAGGTTCGAAAATTCAACTAGTTGGCGATGACTTATTTACAACTAATATCTCTAGGATTCAAAAAGGGGTTAAGATAGGGGTAAATAATTCTGTACTTATCAAAATGAATCAAATTGGTACAATAACAGAAACTCTCGATGCCATCGATTTTACAAAGAATGCAGGTTATCTTCCTGTTGTTTCTGCAAGGTCGGGAGAAACTGAGGATACTACGATTGTCCATTTAGCTATTGCTACTAATGCTGGCCAATTGAAAGTTGGTTCTGTAGCTCGTTCAGAAAGAACGGCAAAATGGAATGAGGTTATTCGTATTGAAGAAGACCTTCAAGATAACGGGGTTTATGATGGTGGAAATATATTTAAGAGAATTATAAAATAGACAATCCTGTTATAAAAATAATTACCTAACGAAAAAATTACGAGTTGTTAGAAAGGACAAAAATATGGTTAGTTATCATCCACTAAAAGTGAAACAATCTTCGTATGAGAAAATAGCGAATATTATACGTAAGGATATTATGTTAGGACGCTGGGAGTATGGAGCACATCTAAACGAAAAAAAAATTGCCGAAGAATTTTCTATAAGTCGGGGTCCAGTACGAGATGCATTAATGTTATTAGGAAAAGAAGGAGTTATAGAAACCCCAAGTAACGGAAGGACAATTGTTATTGGATTTAACGAAAAAAACTTTAATGATTGGAGTAAGGTTCGTCTCTATTTAGAATCATTTGCTATTAAAGAGGGACTTAATAAAGATCCATTAAACGATATAAAACTAATAGAACTGGACGCAATAATAAAGGAAATGGAAAAAGTAGATAATTTAGAAACTCATATTTATTTGGATTTGTTATTCCATAGAGAAATTATTGCTTTTTCAGAAAATAGAACGTTAGGGAAACTATGGGATACTTTATCTGGAACATTGGCAACAATGCTTGAGCTTATCGCTAATAATTATGATAATCAAAAACAAATTGTAATGCATAGAGAAATTTTTGAAGCTATTAAGATGGGTGATGCCGAGCGAGCGTGCTTTGAATTGGAAGGACATGTTAATGAAGGGAACCGAGCGATAAAATCAGTTATAAAATTTATTGATAAAAATGATTCAAATAATAGTTAATTAAACGATGATGGAAAGCGGGTGTACATGATGAATGATAATTTGATGAAAGCTTTAGTATATGAAGGACCTAAAGAAATGAACATGAGAGAAATACCTATACCTGAAGCAAATATTGGTGAAGTTTTAATTCAGGTAGAGAGGGTTGGGATTTGTGGCTCTGAATTAGGTGGATATCTTGGACATAACTCTCTCAGAGTTCCTCCATTAGTTATGGGTCATGAATTTTCAGGAGAAATTATTGAAGCTAGCGAAGATAGTAAATTTAAAGTAGGAGATAGAGTTACAGTTAATCCGTTAATCTCTTGTGGAAATTGTTCAGATTGTAAAGCAGGTTCACCAAATTTGTGTGTACATCGGAAATTGATAGGAGCACATGTGCCAGGTGCTTTTGCAAAATATGTAACTGTACCTGAGGGAAATGTCTATCATCTTCCTGATCATCTTTCCTATGAAGAAGGAGCATTAGTTGAACCTTTTGCTTGTGCTGTGAGAATAAGTAGAATAGTTCAATTAACTGCTTTTGATAAATTATTAATTGTGGGCGCTGGACCTATTGGTTTATTTGTCTTACAAACCGCAAAAGTTCTAGGGATAAATGATGTTGTGGTCCTTGAAATTAATCCTAAAAGGTTAGAAATTGTTAAAGAATTAGGTGGCATTCCTGTGAGTTCTGAAGAACAGCTAAAAAATTATGTTACGGATAGAGGATTTAATGTTTCGGTTGATGCAGTAGGATTAGATAGCACAAGGCAATTATGTCTTAATATGACAAAGCCTGGTGGTAGGGTTGTTTTTACAGGGTTACATGCTGAGAATAGTGAGTTACCTATTAATTTAGCCATAAGAAATGAACTTTCATTATATGGATCATTTGGTTACAACCCCATTGATTTTGAACTTGCATTAAACTGGATTAGTAGTAGGAAAGTAAACATGGAAAAATGGATTCAAAATGAAGCGCTAGAGAATGGAAGTGCTTGTTTTGAGACTTTAATTCATGACCCAGGAAAAATAGCAAAATTTATGTTAAATTTATAATTAGTATTGTTTTGTATTATGGTGTTTCTTTTTAAAGTAAAGTAGAGAATAATATTTTAATAGTTATAAACTAATCTTTAGAATGAAAAAATACAAAGTAAAAAAATGGATAGTGATTACAGAGTAATACTCCCTCTTCAATCGTATGAAGCTCGTTGATCAACGAGAAGGGGGAGTGAAATATTGGTGAACCACGACTAACTCCATAATAATAGAAGGTTAGTCACTTGAAACCTGCATTGTCCCTTCACAATAAGGGCAGGTTACTTCTATTTCTACTTCTATTGTCCCTTCTAAATCATCATCATGAAAGTTTTCTATAATAAAATTAGGTATTTCATCTTCTTTTTTACAGTCTAGACATTTAAAGATTGTTATTTCACTTTCTAATTTGATTGGGCTTCCTTCTCCTAATGGTTTTAAAAAGTTTTGCACCTTTTTCCTTTTTGGCATCCTCCATCATCTCCTGTCCTAATGATTACTTTACTATTGAAGATACAACTTCACCCCCATAAGTGAGGAGAATGGCTTAATTTTCTTCTAAATGTACCCGTTCGAGGTTAGTAATTTAAGACGGCGATACAGAGTTGCTCGGCTTATCCCCAAAGTTTTGGCAGCTTGCTCTTTACCTTTTGTTGTAGTTCCAAAACGGGATAAGGCTTCACGAATCGATTGAATTTCACTTTCAGTTATTGAATGATCTTGTAAACTTTTCGATGGTAGAGTCATATTTTGTTTGGGAGTATCTGGAACTATATCAGTCTTGGATACTATCTCACTTTCGGACGAGGTCATATCGGAAATTGGCATTTTAAGATTGTCTTTTTGAAGAAAAGTAAGATCAGACGCATTTTCTGTTGTTTTTAGAGTTGCTGTTATACTTTGAACCGAAGATTGTGATGACCTAATAATCCGTTCAGGTAGACTTGAAATTTGAATTCTGTCCGAAACATCAATACTAACTGCATGTTCTACTGCATTCTCTAGTTCTCGAACATTACCTGGCCAATGATAAGAGTAGATTGCGTTAAGTGCTTCTGCACTCCAACGTTTTGCTCCAAGTTTCTTATTGTATGTAAGTCTTTTGGTGAATAGTTCCAACAAAACTGTAATGTCCTCAACCCGTTCCCTAAGCGGTGGAATTTCTATTGGTATTACGTTTAATCGATAGTAAAGGTCTTCACGAAATGTTCCTGCTTCAATCATGTCCTCTAGAGGCTGATTAGTCGCAGCAGTGAGACGGATATCCACTTGGATTGGTCGGGTTCCACCTACTCGCTCAACCTCTTTAAACTGAAGAGCTCGTAATAATTTTGCCTGTAAAAACAAAGGCATATCTCCTATTTCATCAAGGAATAGGGTACCACCATGAGCGAGTTCGAACTTTCCTGGTTTGCCTCCCTTTTTGGCGCCTGTGAAAGCACCTTCTTCATATCCAAAGAGCTCACTTTCCATAAGGTTTTCTGGTAGTGCTGCACAGTTAACGGCTACAAAAGGGCCACTATTGCGATCACTTTCAGAGTGAATTGCTCCTGCAAAAAGTTCTTTTCCTGTTCCGCTTTCACCGCGAATGAGAACACTAAGCTCCGTGGGAGCTACACGCTTTACCTTTTCCTTTATTAATGAAATAGCTTTACTTGTTCCTCGGATATCCATTAATCCAAAGCGTGGTGTCAGTTGAGGGTTCCGTTTATTTCCCTTTGTTGTTTTACCTAAGAGTAGTACCATCCCTTGCCAATTGTTCCCTTCACGAATACAACGACCTTCCCAACGAAATCCCTCGATATCTAAGTTTTTGAATGAACGTTCCTTGCGGATAGCTTCGGCCACCTTCTGAGGTACAACCTCATAAAGCATAAGATTTTGTAAGCTCTCCTTAGGTTTATTTAGTAAAAGAGCCGCAGTTCCATTTACACCGACAATCCGTTCATCTCCATCAACCACTAGCGTAGCTTCATTATTCAAGTCAAGGGCACTATTCAAGTAAGTATCCAATTGTCGAACTTTGTTGTTTATGTTTGGCCACTTTTGACGAAGTATTATACTTAAGCTAAGCTGTTGTAGCATTTCTGTAAAAAGAGATTGCCTTTCTAAAATTTGTTTTGAACTCTGAGGATTCCAATCTACAATTGTTAAAACACCAATACATTCCTGTCCATCGACGATGGGAGTTAGTATTTCTACACCTAAGTCACATTGGTTTGCCAAAGTGCACTCCTTACACAATAGGTGCTCTCCTACGCCTTTAATAATTAAGTTATGGGCATTGCTAAGTACATAATGGACTGGGGTACTATTCCCGTGAAGTTTCATTAAACGATCTGCGTGATCCCCTGCACTGGATACAATTTTTCCAGTGTAATTATAGACACCTATAGTTATGTTAGCGCTTTCAGCTAAGGGAGTTAATAAACGATTAATTTGTTTTCTAGAATCGTTAAGGTTTAACATGCAACTCCTCCTTTCGTAGTAGTAAGTAACTATTATTTTTATTGTTTAGAATATTATATAATTTAAGAAAATTCACTTCAAGTAATGTTGTCTAATTTGTTAAGAAATCTCACTGAGAAATTGAGAAAAGAGAATGTTAATAACCTTTAACGATTTTCTCATTGTTATTTTCTCGTATTTTTTCTCATTCTTATGTTGGAAGTATGAGAATTAATTTCTATTTTGAAAAAACAATAAATACATGAACAAGGTAATTCTTTACTACCTTAAAATTATTAATACAAAAATGTATCAATAAATGCACGTGCACTATTAGAAAGATATCGATCTTTAAGCCACAGAATACCAACATCGGACTCAAATGAGGTATCTGAAATTTCAAGTTGTTTTATTTCAGGAATTGGAAATGAATCCATAACAGATTTCGGTAAAATTGTTGCGCCAATTCCAGAACCTACTAAGGCAATAATGATTGCAACGCTTGAACATTCACAGATAATGTTTGGTTCAAAGCCAAAACGTCGACATTCATTTATTATTTTTTTATTTAATACTATCGTTTTATCACTTTTCAAAGCTAATAGCGGTATATCTGAAATCTCCTTCATCTGAATTGTATTTCCTGGAATTTCTCTACTCCATTTTTCTGGCATTACTAATATAAATGGGTCCGCAGGTAATTCCACAATAGAATAATTATTGTTGTTATAGTTAGATTCAAAAGGTAACCTTGTGATCACCAGTTCAATCGTGCGGTTATCCAAGTGTTCACTCAATGTATAATGATCTCCCTCTAATATTTTAAAGGTTACGAGCGGAAAGTGATTGTGGAACTCTGCTATTTTTTCTGGTAATAAGGAAATACAAGAAAAAACTGACCCGATAGATAATGAACCTCGAACTCCATCATTAACTTCTTTTATTTCTGTAATCATTTCATTGATTTGGTGTAGTATCTCCGCTGCTTTTTCTTGTAAAATCATTCCAGATTCGGTTAATTTCATTTCTTTTCCATTCCGTTCAAATAAAGTTACACCAAGCTCCTGTTCCATTAACTTTAATTGACGACTCAAAGGTGGTTGCTCCATATTAAGTTTTTTGGCAGCTCGAGTAACCTGACCTTCTTTAGCGATAGATATAAAATAACGCATTTGTCGAATATCCATTAATATCCCCCATATCGCATACCAAGATTGTATAAAAAAACCGACAATTCGTATTTTTCTGATATTATTATACCATAAAAATTGTTAGAATTTTTTATAATTAGTATGTTAGAAAATTTTATGTTGTATTTAAAATAATCTTTACATTTAGTGAATTAGAACAACTAGAAATGACTATGAAGCAATGTAAGTTTAGTTTAATTAAAGATTTTAGAGTTATTATTGTAAAAAGAGAGAGTTTTATTTAAATAGAATAAATACCAATAAGGTATATATAATATACAATTCAGATATTTCAAACAAATATTCTTGGGTGATACTATATAAGTTAATTGTGTATGAAGTAGTAATATCTTCTATTGTGAACAGGAAAAAAGAGGAGGGAATTTACATGGAAAAGCTGGAAGGCATATATCCGATATTGGCCACGCCATTTACAAGTACTGGAGAGGTGGATTACAAAAGTTTTAAAAAACTTGTAAAGTATTTGGCGAATTCAGAAGTTCACGGTGTTACCATGTTTGGTATTGCAAGTGAATTTCATAAGCTATCAGATTGTGAAAAAGATAAGATGGTTGAAATAGCAATAAAATGTTTGGAAAGTAAAAAGACGTTAATTATTTCGATTACAGATCAAAGTTGGGAAGTAGCTATTAAAAGAGCGAAAAGGGTAGAAGCCGTAGGGGGAAAGGCCTTAATGGTTTTCCCACCGTATTTCCTATCACCTTCTAAGAAAGAAATTGAAAATCATATTTTAAAAGTTGCCAAAGCTGTACAAATTCCCATTATTGTCCAATATGCCCCTAATCAAAGCGGTATGGTACTTGAACCAGACTTCTTTGCCAACTTAAATGAAATGGCGTCGAATATTCAATATGTTAAGGTCGAATGTGTCCCTCCTGGTCCAATGATTACAGAAATAAGTAAAAAAACAGATAAAATATCAAGTTTAGTAGGGTATGCAGGTCTACAAATGATAGATGCCTTAGACCGGGGGGCTGCTGGTGTTCAGCCTGGGTGTTCATTTGTAGAAGCATATATTAATATTTATAACCTCTATCAATCTGGTGAACGGGAAAAGGCTGTAAGTTCTCATCAGAAACTATTACCTTTATTGAATCTATTAATGCAAAATGTAGAACTAATTATTCAAGCGGAAAAAGAAATTTTATATAGAAGAGGGATTATTTCGAGCCCATATTGCCGGTCACCGAAGTACATTTTTGACCATGAACAAAGAAAACAACTCGATCAATATTTAGAGCCACTAAAAGAAATATTTAAATAAGAATAACATGAATAATAAAGCTCGATAAGAATGGTCAAAGCCTATTTTATATAATGTCTATACCATTTAGTTTGATAAAAAAAGATAGAAAGTGGTTAGAACAATGTACTTATGGAGAAACTTAAAGATTAAAAATAAACTATTTATTTTGTTTTCGATAGTGCTAATTTTTTTTATTGTCGGCTTTTATTTAGTCTTTTTTCAAATCAACTCAGTAAATAGTGAAATTAATAATCTTGAAACAAACAGTGAAACTAATCTATTAGTAATGGAGTTAATGTCAAATATTGATAATAAGTTTATTGCTATTATGGACTTTGATCAAAATAGACGAATTAATATGGAACAATATAATGAAAGAAATGAAAGGCTAGACTATATTTTAAACTTGATCGACAACGAAATGGTTACCGAAAAACAACAACAGTTATTTGAAGAATACATTACTCTTCACGAATTTTTTCAATTTATAACTGAAACTATTGTAAACTCTCCAGCACCTTCAACAGATCGTGAATACTTTCACAGGTTAAATGAAATATCTGATTTGAGCATGTTAAAAAATTCGATGTATTTACATTTACAAGATTTTAATAACCTTTTATCAAACCAACTTCAAGATGCAAAAACTAATGCTCAATCTGCCATTCAAAAGACAAAGTTGATATTAGTAAGTTCTTTAATAGTGTCTGTTATTGGAGGAACTATTTTAATTGTATTATTCAGCAACACTTTAACAAAATCATTAAAACAAGTAGTTAATATTTCAGAAAGAATTAGTAAAGGCGATTTAACAGTTGACAAAATTTCAGTACGTTCAAAGGACGAAATTGGTAGACTTAGCTACTCTATGAATCATATGGTCGACAGTCTTCGTTCATTGGTTCAAAAAATCTTATTAACGTCTGAACAAGTGGCAGCTTCTTCTGAGGAATTAACTGCTAGTTCAAACGAGACTGGAAAAGCATTACTGCAAATTTCAGCATCCATTCAACAAATTTCAGTAGGAGCTACAGAACAACTCAATAGTGCTACTAATGCAAATATTATTGCCGAGGATATGAATAAGTACATTAACGAAATAAATAATAGCGTACAAACTGTTTTTAAATCATCAGATAAAACAGTTAACCATGCCGAAAAAGGAAATAAAACAATGAAGAGTACAGTCGACCAAATGAAAGTAATCTCTGAAAAAGCCAATGCGACAGGTATTATCCTTGGTCAATTAGAAAATAAATCAAACGAAATTAATCAGATCTTATCCTTGATTACAGAGGTATCTGACAGGACCAACCTTCTTGCCATAAATGCAGCAATCGAGGCCGTAAGAGCTGGTAAACATGGTAATGGATTTGCCGTTGTTGCAGATGAAGTACGAAAGCTTGCTAACCAATCCAAGAATGCGGCTAAGCAAATAAGTGATTTAATTTATGCTATACAAGAGGATGTTAAAAGCTCAGTTTCTTCTATGAAAGAGGGACATACATCTGTTGAACAAGGAATTAAGCTTATAAATGAGGCGGAAAATACTTTTGCTGACATAACAAAAGATATCGGTAATGTTTTACAGCAAACAGAAGATGTTACAAAGTTAGTTGAGAACGTTGCTTCTGGTGCAGAAGTAATGTCGGCGACGATTGATGAAACTAGGCATATTACAGAAAAATCAGTAGAACATACACAAGTAGTTGCGAAATCTGCGGTCGGGCAAAGTAGCTCAATGCAAGAAATCGTGTCTGCAGCCGAGATTTTGGCGGGGATGGCAGAAGATTTACAGAGGAATATTTCCAAATTTACATTGTAGTTTCTTTAAAAGCCTTTCAAGCTATTTTTCTATAAACTTAAATTAAGTCGCTGATAATATACGTTTTTTGAATACGGGTGCTAAAATTAACTCGTTGTAAATGAAGATTTATTTCAAAATGAAATTCTATTGAACAACCTTATCTTAAAGTTTACTTCTAGTTACAGATTGTCAAAAAAATAGCTCTTTACAGGCAGTACTACTATATGGGCTTCCTCACGCAAGAAGAAGCCCCATAAAGTAATAATATCTTCGAAAACGCCTCAAGAATAAAGTAATTCCCTCAATCTTTTGATACTCAACATTTACCTCGTGATTTTTCATACTGGCATCATCTCATAAAATACGTGTGTCTTCTATAATTCACTCCTTAATTTACAAATTTATTGTTCTCCAAGTTAGTATTTGAAAGCTTTGGCTAAATTCGTGTTTCGTTCTCTACAAATTAACTTTTAAATACGATCCCTATCTATTGTAAGAAAATTTGCTCACTAAAAAAAGATTAGGGCAGTTTTAGAAAAATGTATACCTAAATGATATATAAAACAAATAATTCCGATATTTCAAATATATCTGATAAGGTGCTAGTATAAAAATAAGGTAGTTATTACTTGGAAGTTATTCATTGTAAAACAACAAAAGTATAGTGGCCGAACTCAAAGATATATATTTCTTAAACTTCAGGAGGTATATTTTGTATATTGAGTATATTTATAGAAATTAAGGCTGTGATACTTTAACTTTAATGTTTTAAAAATTTGAAAGTCACTATAAAACTGTAGGAGCCTACGTAGGGGTTTCTCTTTATGGAAACAATAATCAATAAAGGAGGGGCTTAATCATGTCCATTAATGAATTTGACTTAGTTGTCCTTGGAGGTGGAACAGGAGGTTACGTGGCTGCCATTCGAGCAAGTCAGATTGGTATGAAAGTAGCTATTGTCGAAAAAGAAAATCTTGGGGGAACGTGTCTTCATCGTGGTTGTATACCTAGTAAATCACTCCTTCGATCTGCTGAAGTATATCATACTGTTTCTAAAAGTACAGAGTACGGTGTTGAGACTTCAGATATTTCTATTAACTTTCATAAAATGCAGGAGAGGAAACAAAAGATAGTTGATCAACTGCATAACGGTGTTAAATATCTCATGAAAAAAAGTAACATCACAGTCTTCAATGGTGAAGGAAGAATTATGGGACCATCGATTTTTTCACCACAAGCTGGGGCAGTTGCAGTTTCATACAAAGATAGAGATTCTGAAATTTTAGTCCCTAAAAACTTATTAATTGCCACTGGTTCAGCACCAAGAACTCTTCCTGGGCTAGAAATAGATGGAGAGTACATTCTGACAAGTAATGAAGCCCTTGAATTAGGATCTCTACCTCGGTCAATAATTATTGTTGGTGGTGGTGTAATAGGAATTGAATGGGCTTCCTTGATGAATGATTTGGGCGTTGAAGTAGATATTGTTGAATTTTCAGAACGGATTCTCCCATCAGAAGATATAGAGATTAGTAAAGAGATGACACGATTATTGAAAAAAAGAAATATTAAAATTCATACGGGTACTAAAGTAATGGATAAAACGATTTCTAAAGAAGGTGAAACGGTCACTATTCATGCAGAAAAAGCTGGAGATGTAATTACATTACAAGCTGAGAAGGTTCTTTTATCTGTTGGTCGTGCTGCAAACATTGAAAATATTGGAATTGAGAATACCGAAGTAGTAATCGATCATGGGGTTATCAAAGTGAATGAACAATTCCAAACGGATGAAAGTCATATATATGCAATTGGTGATGTTATTGGTGGTTTACAATTGGCCCATGTTGCATCTCACGAAGGTATAACAGCGGTTGAATATATGGCAGGATTAAAAACTAATCCAATTGATTACACAAAGGTTCCAAAAGTTACTTATAGCCGTCCAGAGGTTGCTAGTTTAGGTATAACTGAAGAGGAAGCCAAATCAAAAGGATTTACTCTTAAAACGGGGGTATTTCCATTCAAAGCTATTGGTAAGGCTTTAATCTATGGAGAATCTGACGGATTTGTAAAATTAGTAGTTGATGAAAAGACAGATGATTTATTAGGTGTTCACATGATCGGTCCTCATGTTTCAGATCTAATTGCTGAGGGGGCTCTAGCGAAAGTTCTTGATGCAACACCATGGGAGATCTCTCAAACTATTCACCCTCATCCATCTTTAGGAGAAGTTCTAGGAGAAGCAGCTCTTGCAGTAGACAAACTTGCTATACATTCATAGGTGAGTTTTGTAAGTTGTTTTTCTAGAAATCTAGTATAAATTCACAAAAATAAATCTTTGAAATATCAAGGAGGTTTCATTATGAATAATGTTACTACGCCACTAGTAAAAAACAAACACAAAGAATTGGGTTTATCAGATGATCAAGTCCTTGCAATGTACAGGGATATGCTATTAGCTCGTAAGGTTGATGAGAGAACTTGGCTACTTAACCGTGCAGGAAAAATTCCATTTGTTCTATCATGTCAGGGCCAAGAAGCTGCTCAGGTAGGAGCTGCTTACGCCTTAGACAGAAATAAAGATTATCTATGTCCATATTATCGAGATGCAGGGGTAGTTATTGTTTTCGGTATGACAGCCAAGGATTTAATGCTAAATGCATTTGCGAAAGCAGAAGACCCAAATAGTGGAGGGCGACAGATGCCTGGACATTTCGGTGGGAAAAAGTACCGAATTCTTTCGGGGTCTAGCCCAGTAACAACACAGGTACCACATGCAGTTGGATTGGCCTTAGCAGGGAGAATGGAAGGAAAAGATCTTGTAGCGTTTGTTTCTTTTGGCGAAGGTTCGAGTAACCAAGGAGATTTTCATGAAGGGGCAAATTTTGCAGGTGTACACAAACTTCCTGTTATTTTCTTCTGTGAAAATAATAAGTATGCAATCTCAGTACCATATTCCAAACAAGTAGCATGTAATAGCATAGCTGATCGTGCCCAAGGATATGGATTTCCAGGTGTTAGTGTTGATGGGGCAGACCCTCTAGAAGTTTATAAGGTAATGAAAAAAGCAGTAGAAAGGGCAAGAAGTGGAGAAGGTCCTACATTAATAGAAGCTAATTGTTTTCGCTTTACTCCTCATTCATCAGATGATGATGATCGAGCTTATCGTCCTGAAGGAGAGGTTGAAGAAGAAAAGAAAAAAGATCCCCTTCCGCTTTTTAATCAATATTTAAAAGAAGTTGGAGTATTAACTGAAGAGGTTGAGAAGGAAATAAATGATTGGGTCTCTAAGGAAGTTGATGAGGCTACAGAATATGCTGAGAACGCACCAGCACCTAACCCAGAAGATACATTAAAACATGTATATGCAGAAAAGGAGGAATAAGAAATGGCAACAGTTTCGTATATTGAAGCAATAAATCAGGCAATGCGTGAAGAGATGGACCGTGATGAAAAAGTTTTTGTACTTGGAGAAGATGTTGGTTATAAAGGAGGAGTATTTAAGACTACACAAGGACTCTATGATCAATTTGGTGAAGAGCGAGTTTTAGATACCCCACTTGCAGAATCGGCTATTGTAGGTGTAGCTGTTGGAGCGGCAGCTTATGGGCTTAAGCCTATTGCTGAAATGCAATTTGCGGATTTTATTATGCCAGCTGTTAACCAAATTGTCAGTGAAGCTGCGAAAATGAGATATCGGTCAAACGGGGACTGGAATTGTCCACTGGTCATCCGTGCACCTTATGGTGGAGGGATACATGGGGGACCTTATCATTCTCAATGTATTGAAGCTATGTTTTGTAATATTCCTGGATTAAAGGTGATTGCTCCAGCAACACCGTATGATGCAAAAGGAATGCTAATTTCTGCAATTCGTGATGAGGATCCAGTTCTATATCTAGAACATAAGAAATGTTATCGACTAATTAAAGGTGAAGTACCAGAAACAGAATATACAGTTCCCATTGGAAAAGCGGAAGTGAAGCGAGAAGGAGAAGATTTTACAGTTATTACATATGGATTAACTTTACATCTCGCTCTCCAAGCTGCTGAAAGAATAGAGAAAGAGGGATACAGTGCTCATATTTTAGATTTACGTACACTATATCCACTCGATAAGGAGTCCATTGTAGAGGCCGCCAAAAAGACTGGAAAAGTGCTAATTATTCATGAAGATAATAAAGAAGGAGGAATTGGAGGAGAAGTATCTGCAATCATTTCAGAAGAGTGTTTGTATGACCTAGATACTCCAATTAAACGTCTTGGTGGACCTGATGTTCCTGCTACACCTTATAACGGTGGAATGGAAAAGTTTTTTATGTTAAATGCAGACAAAGTTTATAAAGCAATGAAAGAAATAGCAGAATATTAGTAAATGAGGTGATAATTGTGCCAGAAAAAATCCTAATGCCCCAGCTCGGCGAAAGTGTTACCGAAGGCACTGTAGCTAAATGGTTAGTTAATGTAGGAGATCAAGTCAAAAAGTATGAACCTATTTGTGAGGTAATCACTGATAAAGTAACAGCTGAAGTTCCATCTTCATTTAATGGAACGATTTCTGAAATCTTGGTGCAAGAAGATGAAACTGTTGCTGTGGGAGATTTAATATGTTTAATGACTAATAGTGAAAAGGCAAGCTCTTCTGAAACTACTACATCTATTGGAAACCCTTCTGAAGGAGTTGTTAGTATTAATCAAGAAGAGGAGAAGCCGCGTTTTTCGCCATTGGTATTAAAATTAGCACAAGAACATAACTTAGAATTATCAATGATTAAGGGATCTGGAGCCGGAGGAAGAATTACAAGAAAAGATATCTTAGAATTTGTAAAAGAACAAGGAAATAAACAAGTAGCAGCTACAGTGGTAGAAGAAGTGCCAACGATAGATCCTTCTACAGTCCTTCCTCCAAAACAGAAACGAGATAATTTGAAAACAACTGTACAAGAGAATATTTCAACCACAACTAGCGCGGATGTCAGTAGTGGGGATCAAGTCATACCAGTAACTAATATTCGGAAGACTATTGCAAACAGAATGGTTGAGAGTAAACATACATCTCCACATGCTTGGATAATGGTTGAATGTGATGTTACTAATCTAGTAAAGTACAGAAGTAGCATAAAGGAAGATTTTAAGAAGAAAGAAGGATTTAATCTAACTTACTTACCTTTCTTTATTAAAGCTGTTGTTGAATCACTTAAAGAGTTCCCTATTCTAAACTCACAGTGGACAGGTCAACAAATTGTAATCAAAAAGGAGATTAATATTTCATTAGCTGTAGCTACAGATCAAGAGCTGTTTGTACCTGTCATTAAGGATGCAGATCAAAAAAGTATATACGGTTTAGCAAAAACGATAAATCAATTAGCTACAAAAACAAAAGAAAAGAAGTTAACGATGGAAGATATGAGTGGCGGCACATTTACGGTGAATAATACAGGTTCTTTTGGATCCGTTCTTTCAAACCCAATTATTAACCAACCGCAAGCGGCGATACTAAGTGTTGAAGCTATTGTCAAACGACCAGTAGTTATTAATGATATGATTGCTGTTAGGGATATGATGAATATTTGCCTCTCCTTAGATCACCGAATTTTAGATGGACTTGTTTGTGGCCGTTTCCTAGATAGTGTTAAACAAAAAATAGAAAGTTATGGTTCAGATACGAAGATTTATTAATAATTTTATTTTATAACAAGATTGCGCAAAGTGAGGGAATTTATGACTAAATCCATAAAAATATTAACTGATAATCAGTTGACAGTACTTCCTAGCTTGACTAATATCTTCTCACGTTTTGGAGTGATGATAGAAAAATTAATGGTTAAAGCTATTGAAAACGCAAAGTTTTTGTTTATTAAAGTGTCAATATACTGTGATGATATAGTATTTAACCGTTTAATTAAACAAGTAGAAAAACAAATCGAAGTTATTTCTGTTAAAGCATAAATTTGTTGATCTTGTTGTAATAAATTAATTTTCATTTTTTTAGCAAGAGTAAATTATGCACTCCAAAGTGGGTGGATAAGGTTATATGGTAATAGCTAATGAACTTGAAAAAGAAAACTTTGATTTTGAAATACTATAACAATTGGATTAATAATTGAAAAGGGTTATGAAAGAACACTATTAGCGATATTTCCAAATATTAAATGAGCATGAGGAGTATTTATAAATATTCTTCCTTCAATTGAAATTTGTTACTACCTTTATCTCTAAGCAGATTTTGCTAATTCCATAAGTTTATTATAGCTGTGTTGGAACAATGACTTAACTGTCGATTATAATTTTAGGGCAAAAATAATCAAAGAAACATAGAAAAATATATTTATTTTAGAGAAACACTAGAAGTATAAAAATCTTCTAGTGTTTTCTTTGTATTTTTACTTATTGACAAGGTTGTATATACAAGTTAAAATCCTGAGTATAGTTTCCTTGTATATACAAGTATGAAAAATAGTATGTTGATTGATTTATCGCGAATAAGAACCTAATGTAAAGAAACATTAAACGGTAGAGATTAAAGACACTCATTTATCCCGTTTAATTGGTGGAAAGGCTGTCAGGCTTTGTGTGAACAAGAAAAAGATTAAAAACACCGTATCCTGTGGCAATCGTCTTATGAGTCACATTGTTTGGGTTTCAACTAACATTCAGTAGGGAAGAGGACACCTTTGACTGAATGAAGTTTCAATTTTTACGGTGAAATGAAAACGATATCAAAGGGGAGTTAGAAATGGCCGACGTGAATAAAAAGTCAGTTGAGCAAGTTATCGAAGCCATCGGCGGCAAAGATAATATATCGTCTGCGAGTCATTGTGTAACCCGTTTACGTTTTGCGTTACATGATGAAAGTAAAGTCGATCAAGAACAATTGAATAATCTAGAAATGGTTAAAGGATCATTTTCTACAAATGGACAATTCCAAGTCATCATTGGACAAGGATTAGTCGATAAAGTTTATAAAGAACTGGTAGCGCTAACAGGAATAGGGGAAGCATCAAAAGAAGATACGAAAAGTGCAGCGGAGAAAAATTTAAATCCGCTTCAACGTGCGATTAAAACATTAGCTGATATCTTTATCCCGATTTTACCAGCAATCGTTACCGCTGGTTTGTTAATGGGGATTAATAACGTATTAACTGCACCTGATATTTTTTACCCTGGACAAGGGATAGTAGACGTACATGAGCAATGGGCTGATTTTGCTGGAATTATTAATCTAATTGCAAATACCGCCTTCGTCTTTCTTCCTGCATTAATAGGTTGGTCAGCCGTAAAACGGTTTGGAGGAAATCCTCTACTCGGTATCGTCCTGGGACTGATGCTCGTGCATCCTGACCTTCTGAATGCATGGGCTTATGGGGCTGCATTAGAAGCAGGTGAAATTCCGTATTGGAATTTATTCGGCTTGGAGATCGCAAAATTAGGGTATCAAGGACAAGTCCTTCCAATCCTTTTTGCATCGTATGTATTAGCGAAAATGGAAATTTTTCTTAATAAACGTGTACCAGATACGATCAAGTTATTAGTTGTAGCCCCAATTGCTTTACTCGTAACAGGTTTCATTGCCTTCGTTGCAATTGGACCAATCACATTTACGATCGGTAACTGGATTACTGCTTTGTTTGTCGGGATATTTGGTAACTTTGCAGCTATTGGGGGGTTGCTATACGGAGCAATTTACGCACCACTCGTAATTACAGGTATGCATCATACATTCTTAGCTGTTGACTTACAATTAATCGGAAGTATTGGTGGGACATTTTTATGGCCAATTGTTGCATTGTCTAATATTGCACAAGGTTCTGCTGCATTAGCTATGTATTTTGCAACAAGAGAAGAAAAATTAAAAGGTTTATCATTGTCCTCATCCATTTCGGCTTATTTAGGAATAACGGAACCAGCCATGTTTGGAGTCAATTTACGTTTTAGATATCCGTTCATTTGCGCTATCATTGGATCGTCTATTGCTGCTATGTTTATTACGATTAGTAATGTTATTGCTCCTTCAATTGGTGTTGGGGGATTGCCAGCCTTTTTCTCCATTGTTGCAGATAAGTGGGTCCCGTACTTTATTGGTATGGGGATTGCGATTATTATTCCGTTTACATTAACATACTTTTATGCCAAATTTAAAAAATTAAAGTAGAAAATTACAAACAAATACCATTGGTATGCTTTTTCGCAACCAATGGTTTTTTTCAAAATATGAAGAGTGTGGAGTGGTCAGTATGAAAAAGGCGTGGTGGAAAGAGAGTGTTGTTTACCAAATATATCCACGTAGCTTTAAGGATTCAAATGGAGATGGTATAGGAGATCTCCAAGGTATCATTTCAAAGCTAGATTATCTAAAAGAATTAGGAATTGATGTTATTTGGCTTTCACCTGTTTACTCATCACCGAATGATGATAATGGTTATGATATTAGTGACTATCAAGATATTATGGGTGAATTTGGGACAATGGCAGATTGGGAACAACTGTTGAAAGAAGTGCACAACCGAGAAATGAAACTGATTATGGATCTCGTCGTAAATCATAGTTCAGATGAGCATCCGTGGTTTATTGAATCCAGTTCCTCGAAAACTAACAAGTACCGGGACTATTACATATGGAGACCAGCAAAAGAGGGGAAGGAACCTAATAATTGGGGTTCGAACTTTGGCGGGTCCGCTTGGCAGTATGATGAACAGACGGATGAATACTATTTACACCTTTTTTCTAAAAAACAACCAGATTTGAATTGGGAAACCCCCGACTTACGTGAAGATATTTATAAGATGATGACGTGGTGGTTAGAAAAGGGAATAGATGGATTCCGGATGGATGTAATTAATTTTATTAGTAAAGTGGAAGGGCTTCCTGATGATGAAGTAAAGCCAGGGAAAAAATACGCATCAGGTAGTAAGTATTATCGAAATGGACCGAAAATTCATAAATACCTACAAGAAATGAATCAAAAAGTCCTCTCAAATTATAATGTTATGACAGTTGGCGAAATGCCAGGGGTCTCACCAGATTTGGCAAAATTGTATACAGCTGAAGCTAGAGATGAACTAAATATGGTTTTTCAATTTGAACATATGGGGCTTGATAATGGACCAAATGGAAAATGGGATTTAAAAGAACTAGAGTTACAAGATTTGAAAAACAATTTATCCAAGTGGCAAATTGAATTGGAACGTGAAGGTTGGAACAGTTTATATTTTAACAATCATGATCAGCCACGTTCTGTTTCTCGATTTGGTCATGACGGAGAGTACCACCGTGCTTCAGCAACGATGCTTGCTACGTTATTACATATGATGAAAGGAACGCCTTATGTATACCAAGGTGAAGAATTTGGAATGACGAATGTTGCGTTCTCATCAATTGAAGATTACCGAGATATCGAAACACTAAACTTTTATAACGAAGAGAAAGAGCAAGGTGTAGCAGAAGAGCTAATCATGGCGAGTATACATGCAAAAAGTAGAGATAACGCAAGAACACCTGTTCAATGGGATGATCATCTCAATGCGGGTTTTACTACAGGGAAACCGTGGATTAATGTCAATCCTAATTATATGAAAATTAATGCAAAACGAGCGCTTGAAGACCCAATGTCCATTTTCCATTACTATAAAAAATTAATACAACTGAGAAAAACATACGACGTGATTGTATATGGATCATATCAATTATTGTTAGAAGACCATCCTACCGTTTTTGCTTATCAACGAGAGCTAGAAAATAAAAGAATATACGTGATATGTAACTTTTATGATGAAACAACTACAGTTCAACTCATAGAGAATTTAGGTGAGGCAACGTTACTAATTAGTAATTATGACCAGAACGAGCTTCAGAAACAAACGTTCAAACCATATGAAGCGAGAGTCTATTTAGTTGAAAAATAACTTCAAGGGGCGGTGCAGCACATGAAAGCAATGAACGAATGGTGGAGAAAATCCACAGTATACCAAATTTATCCAAAGAGTTTTAACGATACAACAGGTAATGGTGTTGGTGATCTTCAAGGAATTATTAATAAGCTTGATTACTTAAAGAAGCTAGGTATTGATGTTATTTGGTTAACACCGATTTACAAATCACCACAACGAGATAATGGGTATGATATTAGTGATTATTTTTCAATACATGAAGAATACGGAACAATGGAAGACTTTGACCGATTATTATCTGAAGCACATGATCGAAACATTAAGGTCATTATGGATATTGTCGTAAACCACACTTCAACTGAGCATGAATGGTTTCAGCAGTCACAACAGTCTAAAGACAATAAATATCGTGACTTTTATATATGGAAAGATCCAGTTGATAACACGGAGCCTACAAATTGGGTTTCAAAGTTCGGTGGGTCAGCTTGGAAGTACGATGACCAAACAGGACAATATTATTTCCATCTTTTTGATGTAACTCAAGCGGACCTTAATTGGGAAAACGAAGAGATGCGAAAACAAGTTTACGATATGATGCATTTCTGGTTTAAAAAAGGGGTCGATGGTTTCCGCTTAGATGTTATCAATTTAATTTCAAAAGATCAGCAATTTCCTATTGATGATGGTTCTGTTCCTCCAGGAGACGGACGAAAATTTTATACCGATGGACCACGTGTTCATGAATATATGCAAGAAATGAACAAAGAAGTGTTTTCTAAATATGACATTATGACCGTCGGCGAAATGTCTTCAACGACGATTGATCACTGCATTCAATATACAAATCCAGATCGAAACGAATTAAGCATGACGTTTAACTTTCATCATCTAAAAGTCGATTATCCGAACGGGGAAAAATGGGCGATTGGAGAGATGGACTTTCTTTCGTTAAAAGATATTCTTTCGAAATGGCAAGTCGAAATGCATAAAGGTGGAGGGTGGAATGCACTATTTTGGTGTAACCATGATCAACCCCGTGTTGTAACTCGTTACGGAAATGACGGGAAGTTTCACAATGAATCGGCGAAAATGCTGGCAACAACGATCCATATGATGCAAGGAACGCCGTATATCTATCAAGGTGAAGAGTTTGGGATGACGGATCCGAAATTCGACCGCATTAGTGAATATCGCGATGTTGAAACGTTAAATTATTATGAAATTATGAAGCATAAAGGCATGGCAGAAGAAGATATCATGGAGATCATTAAACGTAAATCCCGTGACAATTCAAGAACACCAGTTCAATGGAAAAGCGAAGAAAACGCTGGTTTTACAACAGGAACTCCTTGGATTAATGTTGCTAGTAATTTCGAGGATATTAATGCAGAAAAAGCACTACAAGATCCTAATTCTGTTTTCTATCACTACCAAAAGTTAATACAATTACGAAAATGCCATGATATTGTTACGTACGGGGACTATCATCTGATCGATCGAGATCATCAGGAGATATTTGCTTTTGTTCGTTCTTTTAAAGATGAAAAGCTGCTAGTTATTAGTAATTTTTACGACAACCAACTAACGTATAAGATCCCCAATTTCATTGATTTAGATTTATTTGAACACCAATTGCTTATTTCGAATTACAATGAATCAACATCACTAACTGAGCAGATAAGCGTTCGCCCTTATGAATCGATCGTTTATCATATAAAGAAAAAATGATACAATTATAATTGGTGATATTTGTGAAAAATAAATATGTAAAAATATATGAAGAGATTGCAACTAAAATACAAGAAGGAGACTATCCAGTGAATAGTCTCCTTCCTTCAGAAAATGATCTTGTCGAACTATACTCGACGTCGAGAGAGACGATTCGAAAAGCGTTAAAGCTTTTATCCGAACATGGGTTTATTCAAAAAGTACAAGGAAAAGGATCAATTGTCCTAGACGTCCAAAAATTAAATTTCCCGATTTCAGGGCTCGTCAGTTTTAAAGAACTGGCTAAAAAAATGGGTAATAGAGCCCGCACGACAGTGGAAGAGTTTAGTGAAATAAAGCCAGATACCTTTCTAAAAGAACAATTGCAGGCAACTGACGATGATAGGATTTGGAAGGTTATTCGTATTCGAGAAATTGCAAAGGAAAAAATTATTTTAGATAAAGATTTTTTATTGATAAAATATGTTCCTGACCTAACAAAATCCATATGTGAAGATTCGATCTATGAGCATATTGAACAAGAATTAGGTTTAACGATTAGTTTTGCGAAAAAAGAAATTACGATTGAAGAACCGACAGAAGAAGACCGACGGTTTCTTAATTTGGATGGATTCGTTAATATTGTTGTTGTAAAAAACTTTGTATATTTAGATGATGCAAGTCTATTTCAATACACAGAGTCTCGTCATAGACCTGATAAATTTAGGTTCGTCGATTTTGCTAGAAGGAAATTAACTTAATAGTATATCCACCCTATCATGTTCAAGATATTGATGGGTGGTTTTTTTATAATTTTTAAGGGCTTTTCGGCAAATCATAGTTAAAATGAAACTATCTAAATAATCAATCGTATATATTTTAATTACTAATTTCGATAGGTGAAAGGATGAACGTCATTGACTACATTAAGACCACTTGTTACCCTTTCCATCCTCTCCGTTCTTTTCCTAGCAGTCTATTATTCAATTGTTTCAGAACCTTCATATCCGATCCAAAAGGTGTCTAAAGAGGAAGCGATTGAAGCCATTGAGGTATTTAGTAAAAAAATGGATCTCAACATTGATGTAGGAGACAGATCGCCGACAATTGAAACGCGAGCAAACGAAAGTATTGGCCAATACATCACAGAGGAAAAGTGGACCAATGAAGAAATAGAACGTTTAACAAATGAAATTCCAATTTATACGATTTCTATCGTACTTGATAACTATCTTTTCGAAGTCGATCCGTTTACTTCTGATATCGTAAGAGCTAATAACCTGTACATCCATGTAGAAAATGATCAAGAAATAAACAATTTCCTGGAGAACTTATTTGGAAGCGGATTCGTAAAAGTAGAGGAACATAAGGGTGTATTTGGTGATATCGATTATATTTATAGTCGCGGTGAAGTGGCTGGAGAAATTGAGGGAAAAGTACGGATTTCCGTCTACGACAATACGATTTTAGCGTTTCATAAGTATGGTGAAGTAGATCAATACCCTTTTTCTACAGAAATCTTTAATTTATGGGAAATGATACTGGCCTTAGTTTTTATGGTAACGATTGTTGTAGTTGCAATTGTAGCAACAGTTCAATTGATCAAAAAGTTAAATAATAATCAAATCGAGGCTTTTCTAGGACCAACCCTTATATCATTATTAGCTGGTGTTGGGTGGTTTTGTGGACTGTATTTGGCGATGGGGACCGTCGATATGTTTAGCCTTCTCTTTTCAGGAGTCCTTACTTATGCGACTTTTGCCATTTTGCTAATTACAGCCCAAAAAACAGACTATGTTCAACCGTTTAGCCAAATAGCTGAAAAATTACAACCAGCGGTTTGGAATGGCTTTTTACTCATGATTGTGTCGACTAGTTTAACGACCATTTTTTATGGTTTATCCGCTTACTTCGGGGCTTGGTCTTCACCCGTAATGGATTATGCAGTTTTCTTAAATACTCCTCTTTGGGCTGTACCTGTCTTTGCGTTATCACTTGGAATATGTGCATCCATAAGTGAGGAAACCATTTTCCGACGCTATTTAATTCCAGCTTTTGATCGTTTTGGAGTTGTGGTTTCTGTATTAGCTACGTCCTTTTTATGGGGGATTGGACATATTGGATATCATATGGTTCCTTGGCATATTCGCATCTTTGAATTTGTACTGATCGTAGGGCCATTTTTCTACTTTGTATATAAAAGATATGGATTTGTAACGGCCATCTTCTGTCATTTCTTCTATAACAGTATGATTGGATCTATTTTCTTATTAACGATCATTGGTCCAGTAGGTTTACTGTCGGTCGTATTAACGTTAGTTCCGTTTCTAGTTTTTCTGAAAAGGCCAAAAGGACAAAGAAGAAAGCTTTTATTTCGAACTTAACAAAACATCAATGTTGAATTTATTAGGTGGGTAGGGGGAAAGAAGTTGAGGTATAAAGAATTAACTTTATGTTCCTATTTTTTTATTAATATAGTAAGTTTCATCATTTGACCGCATCTAATCTAATAATTATCAACATACTGGTCACATGACTGTCAAAAGAAAGTCCAATCAAAAGTGATGAACATGTTTACCATGGTATTGACAAGGAAAGGTTAGAAATGTTGATTGTAAATATCCACTTCATAGATAATAATATAAAATACTTTGTTACTATTGGACAGTAAGCCAAATTTTCGCTTGGATTACTATCGATTAGCAATAAACCACTTAATCTTTTAGAAAAGAGGTACATATAAATTCGGTTAAAAGAAAAGAAAAAATTTTTTCAAACTTTTTTTTGGGAGATTGACTGCAAATTGTGGTGATAGCTTAAAAAAATTCTCCAGAAAGTTTTGGCTTTGACTGATTTTAAGAAAAACCAAAGTCTATTTTTCGTAATCCCTTAGTACCGAAGTGATAATATAATATAGAAATTAGACGATATCCAATAAGTTGTATAGTTCACTAATAAATTATTAGGAGAAACCTACGTTGAACAAAAATCGAAACGAAATACAAAGAGTTATAAATCAATTACAGAAAGTGATGGAAAGCATTGACTTTAGAAATCCTTCAAGGCAAACAAAGGATATTTGTCAATATCTTGAGCACTACAAATTACCACAGGAGTATATAAGGTATCATATAGGAAATCTTCCTGTGGATAACTATAGCATAAAAGTTCAGGTGTTCTCCCCAATTCACGGGAAAAGTGGTGAAGTGGTCTTACTGTTGCATGGCTATCTTGATCACGTAGGGATATTAAGTGCGACGATCCACTTTTTAACAGATGAAGGTTATTCGGTCATTACTTTTGACTGGCCAGGACATGGTTTATCTAGTGGAGAACGAGCTGACATTACTCATTTTGAAGAATATCAACGGGTTTATGAGGCTTTAGTAAAGGAAGTAACAAAACAGTATAGCTCTCGACTTCATGTTATCGCCCATAGCACGGGAGCGGCTGTAGTGGTGAATGATTTACTCACACGATATCAACAGAGTTTGGCTTCTATCATCTTAGTTGCTCCGCTTATACGTTCAAACCTGTGGACAATTACAAAGTTAGGGTATTATTTGGCGAAGCCTATTGTAAAAAAAGTAAAGAGGGTCATTCGCGAAAGTAGTTCTGATAAACGATTTACTCAATTTATACAACGAGATCCATGTCAGCCGAAGACTGTTCCGCTTAATTGGTTAAAGGCGTTAATCGATTGGAATGATCGAATTCATACAGTGAAAGGCAACGATCATCGAGTTCTTGTACTCCAAGGAGTCGATGATGAAACAGTGGACTGGAAGTATAATTGTCGTTTTGTTGCTAAACAATTTCATAATAGTGAAATTCTCTTGTATGACGAAGGAAAACACCATTTACTTAATGAAAAGAAAGAGATTCGAGAGAATGTTTTTAATAAAATTATCCAAGAAATACAAGGGTCAAATAGTAAGGGAGTTTTAAAAACAAATAATGAATGACTATTCATTTTATGGTACACTTTGTTTATGAATAACAAAGGGGCGAGTATAATGGCGGTAAAAGAAACGTTAGAGAAATTACAGGAGAAAATGAACAATGAACCTGAAGGAATTCAAAGTCTACAAACAACATATCAATTTGATTTGACTGGTGAAGATGAAGGGACGTACCAAATTAAATTTGAAAACGGGCACGTAGAATATGTTGTCGGAGAGGTCTTTGAGCCAAAATGCACTCTTGCGTTAGCCGATTCTAATTTTTTAAAATTGGTGGAAGGAAAACTAAATCCAACGATGGCTTTTATGGGTGGAAAGTTAAAAATCAAAGGTGACGTGGGCTTAGCGTTAAAACTTCAAAATGTGTTAAAGAACTATCAATAACATAAAACAGTAAGGTGCTGAAAAGACCATAAATATTTCAAATGGAACAATAGTTATGTTGAAGTACCCTATTATTTAGATACGCAAAAAAACGCTTGGTTATCAATCCGAGCGCTGAGAACATATACCCCTCTATTTACTTATATTTTATGAACGCTTACCTTATCCCATGTAGCTTTCCAATTTTTTTTAAGGATACGCTCATTGTAGATAGATGCAAGGTTTTTGTTTTCCATAAAATACGGCGTCGGTTTAACTACTAAATTGACAACATCACTAATTCCACAAGGAGCAGTTAAAAAAACCTTGCCTCTTTCATCTAACTTTGCTCCTAATGCTGTTGCTGTTTCTGGAAACTTTGAAATTGCATCAACAGAAGAAAAGTAAGGTTCAACATTATTTCTAAGGTGCATTCTAGCTTCATTCTTAACAGACCAAGGAAAATTCGGTAAAAGAGATTTGAGTTTTTCTTCTACCTTCTTTTCTTCTAATTCATTAAGTTTTGTTGTATCAAAATAGATTACATCAATATCTGGAATCGTTGTCCTTTTACTAAATCCATGTAAAACATCCCAAATTTTTGACCTAATAAAGCCTGCACAAATCCACCAATCGGGTAAGTTTAATGATCTAGCAGTTTTTAATATTTCCATCATCCATTCATCTTCTTCTATAAGAGTAATGATTTCATCCTCATTTAACACCTATTTAAACCCCTTTTTAATAGAATAATTATATAAATTTATATCACCGAAAAAAGCATATCAATTTGTATGCTAATTGATATGCTAATTCGAACCTTATTTCTAATGTTTCTCCACAAAAACGGAACTACTTAAGGATCTTCTAGCTTTTTTTTGAGTTCTCTCACTAATATAGACATGTACTTGCTTTGAACAGAGTAATTTTATGCTCTTTTTTTATTTTTTTCCACAATGGTTAAGCTTTCGAATTCTTTTGCTTTTCGTTCTTCAATTCTTTTTTCAATTTTATTTAAAGCGACTGGGTCTTGAAGTAATTGTTTTTTGTTTTCAAGAACCAAATCCTCAAATGATGGTGCATGTTTTCTCATCTCTCATCATACCTTTTTATTTATATTTTTATATGTTCATTGTAAACGTAGTTTGTAAAAATAGTATGAAGAAATTGTTACAATTTTTCGAATAATAATATAATTTGGCGAAATATGTAAAAGTTTATCGAATTAACACTCTCGTATAGAGCAAGCTCCTGACTCATATGTTTAAAAGATGAACAACAAAGAAAGTAGGGGAAGAAAGTGAATTATTATCAGTACGTTTATAGGAATAATGCATCTCTAAATATAATAAAACAACTCTTAACAAGGGAAAGCACAGCGGTCATAACTTTTGATTTCTTAATGGTCATTGCTGAAACAGAAGACAGTAAACAATTGTTAGCACAAATTATTCAAGTTAGAAGAGAGAATGACGAGCAGCTTAAGTGGCTTTATTATCAGTTAGCAGGAGAAATGGTCGCTGTTGATCAGGATATTTTTGAAAGACCAGAGACATATAAAAAAGGCATTAAAAGAAAATTAGAGCGTCAACAAAGGAGAGTAAACCTTTTATCAAGATTATATAGGGAAGTAACAGTGAATTCGTTTCGACGGGTCGTTGAAAATATTCTAGTGAAAGAGAAATGGGTACAAGATGTTCTTGTATATTTAGATCAAAAAAACAGATAAAAATGTTGTCCACAAAACTATCCACATATTAAACAAACAAGCTAGAACTTTTAAAGAGATATAAAGATACTTACCCACACTATCCACAACCTGTGGATAAACCTGGGGAAAAGATGGTAAAAAAAAGTTTTAATCTGTAAGCGATTACATTTTAAAAAGAGGTTTACAAACATTAAATACGTTGATAGAATATTCATAAATTTAAAACGATTTAAAGCGATACAGGATAAAAAGAATAATCGTACCCAAGTGACATGTGATTGTTGTCAAAAGACAACATGAAGTAATTATTAACATCTTTAATTATCAGAATATTCATTAAATTATTATTTAGGGGGAGTTAGCTATGACGGTGACAGTCGAGATGAAAGTATTGGAAGAAATGGAAAAGAAAATTGAAAGATTGACGATGGAAATTCGTGAGTTGCGCAAAAGTGAGAATGGATTTGAGCCATTAGAAACCGATCTATTTTTAACAGAAGTATATAATTAATTAAACGATACTACTGAATACAAATTCTTTCGAGGCTGACTTATAGTAAGTGTCAGACACCTCAACTATCGATATAGATGCTAAAGGGGTTAGAAGCACTTTATCCACAAGTTATGGTGTAGAGCACTAATAAGTCAGTCTTTTTTCTTGAAAGTGAGATGCAGAAATAGTAATAGACTAGGAGAGAATAATATGTTAGATGGAATCCGAATATTAGATTTTTCGCAGTATTTACCGGGTCCTTACGCGAGTTTGCGACTAAGTGATATGGGAGCAGAAGTTATTAAAGTAGAGCCGTTGTCTGGTGACCCAGCAAGAGCGCTAGGAGATAAACGTGATGGCACGGGTTTAATTTTTTTAGCTAATAACCGTAACAAGAAGAGTATAGCTCTTAACCTTAAGGAAAAAGAGGGCAAGCAGATTGCTCTTGATTTAATGAAAAAGTCTGATGTTGTTATCGAAAGTTTTCGACCAGGTGTAATGGAGAGACTAGGATTAGGCTACGAAGAAGTCAATAAACACAATAAAGATATCATTTACTGTTCACTTACTGGGTATGGACAAGATACTGCATTAAGTCATTTTGGTAGCCATGATATTAACTATATAGCTCTTAGTGGAATGCTTAGTCAATTAAAAGATACAAATGGCGAACCTGTACATCCAACCATAACTTTAGCCGATTTAGCTGGGGGGATGGCAGCATCCGAAGCTATCTTAGCAGCACTCGTTCAACGGTCTATTAAAAAAGAAGGTAGCTATATCGATTTATCGTTAACGGATGTTATGGTATCACTTATGAATAATCATGTTTTAATAGCAAGTGAAAAGGGCCGCCAACAAGGTGTGGCTGAATTAACGGGTGCGATGATTTCATATCATGTTTATAAAACCAAAGATAACCGTTATATGAGTTTAGGAGCATTAGAACCAAAGTTTTGGATTAATTTTTGTAATGCTGTTGGTAAAGATGAGTGGGTACCTGCACATATGTCTGAAACGATAGACAGTAACCCAATTTACCGTGAAATGAAAGAACTGTTCCTATCGTATTCGATGCATGAGTGGATGAGCTTCGCACAAAAAGTTGACTGTTGTATGGCACCAGTGCTTGAACCGGGTGAATTAACATCATCAAAATATGTTGAAGAACGTCGCTTGATCTTTACTCCACTTGACGGATACCCTGAAGTAGCAACTACATACGATAAAGAAAAGGGAACATTTGCAGAGTTATACCCATCTCCAGAATTAGGAGAACATACAGAAGCTGTATTAGCGGAAGTTTTACAATATGATCAGGAACAAATTGCTACATTAACAACAAAAAAAGTGGTTAAAACCAAAGGAGTTAGTCATGGCGTATACGAAATACAAGCAAAAGGTTAGTACAATTACGCTGCCGACGCCTTTTTTGGTTGGCCCTGTTAATGTGTATCTAATTGAAGGCCATGAAGCATTGACCCTTGTGGATACTGGACCGAAAACAGAAGAAGGATGGCATTTATTAAGCGATGAGTTAAAGGTACGAGGGTATTCAGCAAATGACATTGATCAAATTGTTATTACACATCACCACCCTGATCATGTTGGTTTACTTGACCGATTTCCGAATGCGAACCTTACAGGCCATCGTAAAGTGAAACCTTGGATTGAACAAGATGTTTCCTTTATAAAAAGAACAAGTGAGTTTCTCGAGAAATTATTCACTGAACACGGAATGAACGCGAAAATAATACAGGACATATCCATTCGCAATATGTCCTTCCTTCAGTTTACGTGTAAAGCTGTGGTTCATCAGGTGGTCCAAAGTGGAGACCGTATTCCAGGCCTAAATGGATGGAAGGTCCTTGAAACGCCAGGACATGCTCAATCTCACATTATGTTAATAAATGAAGGTGAACAAATGTCCATTTCTGGAGATCACCTTATAAAACATATCTCATCTAATGCGATCATTGAGGCCCCATATGGAGAACAAAAAGAGCGATCGAAGTCATTATTACAGTACCGAGACTCACTTATGATGTTGAAAGACTATAAATTAAACATTGCTTACCCTGGACACGGGGAGCCTATTGTTGATATTCCTTATCTAGTCGATGAGCGAGTTAAAGAACAAGATCAACGAGCTGCGCATATAAAACAACTTATTGGAAAGGACACTTTATCATGCGATCAAATTACTCAACGTCTTTTTCCAAAAGTGTATAAAAAGCAACCTGATTTAACGTTTTCTGAAACGTTAGGTCATTTAGACTTACTTGAGTGGACTGGACAAGTGACATGTGAAAATAAAGATGGGTTTATTTTTTACAAAGCAACCTGACTGGTTGTTCATTCAGTATGTTGTCCTTTTTTCCTTGTAGAATTATTGTTAAACTAGAACAAAGAAAGTATTTCCAGAGGAGGGACACCAATGGAACAAAAACAGTGCAATTCTGTTTGTAAAGGGCTTATTATTGGTAGCGCGGTAGTTGTAACTGCGTTATTATCGTACCCTAAAACGAGAAAGAAAATCGTGAAGGGGGCGGAAGAAATGAAACATGCAGCTCAAGATGCAACAACCTATATCAAGGAAAATCGCGAAGAGATATTTGGAAAAATTAAAGATACTAGTACGCAAATTTCTGATGCAATTCGATCTGTTAGTGATGATGTAAAACAAATATCTGAAAGTGCACAGCATATTAAAACAAGCTCCATGGAAGTTATTAATGCCGCAAAGGACGTCGTTGAAGATATTAAAAAAATAAAGGAACCAAACAAAGAAGACCCTTTTGAAGGAATTTAATTTTTTTTAAAATAATTTAGTATATCTTTTTGAAATTGAGACAATATAATGGAGGAGGAAGGCAATAACTTTCCTCGAAATAAGTTTTCACCATCAAGCTGAAGGAAATAACGATTGTTGATCAGAACCTCAAGAGGTGGTTGCATTGTACAATTATGCAGAAATGTAAATTGTTAGGCGATTTCATTGAAAGAGGTGTTACCGAAAAACAAATATCGTTACGACCCCAGAAGCAGTTGAATGAATGGTGAGGCACTTGAGGAAAAGGTGACCCTTTAACGGTGGTCACCTTTTCTTTTTCTTCTTTTTAATGGTTTATAAAACGTTATTTTTTAGGAGAAATCTTCATCTTATAGTGAGATAATCTTTTCTGATGAGGGAAATAAAAAAAATATAAAAAACGTACATACTTTTTGATAAGCGGGACATCATAATAAACGAGGACGGCGGTTAGCTATCCTCAACCAACAAGTCCACATCAATGATTAAAATTACGGTAATAACATTTTGTCAGTAAATACCTCAAGAGGTGAATTGCGTTGAACAATTATGCCGAAAGTGTAATTTGTTAAATACAAATTCGTTGAAAGAGGTGTCTGTGAAAGACAAAAATCGTTACGACCCCAGAATGTAATTTTTTGAAATGAACAATGTGGAACTTGGAAAAGAAGGTGGCCACTAACGTTGGTCGCCTTCTTCTACTAATTGGAGAGGTGATTGAAATGAGTAATAAAAAGCATAACCATAAAAATAAAAACAATACGAGCCATAAGCACTCCAATAATCATAAGACAAGTAGTTCAGCAAATAAATCCAATGGTTATCACTAAATTTCTGAGAAGCACTAAAAAGTGCTTCTTTTTTTTGTTTAACAATGAATATATATGGTAATAGTGTTATATCTTGTCCTAAAGGGGGAATGATTTTATTGGTTTTTTCAAAACGCTTAGATGAATTAAGGGAATCCCATTGTGACAAGGGAGTATTAACCATTTATCTAAACACACTTCGCAGTGGTCAAGACGATTGGAAATTACAGTTGAAAAATGGATTGAAAAAGTTAGAACAGTATGTAAAAGCAAGGAAAGACAATGAGGAATTAAAGAATTACCGTAATGTAAAAAAGAAAGTTGAAAAACAGCTATTGGAAAGTCAGCATGACATGTTAAAGGCTGTTGTTGTATATGCGTCACTAGATGCGAATATATGGGAATTTCATCATTTGCAACTTTCAGTTGAAAATAGTTTTTGTTGGGAAAAACATCCAGAAATTGAACAGTTAGAACGTATCCAACAACAATATCCAGCGAGTGGAGTGTTATTACTTCAACAAACCGATTTGCTTGCTTTGGATACGCGGCTTGGTGAAGTGAATGAAGAAATACGTTATACGTTAAATGTAGAAAGTGACAATTGGAGAAAATACGAAGGAGTAGCAACGGCAGAACGAATAGCATCAAGTGCTAATCACAAAGATCAGTATCAAGAACGAATAGAAGTGAATCAACAACGTTGGCTAAGAAGACTTGCCCCGTTAATTGATCGAAAATCGCGGGAATGTCAATGGGTGGGAGTTTATATTGTGGGTTCACAAGATTTAGCAAAAGAATTAGGTAAATACTTACAAACAAAAATCATTAAAGTTGTTCCCAAAAATTTATCATCGTTACCAAGTCATAAGGTCGTTGGAGAAGTAATCGGATAACATAAGAGGCTGACTTATGATAGTCAGCCTCTTTGTTATGCGGTTGCTGCTGTTTTAATAGATGTAGGTTCAGCTTCTTTATAAATAATTCCTAAAATAAAGATAATCAATAAAATTCCCCCAACGGCAAAATAAATACTTCCCCGATCCATAAGATCTATTAAAATACCTCCAGTTAATGGTCCTAAAATACTCCCTAACCCAAAGCTTACTGCTGTCATAACATTGCCTGTTGGCAATAAATTTTTGGGGAGTAAATCGGCCAAATACATGACGCCAAGCGAATATAAAGAACCAACCAGTGCACCCGCTAACGTAAAAATTACTAGAAGTACGGGATATGATTGTTCAACAAAGATCATACTGAAAAAAGACATTGACCCTAAAAAGGTAACAGTAAGTAGAATTTTTTTTCTCCCCCATTTATCACTTAATAAGCCAAGAGGTAATTGGGTAATAAGTCCACCAACTACAAAAGCAGGTAGAAGAATCGAAACCCACTCAATTGTAATTCCAGAACGGAGTGCGTATACAGGGTAGTTTCCGTGAATGGATGCTTCAAGAAACCCATAACAAAACCCTGGCAATAATGCAAACCAGGCTAACTTAATGACTTGCTTATATCTATCTAGTGTTCCTGTTTGTTTTGCTGTTTCTATATCACTTTCAGGCCACTCATTTCTTAAAAACAATACAAAACCATAAGAAAATAAGCTAAAGAGTCCAGCGATAATAAACGGTAAAAACTCATTAATAGATAATAATCTTGTCATAAAGGGGCCAGCACTAAAACCGAACCCAAAGGCTAACCCGTATAAGGAAATGTTTCTTCCTCTTTTGGTTCTGTGACTTGTGGATGTAATCCATACTTGTGTTGCGAAATGGACCATATTATCCCCTATTCCGACGATCATCCGTAAAATAAACCAAAACCAAAAGACTTGCCAAAAAGGAAATAATAATAAAGATAAAATAATTAATATAAGCCCAACTGTAATTACAGGTTTGTATCCATACTTACGAACAGGTTTCTCAATAAATGGAGAGGCTAAAAGTATACCAATATACAAAGCTGCAGCATTTAAACCATTTAATGATGAAGAAGTCCCTGCTTGTTCTAGCATGATTGCTAATAAGGGGAGTAACATACCTTGTGAAAATCCAGCAATTAAAACCAAGAGGAGTAATACTGAAAAACGGTAGCTAGGATTATTTTGTTTAATTTCAATGCCTGAACTCATTATCGTCCTCCGTAAATATTGAAGTTGAAATACATATCTAACATACATATTGTAATGTCTAGTAATAGATATTCAAGGAAATTATTTTAAAGTAGAATTAAATTTTTTTTGCATAATGGATGACGTATTGTTTAAACCTTTGTAAAATATAAATAATAAAGATGAAGGAAGTGTTTGAATGGAATTTACAATGAAGGAAAATGGTTTCAAAGCAGACTTTGAATATGGAACTCTACATGTTTCAGGTAATGAGGAGTTTGGTTTTAGACCGTACCAACTATTAGTATCTTCAGTTGCAGTCTGCAGTGGAGGGGTATTACGCAAAGTATTGGCGAAAAAGAGACTTGAATATAAAGATATTAAAGTATCTGCTGAAGTTACGAGAAACCCTGAGGGAGCACAAGAAATTCAAAAGATACACATGCATTTTACGATTATAGGGTCTAACCTAAGTGAAGAGAAAATTGAAAAGTCGTTAGTTGTAACTAAAAAGAATTGTTCTATGGTTCAGTCGGTAAAAGATAGCATTGAAATTACTGAATCGTTTGAAATAGTAGAAGGGTGAATAAATGTACAGTTGGGATATCTTTAACCGTTGGATCTTTACTACAAGGATTAGCGATGTCCCTTTTTTTATTTCCTCATGCAATTCCATCAGGTGGTGCTGCGGGCATCGCTATATTGTTGGAACATCTTTTTTCTATTAGATATGAGTTGTCATTATGGATATTCAACTTTCTTTTACTTTCGGTTGCTTTTAAATGGATCGGTTTTTTTAGTGTAGTAAAAACATTGTATTCTGTAACGATAACTTCAATAACGATAAGCTTAGTTAGTGCTTCTGTGAATGATCCTATATCCTATGTTTATATAGATATGATGTTGGGTGCGTTTCTTTTTGGTTTTGGAGTCAGTCTTTTGTTCATTAGTGGTGCTTCGTCAGGTGGGGTAGCTATTATTGTGCATGTGCTTCATAAACAGTTAAATTTAATGCCAGGAAAATTGCTGTTTATTTTTAATTCGGTTATTTTTTTATCACTGGCAGTTACAATCGATTGGGTGATATTACTCTACGCTCTTATAACTCAATATATTTCATCAAAGATTATTGACCTTTTTTATAAGTTGCTTCATCATAATTTAATGAATGGACAAACTGCTGTTTCTAAGTAATTGACGATAAAATTATTTTTCTATAATTTATAGTTGACGGTTCAGTCGATTCGTCATATAATAACTTTTGTCGCCAACGCAATAACGACTTCCAAATTCAGTTCAAAAAAAGTTTTAAAAAAGACTTGATTTTGAATTCAGGATTTGGTAAGATAAATCTTGTCGCTGCTGAAACGGCAGTTAAAAAAGTTCTTTGAAAACTGAACAAAAAGCCAAGCGAAATAAAGAGATACATGATATCTCGTCAATGTTTTAAAAACGTCACGTTTGTGACAATGAGCTTATATCAAGCTATTTTCAATTTATTGGAGAGTTTGATCCTGGCTCAGGACGAACGCTGGCGGCGTGCCTAATACATGCAAGTCGAGCGGACCTTTCAAGAGCTTGCTCTTGAAAGGTTAGCGGCGGACGGGTGAGTAACACGTGGGCAACCTGCCCTGTAGACTGGGATAACTTCGGGAAACCGGAGCTAATACCGGATAATCAATGACACCACATGGTGTTGTTGTAAAAGTTGGGTTTACCTAACACTACGGGATGGGCCCGCGGCGCATTAGCTAGTTGGTGAGGTAATGGCTCACCAAGGCGACGATGCGTAGCCGACCGGAGAGGGGGATCGGCCACACTGGGACTGAGACACGGCCCAGACTCCTACGGGAGGCAGCAGTAGGGAATCTTCCGAAATGGACGAAAGTCTGACGGAGCATCGCCGCCTGAGTGATGAAGGCCTTCGGGTCGTAAAGCTCTGTTGTTAGGGAAGAACAAGTACCGTTCGAATAGGGCGGTACCTTGACGGTACCTAACCAGAAAGCCACGGCTAACTACGTGCCAGCAGCCGCGGTAATACGTAGGTGGCAAGCGTTGTCCGGAATTATTGGGCGTAAAGCGCGCGCAGGCGGGCTTTTAAGTCTGATGTGAAAGCCCACGGCTCAACCGTGGAGGGTCATTGGAACCTGGAAGACTTGAGTACAGAAGAGGAGAGTGGAATTCCACGTGTAGCGGTGAAATGCGTAGAGATGTGGAGGAACACCAGTGGCGAAGGCGACTCTCTGGTCTGTAACTGACGCTGAGGCGCGAAAGCGTGGGGAGCAAACAGGATTAGATACCCTGGTAGTCCACGCCGTAAACGATGAGTGCTAGGTGTTAGGGGTTTCGATGCCCTTAGTGCCGAAGTTAACACATTAAGCACTCCGCCTGGGGAGTACGGCCGCAAGGCTGAAACTCAAAGGAATTGACGGGGGCCCGCACAAGCGGTGGAGCATGTGGTTTAATTCGAAGCAACGCGAAGAACCTTACCAGGTCTTGGCATCCCTTGACACCTCTGGAGACAGAGCGTTCCCCTTCGGGGGACAAGGTGACAGGTGGTGCATGGTTGTCGTCAGCTCGTGTCGTGAGATGTTGGGTTAAGTCCCGCAACGAGCGCAACCCTTGATCTTAGTTGCCAGCATTTAGTTGGGCACTCTAAGGTGACTGCCGGTGACAAACCGGAGGAAGGTGGGGATGACGTCAAATCATCATGCCCCTTATGACCTGGGCTACACACGTGCTACAATGGATGGTACAAAGGGCAGCGAAACCGCGAGGTCGAGCCAATCCCATAAAACCATTCACAGTTCGGATTGTAGGCTGCAACTCGCCTACATGAAGCCGGAATCGCTAGTAATCGCGGATCAGCATGCCGCGGTGAATACGTTCCCGGGCCTTGTACACACCGCCCGTCACACCACGAGAGTTTGTAACACCCGAAGTCGGTGGGGGAACCGTTTGGAGCCAGCCGCCTAAGGTGGGACAGATGATTGGGGTGAAGTCGTCACAAGGTAGCCGTATCGGAAGGTGCGGCTGGATCACCTCCTTTCTATGGAGTATTTACTCTAGTCGATGCATACTTCGAGTATGTACGCTTTGGTCTTTTTTGTTCAGTTTTGAGAGAACTCAAAACTCTCTATTAGCTTTTTGCATCTGCGTCTACGAGTAACGCTTCGAAGTAAGCTTCCTCGATGCAAGGCTGCATGAAGTTATATCTAAGATGATTGTTCAAGGTGTGATTCAAGACAGTAGCCTTGTTCAGTTTTGAAAGAATTTAATCTTTTAATTCGATTTAGTTCTTTCAATTTAAAAGACAAATTAGAAGCAAGAAGTTCAAGGAAATGAAGTCCTGAGGAAACGGATCGTATCTATAATACGTGAGTACCGCAAGGGCAAAATTGACGAAGAAATTCGCCGCTTATTATTTGTCTAATGCGTTCTTTGAAAACTGGATAATGACTAGAAATGACATCAAGATTTCACTGGGTTGCACTTTGTGTAACCAAGAGTAACTTGAGTCGTCAAGAATTCAACAACCTTTATAGTTATTTAAGTTTTTTGATAAACTTTAGAAGTTTTAAAAGAAACAAGAAGTTCGAGGAAGTGAAGTCCTGAGGAACGGATCGTATCTAACATACGTGAGTACCGGAAGGACAAAACTGACGAAGAAATTCGCAGCTTATTTTAAAACGTAGGTTAAGCTAGAAAGGGCGCACGGTGAATGCCTTGGCACTAGGAGCCGAAGAAGGACGCGACGAACAGCGAAATGCCTCGGGGAGCTGTAAGTAAGCTTTGATCCGGGGATATCCGAATGGGGGAACCCACCATCCGTAATGGGATGGTACCCATACCTGAATACATAGGGTATGAGGAGGCAGACCTGGGGAACTGAAACATCTAAGTACCCAGAGGAAGAGAAAGCAAATGCGATTTCCTGAGTAGCGGCGAGCGAAACGGAATTAGCCCAAACCAAGAGGCTTGCCTCTTGGGGTTGTAGGACGTCTCACATGGAGTAAGAAAAGACGATCATAGGCGAAGCGGTCTGGAAAGACCCGTCAGAGAAGGTAACAACCCTGTAGCCAAAATGATCGTCTCTCCGAGACGGATCCTGAGTACGGCGGGACACGTGAAACCCCGTCGGAAGCAGGGAGGACCATCTCCCAAGGCTAAATACTCCCTAGTGACCGATAGTGAACCAGTACCGTGAGGGAAAGGTGAAAAGCACCCCGGAAGGGGAGTGAAAGAGATCCTGAAACCGTGTGCCTACAAGTAGTCAGAGCCCATTTACGGGTGATGGCGTGCCTTTTGTAGAATGAACCGGCGAGTTACGATCCCGTGCAAGGTTAAGCTGATAAGGCGGAGCCGCAGCGAAAGCGAGTCTGAATAGGGCGAATAAGTACGTGGTCGTAGACCCGAAACCGTGTGATCTACCCATGTCCAGGGTGAAGTTCAGGTAACACTGAATGGAGGCCCGAACCCACGCATGTTGAAAAATGCGGGGATGAGGTGTGGGTAGGGGTGAAATGCCAATCGAACTCGGAAATAGCTGGTTCTCCCCGAAATAGCTTTAGGGCTAGCCTCGAGGGAAGAGTATTGGAGGTAGAGCACTGATTGGGCTAGGGGTCCCCACAGGATTACCGAACTCAGTCAAACTCCGAATGCCAAATACTTATCCTCGGGAGTCAGACTGCGAGTGCTAAGATCCGTAGTCAAGAGGGAAACAGCCCAGACCGTCAGCTAAGGTCCCCAAGTATACGTTAAGTGGTAAAGGATGTGGAGTTGCCCAGACAACCAGGATGTTGGCTTAGAAGCAGCCACCATTTAAAGAGTGCGTAATAGCTCACTGGTCGAGTGACTCTGCGCCGAAAATGTACCGGGGCTAAACGTATCACCGAAGCTACGGCTTGTCCTTACGGACAGGGGTAGGGGAGCGTTCTAAGTGCAGCGAAGTCAGACCGGAAGGACTGGTGGAGCGCTTAGAAGTGAGAATGCCGGTATGAGTAGCGAAAAGAGGGGTGAGAATCCCCTCCGTCGAAAGCCTAAGGTTTCCTGAGGAAGGCTCGTCCGCTCAGGGTAAGTCGGGACCTAAGCCGAGGCCGAAAGGCGTAGGCGATGGACAACAGGTTGAAATTCCTGTACCACCTCCTCACCGTTTGAGCAATGGGGGGACGCAGTAAGGTAGGGTAAGCGCGCTGATGGATGCGCGTCTAAGCAGTTAGGCTGGTAAGTAGGCAAATCCGCTTACCATAAAGGCTGAGCTGTGATAGCGAGGGAAATTAAGTACCGAAGTTCCTGATCCTACACTGCCAAGAAAAGCCTCTAGCGAGGTGAGAGGTGCCCGTACCGCAAACCGACACAGGTAGGCGGGAAGAGAATTCTAAGACGCTCGGGAGAACTCTCGTTAAGGAACTCGGCAAAATGACCCCGTAACTTCGGGAGAAGGGGTGCTCTGTTAGGGTGTATGCCCGAGAGAGCCGCAGTGAATAGGTCCAAGCGACTGTTTAGCAAAAACACAGGTCTCTGCGAAGCCGCAAGGCGAAGTATAGGGGCTGACACCTGCCCGGTGCTGGAAGGTTAAGGGGAGTGGTTAGGCGCAAGCCGAAGCTGTGAACCGAAGCCCCAGTAAACGGCGGCCGTAACTATAACGGTCCTAAGGTAGCGAAATTCCTTGTCGGGTAAGTTCCGACCCGCACGAATGGTGTAACGACTTGGACACTGTCTCAACGAGAGACCCGGTGAAATTATATTACCTGTGAAGATGCAGGTTACCCGCGACAGGACGGAAAGACCCCATGGAGCTTTACTGTAGCTTGATATTGGATTTTGGTACAGCTTGTACAGGATAGGTAGGAGCCTTGGAAGCGTGAGCGCCAGCTTACGTGGAGGCGTCGGTGGGATACTACCCTGGCTGTATTGAAGTTCTAACCTCGAACCGTGATCCGGTTCAGGGACAGTGTCAGGTGGGCAGTTTGACTGGGGCGGTCGCCTCCTAAACAGTAACGGAGGCGCCCAAAGGTTCCCTCAGAATGGTTGGAAATCATTCGTAGAGTGCAAAGGCATAAGGGAGCTTGACTGCGAGACCTACAAGTCGAGCAGGGACGAAAGTCGGGCTTAGTGATCCGGTGGTTCCGCATGGAAGGGCCATCGCTCAACGGATAAAAGCTACCCTGGGGATAACAGGCTTATCTCCCCCAAGAGTCCACATCGACGGGGAGGTTTGGCACCTCGATGTCGGCTCATCGCATCCTGGGGCTGAAGTAGGTCCCAAGGGTTGGGCTGTTCGCCCATTAAAGCGGTACGCGAGCTGGGTTCAGAACGTCGTGAGACAGTTCGGTCCCTATCCGTCGTGGGCGTAGGAAATTTGAGAGGAGCTGTCCTTAGTACGAGAGGACCGGGATGGACACACCGCTGGTGTACCAGTTGTTCCGCCAGGAGCATAGCTGGGTAGCTACGTGTGGACGGGATAAGCGCTGAAAGCATCTAAGCGTGAAGCCCCCCTCAAGATGAGATTTCCCATTACGTTAAGTAAGTAAGACCCCTTAGAGATGATGAGGTTGATAGGTCTCGGGTGGAAGCGTGGTGACACGTGGAGCTGAGAGATACTAATCGGTCGAGGGCTTATCCAAAACATAAAGCGTTGATATTCTTCTAGTACATTATCCAGTTTTGAGAGAATGACTCTCAATCATAAGCATCGAATCACTTCGAAGCTTATCACAACTTAAAAAAGGATTTTCAGAAGCAAGAAGTTCGAGGAAGTGAAATTCTGAGGAGTGGAGCGTATCGGAAAGGTAACCGACTAAGTTCGTCACGTCCTGTGACAACGTCGGCACTAGTACATCCTGTACGTCGGAGCACCGCAAGAATTGAAACTGACGAAGAAATTCGCAGCTTATCAAAAATCCTAATAGAAAATTGTTAGAAGCGAGTAGTTCGAGGCGGCAAGTTCACGAGTAGCGGAATGTACGTTTGAAGGGTACATGAGCAACGCAGGGAGCGCAGCCAACGAAGAAATGCGAAGCTTATCACAATTTTATAAGTCTAGTGGCGATAGCGAAGAGGTCACACCCGTTCCCATGCCGAACACGGAAGTTAAGCTCTTCAGCGCCGATGGTAGTTGGGGGCTTCCCCCTGTGAGAGTAGGACGTCGCTAGGCTATTAAATAAATATTATCTGGGGCCTTAGCTCAGCTGGGAGAGCGCCTGCCTTGCACGCAGGAGGTCAGCGGTTCGACCCCGCTAGGCTCCACCAGGATTTTTCATTCGGAGGAATACCCAAGTCCGGCTGAAGGGATCGGTCTTGAAAACCGACAGGCGGGTTAAACCGCGCGGGGGTTCGAATCCCTCTTCCTCCCCCATATTTATTTAATAACTTAGACCATCTATTTACTGTATATCATCGAATCCATTTCGAGGAAACGCAAGTAGAGAAAAAGAAAGCCAATTGCTTCGATGAGTAACATCATCCATAAGCATTCATATTATCGCGGGGTGGAGCATGGAGCTATACTTCATGAATTCACATCGACATGTCGTGACGCATCAAGCTACAAAGCGTTACGAGAAGAGGAAACGATGACCTCTTAGAAAAAACATCATCCGTAAGCTATATAACGTCGCGGGGTGGAGCAGTCTGGTAGCTCGTCGGGCTCATAACCCGAAGGTCATAGGTTCAAATCCTATCCCCGCAACCAAAATAACTTTTAGTGTGGTCCCGTGGTGTAGCGGTTAACATGCCTGCCTGTCACGCAGGAGATCGCGGGTTCGATTCCCGTCGGGACCGCCATAAAATATTAGAGTTTAGAGAAGCAAGAAATTCAATGCTTATCGCAAGTTGAATAAGGCTCGGTAGCTCAGTCGGTAGAGCAATGGACTGAAAATCCATGTGTCGGCGGTTCGATTCCGTCCCGAGCCACCATTTAATGTTGGAGGGGTAGCGAAGTGGCTAAACGCGGCGGACTGTAAATCCGCTCCCTGAGGGTTCGGCGGTTCGAATCCGTCCCCCTCCACCATTTTTTACTCTAGGGGCATAGTTTAAAGGTAGAACTACGGTCTCCAAAACCGTCAGTGTGGGTTCAATTCCTACTGCCCCTGCCAGAGAGACCATTATATTGTGGCGGTTGTGGCGAAGTGGTTAACGCACCGGATTGTGATTCCGGCATTCGTGGGTTCAATTCCCATCAGCCGCCCCATTTTAATAGTATAAAAATTTATGGGCTATAGCCAAGCGGTAAGGCAACGGACTTTGACTCCGTCATGCGTAGGTTCGAATCCTGCTAGCCCAGCCATTATGCGGAAGTAGTTCAGTGGTAGAACATCACCTTGCCAAGGTGAGGGTCGCGGGTTCGAGTCCCGTCTTCCGCTCCAAGAAAATAGTCTGTCTAGCCGGGGTGGTGGAATTGGCAGACACACAGGACTTAAAATCCTGCGGTAGGTGACTACCGTGCCGGTTCAAGTCCGGCCCTCGGCACCATATGCGCCCTTAGCTCAGCTGGATAGAGTGTTTGACTACGAATCAAAAGGTCGGGAGTTCGAATCTCTCAGGGCGCGCCAATTTAATACGGGAAGTGGCTCAGCTTGGTAGAGCACCTGGTTTGGGACCAGGGGGTCGCAGGTTCAAATCCTGTCTTCCCGACCATGACGAATTTAAATTCAATAGGGCCTATAGCTCAGCTGGTTAGAGCGCACGCCTGATAAGCGTGAGGTCGGTGGTTCGAGTCCACTTAGGCCCACCATATATTATTCCACAGTAGCTCAGTTGGTAGAGCAATCGGCTGTTAACCGATCGGTCGCAGGTTCGAGTCCTGCCTGTGGAGCCACTTACTGGCCCGTTGGTCAAGCGGTTAAGACACCGCCCTTTCACGGCGGTAACACGGGTTCGAATCCCGTACGGGTCACCAATTTAAATTTTTTTGTTCCAGTTTTCATGGAGGATTAGCTCAGCTGGGAGAGCACCTGCCTTACAAGCAGGGGGTCGGCGGTTCGAGCCCGTCATCCTCCACCATGCCGGTGTAGCTCAATTGGTAGAGCAACTGACTTGTAATCAGTAGGTTGGGGGTTCAAGTCCTCTCGCCGGCACCACTATAAACTTAAAAAAAGTTTATTAAAATGAGTAATAAGTTAATACTCATTTTTGTGTTAGGAAGATATTCGTTCAAAAATCAAAGTGAATAAGCTACATTTAATTCGGGAGCCATTAGCTCAGTTGGTAGAGCATCTGACTTTTAATCAGAGGGTCGAAGGTTCGAGTCCTTCATGGCTCACCATTTTTTGTTTTTGCGGGTGTGGCGGAATTGGCAGACGCGCTAGACTTAGGATCTAGTGTCTTTGACGTGGGGGTTCGAGTCCCTTCACCCGCACCATTCTATTCATAAATAAAGAGAATATACATATGTAAGGGAATTACCGTTTATAGGTAATTCCCTTTTTAGCGCCAGGTACCTTTAGCAGACTAAAGAGGACTGATAACGTTGATTCAGTCCAATTGTCTTGGTGGAGCGCCATTTTGGTGTTTCTTAGTTATTGATTCTGTAAACAGCGTAGGATATTTTTTTTGCTCAGTAATAATTGGTGGAGCTTGGCCTGAAGGAAATTTAGTGTGAATATAATCTAATAATGTTTGTATGTCTTTTTTGGTAGCTAATTGACTTTGTTCATCTAATATAATGCCAAGTTGGCCGCTAACTTCAACAGTTGCCCACTTAACTTGACTAATGTGTTGCACATTGGCTTGACGTAAGCGCATTTCTAATTGATCGACTGTAAGTCTTAATTTTTTTAAGTTTTTAATATTGATTACACCATCTTCGATTACAATAATTGATTTTCCAGTAAAAAAACTTTCAACTTTGTCAAACTTAACTTGAAGAAATTCAATAAAAATTAAAGTAAGAATAAGTAAAAGTGCAATGAGAAATGTAATCCAAATGTTTCGCTCACTTACTGGCTGTATCATTAAGTTCCCAATGGAAATCATAATAACGGTTTGGGAGACGGTTAATTGGGAGATTGATTTTCTACCACCAAGCCGTAATATCATAACCCCTACAAATACAATTATAATGGCTTTCCATACCCAGTGAAAATCCAAAATACTGCCTCCTTTATCTACAAAGGGTAATATGGATAGTTTATGTAATATATGTAAATTCTACTCAATAAGAGGTGAGAAAAAATGTCATCTAAAATGCGAAGAACTTTATGTTATTTAATAGGTTTATTAATTTTATCGATAGGGATCACATTTACGATCATTGCTAACCTTGGAGCAGGAGCTTGGGATGCGTTAAATGTAGGCTTATCCAATCGAGTTGGTTTAACAGTAGGTACATGGGTTATTCTAATTGGAGTTATTTTAATCATTGTGAATGCTCTAATAGCACGGGCCCGCCCAGAAATTCACTCATTACTAACGGTTATTGTCTTAGGTTATTTTATTGATTTTTGGTTGTTGATTGTATTTCAAAACATTCGCTTGACGGAGTTGCCAATACAAGCTGCTGTTCTTTTATTAGGAGTTATCTTAATGGGGCTTGGAATATCGACCTATTTACAAGCAGACTTTGCGATCATACCAATCGATCGGTTGATGTTGAATTTAAAAGATCTCTTACGATTGCCCTTGATGGTGGCGAAAACAATAGCCGAAATTACGGCTTTAATTGTTGCTTTAATTGTAGGAGGTCCGATTGGAATTGGAACGATAGTGGTTACCTTAAGTATCGGGCCATTAATCCAAGTGTTCTATAGACGCGTAAAAAAAATTGTTAGTATATAACAAGAAAAAGGCTTCGGAACGAAGTCTTTTTTAGATGGATAAATTTTTATAGATTGAAAAAACTAAGGTCAATCGGACAGTTATAGAAAGAAGGAGGAAAAGTCGATGCGAAAGGTGTCGCTATGTATTCTTATATTATTTTTGTTTTCGTTACCGTTAAATGGATTGGCTGAAGAGAATAAAGGGGAAGAGAAGAAAGCGAAAATTCCTGATTACGTTTTAGATATTTCTAAAGACAACACATATCCTAATCCAACACAAGACCTACCCTATTTACAGCCAAGTGAGTTGACTCAAGAATTATTAAATTCAGCTGAGGTTACAATTGCCAACCCTGAACTCATTCGCTTATTAAATGAGTCTTCGATTAACAATTCGAAAACGGCACTGCTTTTTAAGGCATCCATTTATTTAGGGCAATGGCCTCTTAATTATGAATCAGGTGAGACGAACGTTAACTGGGAATATAATAAAGTGAATACCAATTATGTGGATAATCGGGGCGGGCGCTCTCCACAAAAGTTGACTTATACACAAGATCAACAAAAGAAAATTTCAGGTGGCCTTACTGCTGAAGTTCCAAATAGTGAAGAAGTGAAAAAAATGATGATGATAAAAGCAGCTGAAAAAACAGGGTTACCACTTGCTTTTGACACGGTGATTGGATACGGTACAAAAAAAGGACAAGTGTATAAAATTGCTCCCAAAAATGTAGGATACCTTTACGCCTATGTACCAGCAGCAAATGAAAAAGGAAAAGTAACATATGGAGAAGTCTATTTAACCATTAAGAATGGAAAGCGAAAAATTGAAGTTAAAAATGTGACACAGCAAGGAATTGGTGCGTGGATTCCTGTTCAAGATCACTTAAGTTTTAAGTTTTATACAGCTAATCAACCTCGTTAAGGTTGATTAGAAAAGGTTGAATTTAAGCAAGCATATAATACTGGACAAGAAAAAGGAGTACCCCGCAATGGTACTCCTTTTTTGAAAGATAAGAGTTGATTTTTAGTTTCAGCGCAAAGTGTTTAGTGGAATTCTTACTTTATTCTTTATTAAAGTTTCGATTTCTTATTCTTGAAGGAAACATTTTGATAATACGTATCTTTAACGAGTATATTTGGTCCTAAGCATTTCACAGCAGGGCAATGACAATTGAGCTCATCTGCTAAGGTAGAAGCGTTCCACGTTTTATACGCATGTTCTAATGAAGTCGTTTGAATATTACCGAGTGACGGGGCATCACCGAAATCAGTGACAATAATACTCCCATCAAATATATTAACATTTAATCTTGAACGTCCATCTGGGTCATTTCGTACTGTTACATTTTTTTCCTCATACAAACGTTTGAGTAATTGTAAGTCTTCTTCATGGTTACTACAAGCATAGAATGGTAATGTGCCAAACAGCATCCAAGTATTATTTTGACGGTAGTCGAGTAGTCTATGGATCGCAGAACGAATTTCTTCTAGTGTAGCTACTTGTAGGCTATTAGCGAAGTCACTTGGGTACATGGAATGTAAAGAATTTTGTATCTCTGTAGGCTCAGTCATACCAACAAATCCACTATCATACATAGGGTGAATTTCATGCCTTTGACAGCCCATCTCCTCTACTACTTGCTTATGAATTTTTTCTAAGTGAGGTAAGGTATTTTTATTAATCATTGTCTCAGCAGATACTAAAACTCCCATTTCAGATAAAGCCTTAGAGTTAGTTATCATCCTGTCAAATAATGTTTTTCTTTGTTCTCTAGAGGGCTTTCTTTCCATCATAGCAAAGCCAGTATCTATAAACTCCTCTACTGTTCCCCAATTATGAGAGATATGTAATACATCTAGGTAAGGAGCTATGAGCTTATATCTCTCTAGGTCTAATGTTAGGTTAGAGTTTATTTGAGTGTACATGCCTCTCTCGTGAGCATATTTCAATAAAGGTAATACATAATTTTCTACTGACTTTAAGGACATCATAGGTTCTCCCCCTGTAATGCTCATGGTTCTTAGGGTTGGAACTTCCTCTAATCTTTTTAGCAATAGCTCTAAAGGGAGTGCTTTAGGGTCTTTATGTGTAAGAGTATGACCTACAGCACAATGTCTGCATCTCATATTACAGAGGTTAGTGGTAGTAAATTCTATGCTTGATAATGTTGTATGTCCATATTTATCTACATCTAGGTAAGCCTCCCAAGCATCATTCTGAGGTGTGCTTTTGGGTTTGGTTCTTAATTCAGTCATTTCAACTACTCCTATCTTAGTTCTAATACCTCTCTTTATTATATAACTCATGTCAATGCAAAGTACATATGGACATCGAATGTAAAACATCTTGCGCCTATGTGTATAACTGTTACAATGGAATTATCCAGGTCTGATGAAATTCAGCACAGTAGATAGTCAGAGAGGGGAATAAACAGGCAATGAAACCAGTAAAAGCAGGTAAAAAGCTAGTAGCTATTTATGTCAGAAAGTCTAGGTTAAAGGATGCTGATGCTCTAGAGATAGACAGACAGCTAGAGCTACTTACTGACTATGTAGAGGCTAACAATATGGAATATGAGGTATTTTCTGAGGAAGGAAGCTCAGAGGATTGGGATGGCAGACCTGAACTACAGAGGATGCTAATGGAGCTTAAAAGGAATATCTATGATGGAGTCCTTGTTACTGACCAAGACAGATTAACAAGGGATAGAACAGATTTTGGGATGTTTGTGAGGTTTATGAAAAGTGAGGGCTTATTGCTCTTTACTCTAAACAAGACATATAACTTTATGAATGATGATGACATCTTTACCTCAGGTATTCAGTCTGAGATGGATAATCACTTTATGAGGATGACTAAAAGAAAGCTCAGGAGAGGTAGAATACAGGCTATTAAAAAGGGAGTATATTTTGGGATTGCTCCTTATGGCTATACAAAAGATGACAGTAAGCATCTCCTACCTCATCCTGAGGAGTCTAAAGTAGTTGAGACTATTTATGATATGTATGTAAATCAGGGATACAATCAGACAGAGATTGTAGAACAGCTAAGGCTTAGAGGTATTACAACTAGAGCAGGTCAGCCTTTTTCTGTTAGAGGTCTCTCTTTAATCCTTACTAATGTAGCTTATAGAGGAGTAGTACATTATGAGTTAGAGGGAGAGGATGTTATTAATGTAGAGGAGGCTCATCCTGCTTTAATAGATGCAGATACCTACAACAAGGCTCAAAAGCTAAAAGAAAAGCATAGGAAAGTACCTCAAGCATCTCAGAGAGGAGTATATACACTTTCTAGGCTGTTAGTATGTCCTAAATGTAATCAGACCTTATCTTTCTGTATGAAATACGGGAACAGAAAAGGTAGGAATAAGTTAGATAAGGACAGTAGAGACCTTTATGTACTTAACTGTCATGCCTCTAAAGGTCATAAGGCTAAGCAGGAGTCTAAAGATAAGCCTAGATGTAAAAATAATGGTATTAAAGCATCTAGAGTACAGGAGGCTATACTTGAGGAGCTTAGACAGCATCTCTCAGAGCTAGATGCAGTAATAGAGGCTATTGTAGCAGGAGATAATAGCTTTTTAAGTAAGGTAGCTCAGGAACAGCAGGAGCTAACTCTGCAATATAACAAGCTAGATGTTCAAAAGAAAAGGGTACAGGATGGATTTAAAGCAGGTATTTATGAGCAGGAAGAGGCTACTGAGGAAATTAAAAAGATTAGAGAGCAACAACAGTCAATAACTGAGCTGTTAGAGTCATTAGAGGGAGCAGATGCCAAGTCTGAGGTAGATAAACATAAGAAAGCTAAGGTTAAAATAGAACAGCTATTGTCTATGGATGTAGAGGAGAATCCTACTAAGGTCAATAAGCTATTACATGATGTTATAGATAAGGTTTACTACTGGAAAGAGCTAAATGATGTAGGAGGAGAAAAGCCTTTTGAGATAAAAGTAGAATACAAGTAAGGAGAGGTACTGGATAGGCTACACTTAGTTGGACAATAAAAATAAGGGCTAGTAGAATAACATATAACGAGTGAGGAGCGAATCTACTATGTCCAAAAAAAGAAGAACGTTTACCACAGAATTCAAGAAGCAAGTGGTTGCTTTATATGAAGGTGGAAAAAGTCGTCAAGATATTGTCCGTGAATATGAATTAACTCCGTCTGCTTTAGACAGGTGGATTACTCAGTTTCAACAGTCTGGTTCCTTCAAAGAGAAAGACAATCGAAGTCCAGAGGAACAAGAATTGATTGAGTTAAGAAAAAGAAATAAACAGCTAGAAATGGAAGTCGATATTTTAAAGCAAGCCGCGCTGATCATGGGGCGAAAATAGAAGTCATTGAGAAAAATCGGCACTTCTATTCGGTATCAGCAATGTGCAAAGTCCTACAAATAGCTCGAAGCACCTTTTATTATGAAACAGAAGTAGCTGCTCAAAAAGAAAAGGAAAAGGCTACAGAAGAACAAGAATTAAAAGAAAAAATACTAAAAATCTTTAATGAAAACCGTAAAGTATATGGAACTCGTAAAATAAAACGAGAGCTTTTAAAAGCGGGTCACAAGGTTTCTAGACGTCGCATAGGAAGGTTGATGAAAGAGCTCGGAATCCAATCGAAGTATGCACAACCTTCCTACAAACCAATGAGCTCTCAGCAAATACAGAATCCGTTCGAAACGTATTAGATCAGGAATTCCAAGTGAATGAAGAAATGTCCGTACTGGTTAGTGATTTAACGTACGTCAAAGTAGGACATTATTGGAGCTACGTCTGTTTTTTAATTGATTTATATAATAGAGAAATAGTTGGTTATAGCGTTGGAAAACGCAAAGACGCAGCTTTAGTTCAACGCGCCTTCGCAACGGTTAATCGGCCATTAGAGAATGTAAAACTCTTTCATACAGATCGCGGATCTGAGTTTAAAAACGTAGCTATTGATGAATTATTAAGTGAAAATGAGATTGAACGTTCATTGAGCGATAAAGGAAACCCTTATGATAATGCAGTGGCAGAAGCGACATTTAAGATTCTAAAAACAGAACTAATTCATGGGGAGCAGTTCCATTCCCTTAACCACCTAGAACTTGAACTGTTTGATTATATCAATTGGTACAATAACATCCGTTCGCACAGTGCCCTGGGGTATCAAAGTCCGGCAAGTTATCGAAACTTAGCCCCTAAAAAAATTGTTTGATTTAGTGTTGACATACCATACTAAATGAGCAGAATGATAGGATATATAAGGACAAGTACAGATAATGCTACTAAACATAAGATTTAATCCAAATAACTCTTTTTAGTAGTTGTTTCATTCTTTTATCATAACTGGATTAAACAAATTGAAAAAGATCTATATTGAAATTAGGTCGAATTGCCCATACTAATATAAGTAGGATGAAGAAAATTGTAAAGTTACAACATTTCTTGAGTGTCCTTGTTATTTTTGTTACAGTTACGATGATATGAATTAAAGGAGAGATTTCGATGGGTGGAGCAGTAAACGACAAAAACGAGCAACTAAATTATTTAAATCAAAAAATACAAATGATCGGTGATTTGCTTGATGCCATTGATCCTGAAGATACAACTATTGAGGATATTGATCGTATTTTAGATATGCTCGATCAATTAGAAGGTAAATGTAAAGTGTTCCGCCATTCATGGGAAACTAAAGGAGTGGAGTGAGTTGTATTTATATTTCATTCGACACGGTGAATCTGAGGGAAATAAACTAGGCATTATTCAAGGGTGGCAAGATTTCTCTTTATCTGTAACGGGTATGATGCAAGCTGAGCAATTAGCCAAATATTTAGAGAATAAGCCACTCGATTTTATCTATACTAGCGACTTAACAAGGGCTTATGAGACGGCTAGTGCCGTTGCTGAGCGTAAACACTTAACCGCTCACAAATGGGAGAAGTTGAGAGAAATCAACTTAGGTCCACTCGAAGGGAAAACCCGCCAAGACATTGAGGCTCAATATCCTGAGATAAAAGAACGTTCACTGCTCACTTCTGGTGTAGTTGGTACAGAGAGCGTGTCTGAAATTACGTCAAGATGCAAATACCTACTAGATCAAATGAAGCATGCCCATGATGGGAAACACGTTGCTTTAGTAGCTCACGGTGGATTAATTAGTATTATGCTCATGTACATACTATTAGGAGATGAGTGGCATTTACACCATCGTCCATTTCAAATTGATAATACAAGTATTACGTTAGTAGAGTTTAAGAGTGATAGAAAACCAAGTATTCATTATATAAATAAGACAATCCATTTAGAGCTAGAAGAACTTCAACAAAACGCGTCATTATTAAATAAAGAAGCGTAGGATCTAAGAAAGGGAAATGCATTGAAGGCTTATATATTTATTATTGTTGCGATATTGTTTTTCTCAGGGAATTTTATTGTTGGTAAATTAATGGTCGATAATATCCCTGCATTTACACTATCGTTTTTACGTTGTAGCATTGCTTTTCTAATTATGGTGATGTTAGCACAAAAAGATTGGAAGAATCATAGAGGTGTTTTATTACGAAACTGGAAACCGATCTATGCGTTATCACTGACGGGAATCGTCTTTTTCATCGGTCTTGTTTATTTTTCATTACATTACACAACAACGATTAATGCTTCTATTGTAGAAGCTTCGACACCGATATTTGCTTCTATTCTTGGGTTGATCTTATTAAAGGAACGTCTTCTCTTTTTACAGTATGTTGGAATTATTATTTCTTTTATCGGCGTTTTATGGATTGTTACGAGCGGTTCGGTGCAACAATTGTTTTCTTTACAATTTAATGTTGGTGATTTATTAATGATTTTTGCTGTTTTGGCTTGGTGTGTATATTCCATTCTCGTAAAAAAACATATGGGACGATTACCGACGAAGGGGAGTTTGATGGTAATGCTAGGAATGGCATGTATCACGTTACTTCCTTTTGTTGTAGTAGAATGGATTGTTTTAGATATTGCGATTAATTGGGATACCTCAACGATCATATCTGTACTCTATCTCGGCATTTTTCCATCCATCATTGCGATTATTTGTTGGAATAAAGGGGTTGAGACCGTTGGAGCATCGAAGGCAGCAGTATGTTTGAACTTAATTCCTGTATTTACTACAATTCAAGCGGTGCTGATATTAAATGAGAGAATCTATATTGAACAATTATTAGGTGGAGTTTTTGTCATAATCGGAGTACTTCTCACAACGAAATTACGATCACCCTTAAAAGTTAGTCATTCATTGTTAAAAAAACAGGAAATTAATTGATGCGCTTTCATACCCCTTTCGAAATGTTTTGACAAGGCGTATAATAGAACCTGTGTAAAAAATTCGTATCTGTAATTCCGAGGGGAGAGAGCAGGATGGAAAAATTTAAAGATAGTATGTACAAGCTAATTGTAGAAACATCTACGAACCTACCATACGATGTACGTCATGCGGTTAAGGCGGCAAAAGAAAAAGAAAATGCAGGGACAAGAGCAGCGTTATCTCTATCAACGATTACTGAAAATATTCAAATGGCAGACGAGAAGATTTCACCGATTTGTCAAGATACAGGGATGCCAACATTTGAAATTAAAGTTCCAGTTGGCGCTAACCAAATCAAGATGAAAAAAGCGATTAAAGAAGCAATTGAAGAAGCGACAAAAGACGGAAAGTTACGTCCGAACTCTGTAGATTCACTAACGGGTGAAAACAGTGGAAATAACATTGGTGAAGGAACACCAGTATTCCATTTTGAACAGTGGGAAGAAGATTACATTGATGTTCGTTTAATTTTAAAAGGCGGTGGCTGTGAGAATAAAAACATTCAGTATAGCCTACCATGTGAACTAGAAGGTTTAGGACGAGCGGGTCGTGATCTTGATGGAATTCGTAAATGTATCATGCACTCCGTGTACCAGGCGCAAGGACAAGGCTGTAGTGCAGGATTTATCGGTGTAGGAATCGGTGGAGATCGTTCAGCTAGTTATCTATTAGCGAAAGAGCAACTGTTCCGTACGGTAGATGATATAAATCCAAACGAAGACCTTCGTAAACTAGAAGACTATGTCATGGAAAATGCAAATACGTTAGGAATTGGAACCATGGGCTTTGGTGGAGAAGCGACACTACTTGGCTGTAAAGTAGGTGTTATGCACCGTCTACCTGCAAGTTTCTTCGTATCTGTAGCTTATAACTGTTGGGCATTCCGTCGCCTAGGTGTAGTTGTTGACGCAGAAACAGGTGAAATTAACGAGTGGCTTTATAAAGATGGAGAAAAAGTTGACTTTGGTGCACTTGCAGAAGAAGAAGCAGCGGCAACAGCTGAGGTTACATCTGATGTACGTGAAGTAGTTCTACAAGCACCAATTACAGAAGAGCAAATTCGTGAACTAAAAGTTGGAGACGTTGTTATTCTTAACGGAATGATGCATACAGGGCGCGATGCAATTCACCATCATTTAATGGATCATGATGCACCGATCGATTTAAATGGTGAAGTCATTTATCACTGTGGGCCAGTTATGCTAAAAGACGAACAAGGCGAATGGCACGTTAAAGCAGCTGGACCAACAACAAGTATTCGTGAGGAGCCTTACCAAGGTGACATTATGAAGAAATTTGGTATTCGTGCTGTTATTGGTAAAGGCGGTATGGGGCCGAAAACGTTAAAAGCGTTAGAAGAGCACGGTGGGGTATATTTAAATGCGATCGGTGGAGCCGCTCAATATTATGCTGAATGTATTAAAAAAGTAAAAGGTGTAGACTTAATGGAATTTGGTATTCCAGAAGCGATGTGGCACCTTGAAGTTGAAGGTTTTGCAGCGATCGTAACGATGGACTCACACGGAAATAGTTTACATGCAGATGTCGATAAATCTTCATTAGAAAAGCTTTCACAATTTGCTGACCGTGTATTTTAATCGATAGTAGGCAACTTTATCGAGGTTATTCTGATCTTTTAAATAGTAAGTAAAAATAGATAGACTGTACAACTAGTTGCTTCATGTACTCGTTGTACAGTCTTTTTGCTTGTTTGGGGCTGGAGCATTATTCCTGCTCAATCGTAACTGAAAATAAGTGTATTATCCCGCAAAAATTGACAGTAATACCCCACTTTAAGCTTTCAAGGAATTAAAGAAGGATAAGTGGGGGATAAACTGCCAGTAATAACTTGAACACAGACTAAATGTGATCAACATCGTGTGGGCCCTAACTAATCACTGGTGGGGGGAGAGGAAAAACTCACTGATGGAAATTCACTTTATGAAACTAAAAAAAAGAGCAGAAAGGAAGTCATTGATGGCACTTCAAAAACATCATAAGCGTATCGCAGTGTTTTTATTTTGGATAGGTCTTATTTTGTACTTTATCGGGTTCGTTATGTTTTTTTATGATGTAGGCAGTGGCCCTCGAGATATTTCTGTAGAGAGAATATTGATTTATTTCATCACCTTTGGTTTAGGCACATGTTTATTTCTTATCTCCTATTGGCGGATGAAACAAATGAACGATGTTGTATCACATAAACCACTAGTAAACGATACTGATATCTTTTTCACAACACGAAGAATGATGTTCGTTTCAAGTGTAAGTCTAAGAGAACCTTTTACCTTTTATTCACTGGATGGTAAAATCATTGCGACATTTCAGGAGGACATAACGACCGTACAACAATTGCTGAGGTTTACTTTTGGTATTATTATACCTTTAAATGTCTTCCCACTCGTTTTACAGTTTAAAGCAGGAAATCGAACGGTATCGATAGAAAAGCAAGGAGGAATTTTTCGCCCATATTACGTGTACGATGAAAACCGCAAGCTCCTATCCAAGTATGAACTGGGTAAAAAAATATTAGCACGTTATACGTTGAACATTTTTGATGGGACTGGAAAGAGTATTGCAGTAGTAAAGGATGACGGTTCACAGTCAGGGTATTCGGTGAAATCAAATGATGGAAAAGAATATATGTTTATACGAATTTCTGGTGTCCCAACTGAAGCAATGGAATTGTTTGGTACGATCGAAGGCGATATTGTCGATATTCATCGTGACCATTTAACTGAGAATGAATTTTTACAGCTTATCGCAACACCACTTATTATGAAATATACGATGGCTAGATAGCTGCTTGCCACTGAGGTCAAATAACCCCGACGGTAAAACTTAATAAGCGAACTTTTAACTGACAGAACATTTGCTTGTCGGGGCTAAACGAGGCCCTTCCGCTTTTCTGTATGGATAGTTTTTTATTTGTGTGAAAAACTAATAAAAAACTAAGGGGAGTTAGATGTAAAATGAAAAAACTACTTACGATTATAGCTATCATTGCGTTCATTTTTACAGGGTTAGGTTCGGCTCATGCCTATGATACTAAGGTACACCATTGGAATTACAAACCTGAAAAGGATAATAAACCAGTAACGACAGAACCACACTATTTACAATTACTTGAAAAGTACGGTGGTTATTTTATTGGTGATACAAATAAAAAAGAATTGTATTTAACGTTTGATAATGGATATGAAAATGGCTACACAGCAAAGGTTTTGGATGTACTAAAGAATAAAAAGGTACCTGCTACCTTCTTCGTAACAGGGCACTATCTTAAAAATGAGCCTGATCTTATAAAACGAATGGTAAATGAGGGACACATTGTTGGTAATCACTCATGGCATCATCCAAGCTTGCCAGAAGTGAGTGAGGCGAGACTGAAGGAAGAATTAGAAAAAGTAAAAGAAGAATACACAGCGATTACTGGACGGCGCGATATGAATTATCTGAGGCCGCCGCGAGGAACGTTTAGTGAAAAATCATTAGCTCTTTCCAATGAATTAGGATATACAAATGTTTTTTGGTCCATGGCTTATAAAGATTGGGAAGTCGATAAACAAAAAGGGGCCGATTATGCTTACAATCAAATAATGAAGAGAATTCATCCTGGTTCCATTATGTTGCTTCATTCCGTGTCCAAAGACAATGCTGAAGCTTTAGAAAGAGTTATTGACGACTGCCGTAAACAAGGGTATAAATTTAGAAGCTTAGACGAACTATTGTTAGACAGATTGATGATGGAAGATACAAGGTAAAATAATTATAATGGTAAATCATGAGTGACGAGTATGTTTTAAATTTGTATTACTTTGTTATATCAACAAAAACGGGTTTAATTTAAAAAACAAAAAGAGGCTGACAAAAAATGTTAGCCTCTCACCTCTTCTAGGTCTCTAGTTGGCAAAGCTTTCTTGACCAATTGCTTCTGCAATCGTTTCTAATGTGCTTACATCGGTAACGTCAAAGGCAATCGCCTGCATGCTGCGGACAATCATAACACCAATTTGTTGGCCCGTAGAATTGGAGATTGGAAATTTTAATTCAGCATTACTTTCCCACTGGAGATCTTCTTCATCTGATGCAGCTACTAACTTGTTAGATCCCTCGTCAAATATTATAATTCCGACCCAATCTATGTATGGGACTTCACTCACTAAGCTTTCACAAGTTTTTTCAAAGACTGATTGAAGGCTCATTTTTTTATACACATGGGCCATAATTTGTAGGGATGCTACATCGGTTGCAATCGACATGAAATATCTCTCCTTCACAGAACATTTTACTCCTCCTATTGTAGCAAATTCTATTCAATTAAGAACTAGTAAGTTTAGGCAGTGTTGGAGAGGCATGCTATAATAATAGAACAATTTTACTGATATGACGGAGTGAACCAAATGACTGATAAAAAAAATGAAATCGTAACGCTAGAAAAGGGCCAACAATTTCCTCTTACGATCAAAAGACTTGGAATAAATGGAGAAGGAGTCGGCTTTTTTAAAAGAAAAATCGTCTTTGTTCCAGGTGCCTTACCAGGAGAAGTCGTTGTTGCAGAAGTAACGAAAGTAAATCCGAAATTTGCAGAAGCCAAAGTAAAAAAAATTAGGAAACCTTCGCCTGATCGGGTCAATCCACCTTGTCCTGTTTACGATAAATGTGGAGGCTGTCAACTACAGCATTTAAGCTACGAAGGACAATTAAGGGAAAAGAAAGATATCGTTAGACAAGCATTTGAACGTCATACGAGACTTGATCCCAATAAGTTACCATTGCAAGATACAATCGGCATGGAAGATCCATGGAATTACCGTAATAAAAGTCAATTACAAGTCGGAAAACAGAAAGAAAAAGTATTAGCGGGTCTTTATGGTATGAATTCCCATGAATTGATCGATATATCTGAATGTATGATCCAACATCCAATGACGAATACAGTGACACAACAAGTAAAGAGCATATTAGAAGACTTAAACATTCCGATTTATAACGAGAAAAAGCATAAGGGAATTATTCGAACAATCGTCACCCGAGTTGCATTTGCAACAGGACAAATCCAACTCGTATTAATAACAACACAGCAAGATATTCCGAAAAAGGACTTGCTCATTGACGAAATCAAAAGAAGATTGCCTGAGGTTACATCCATCCTACAAAATGTGAATGGGAAGAAGACATCCTTGATTTTTGGAGAAGAAACAATTCATTTAGCAGGGGAAGAAGTCATTCAAGAAACATTAGGAGATGTGTCTTTTGAGCTTTCAGCTCGGGCTTTTTTCCAATTGAACCCGCTGCAAACGGTCAAGCTCTACGATGAGGTAAAAAAAGCAGCCCAACTTACAGGATCGGAAAAAGTGGTCGATGCTTATTGTGGCGTGGGCACAATCGGGATGTGGGTTGCAAAAGATGCTGGTGAAGTACGAGGGATGGACATCATTGCTGAAGCAATCGATGATGCGAACGCCAATGCTAAAAAACACGACATCAACAACGCCCACTATGTTGTCGGCAAAGCCGAGAAGTGGCTCCCGAAATGGGTCAAAGAAGGATGGAAACCAGACGTTGTCATTGTCGATCCACCCCGAACAGGATGCGACGACGCTCTCCTCCGCACGATCATCGAGGTCAAGCCGAAGAAAATGGTCTATGTTTCTTGTAATCCGTCGACACTTGCCAAAGACGTGAACCAGTTGATGAGGGCTGGGTTTAAGTTGAAGTTGGTGCAACCTGTGGATATGTTTCCGCATACTTCTCATATCGAAAATGTTGCGTTATTAAGTCTTTAAAAAAAGGATTGAGGGGAATGTATTCCTCCTCAATCCTTTTTTGTTAGTTTATTCTTAGGAGTCTACGTTCTGCATCCTTTTTTTCAAACGAAGGTCAATAAAAGTAATGCAATTTATAGCCTTTATTAAAGGTCCTCAATAAATCTTGCAACAGCCGCACCACACTTTTTACATTCTCCTTTAAGGACAATACCAGAGGAGTCATCATGAATTGAATAATTGACAATCGTAGTCACTCCACAGGTGGAACAGAAAACATTATCTAGAAGTTTCTCTTGATACTCTTTGGGTACATTTTTCCATTTTCTTATAGCATCGAAATCTGTTACTGACATGTCTCACTCTCCTTCGCTTTTAGGTATACTTGTTAAGTACAAACTAACGTTTAACCTTATCATACTATTCTTTCTTTATATCTTGTTATTTAAAACTATTTCAGATGTAATTATCATTGTTCATAATAAATGAGGCTGTCCACAAGCAGATCATATCTGAGTAACTTGACATATTCCCATAAACAGCTTTTGATGTAGTTATACACGAAATTAGGAGGTACCAAATGCGTCAAGAACATCGTCACACTTTAAGTGCAATTGATTTCGAAACAACCGTTCATCATACAACTTTTGTGAAATTCACTAGCTTTGACGCCGTTTTAGGTAAAAACATTGAAGGGGAAGTTAAATTTGTTGGTGGTATGCCGTATGGAGATATCATTCATCCAGAAAGGTCTACCTTATCTTCTGAATGTCGACAATTCGTTCGAGAGTTGTTGTTGAAAAAATATAATGGAGGAGAGTTCAGTTGATTAAAACCATTGAATAAGTGCTATTTTTGCATAAATGATCTTAGGGCTTTGCTAATGTACCAGAATATCAGTTTCTGATATTACTACATTTTTTATTTCCCACTATTTTTAATAATTTTTCCATTTGTTAGGTATAACAAATTGACATTTTTTTTGGCCCAATAGCTATCGTAAATGTTAAGGTAATAATATAGCGTGAAAAGTTGCAATGTCTCCTCTTTTGATTAGGAAGGCAAATAGAAAGATAGGTGATCGACATTGGAAAGGTTTTTATTTAAGTTAAATCAAGAACTTTTTGATTTAAATGTAATGGAAATGGATATGGCGTTGATCCATTTTTTTAAGAAAATAGATATTTCCGACCAAGTATTTGAAATGGAAAATGACCAAGGAGTGCAGAGGAAGTTTTCAATCAACTGGGATGAAGGGTTGCTACATGGTAGAGGAATAAAAGGGTTCTTTGCCTGCTATTCATCTGATTTTTTAACGATTGAGCATACAGAAGATGATAGAATAAAAGTAATGGCTCCAGTTAGTCCTCCATCAGACACTTTAGTTTCAAAACATCGAAATAAAGAACATACAAATAAAGTGATAAGCTCCATTGTCGACTTTACAGTGACTTCTGACAAATGGTTTCAACTCTATCAAATCGCTAAGATATTCAAAGTTGGATCAAATCACAATGGGTTAATCTGCTTACCCTATGTACGAGAAATTGAACCGTTTGACTACCAAATCAATACAGCTGAATCTGTGATTAGTCGTTTTAAAGGACGAGTTTTGTTAAGCGATGAAGTTGGACTTGGAAAAACCGTTGAAGCAGGGTTGACGATGTTAGAATACATCATGCGCGGTTTGGTAAGAAGGATTTTAATTCTTGTACCCCCATCGCTTGTAGAGCAATGGGAAAATGAAATGAAAAGGAAGTTTAACCAAGACTTTATACGCGCAGATCATTCCGATTTTAAAAAAATGGGTGAAGAGGCTTGGGCGCATTATCCGAAAGTGATCGCTTCTATTGATATGGCTAAACGCAAAAATCATCGTGAAGCGATTTTTGCACAGCATTACGATTTAGTGATCGTAGATGAAGCCCATCATTTAAAAAATAGGGCTACACAAAAATGGCAGTTTATCAATGGAATAAATAAAAAGTATATCTTCTTACTAACTGCTACTCCTGTCCAGAACCATCTTGAGGAGCTCTACAATTTAATTACGTTATTAAAGCCAGGGCAATTAAGAACGTATAGCTATTTTAAGAAGAATTTTGTTGAAAGTAAGGACGGAATTGAAGTTAAAAATGCAGATGTACTCAAGAATTTGTTAGCAGATGTCATGATTCGCAACAAACGTAGCAATGTCGATGTTACGTTTACGAAAAGATTTGCCTATACTAGAACAGTTGCGCTTTCAGAACAGGAAAAGAGTTTATATGATGACATCAGTACGTTTATTCGCAATCATTATAAAGAACAACATCCTGTTTTGAATCGATTTCATCTTAAAAACCTCCAAGAACAGATTGGTAGTTCAACCATAGCGATTATTCCTTCATTAGAGCGACTTCATTCGAATGAAAAATTATCTGAGTTTGATCGAAAGGCCCTGAAAAGATTTCTTGCTCGAGCCACGATTATTGCTGAAAACGAAACAGAAACGAACGCAAAAGTTGAAGAACTTGTATCGATATTAACAGAATTTAAGAATAAGATGATTGTCTTCACTAAGTCTGCTTCAACACAGGCGTATTTAAGTACTGTGTTAAGGAAGCGCGGGTTTCAAGTGGCTGAATTTCACGGAGGATTACGTCGAAAGGAGAAAGAAGAACAAGTCACTTTCTTTAAAGGAAAAGCGGATGTTCTAGTAAGTACGGAAGTTGGCGGTGAAGGAAGAAACTTACAATTTTGCAATGGGATGATTAACTTTGATTTGCCTTGGAATCCAATGGCTATCGAGCAACGGATTGGACGAATCCACCGCATTGGACAAGAGAAGGATGTATTTGTTTACAACCTCGCTTCTAAAGACACAATTGAGTATTATATATTGGACTTATTAGATCGTAAAATTAACATGTTTGAATTAGTTGTCGGAGAGGTAGATGCTATACTCGGTGATATTGAGGAAAAGGAAGATTTTTCAGATTTGGTAATGAACGCCTGGGTGAATGCAAAAACGAATGAAGAGGTACAAGCTGAACTAGATCAAATTGGCCAAAGTCTTCTTGAAAACAAACAAAAATTGAGTAAGCAAAAGCAATTAGATGAAGACTTGTTTTAAACCATTTATAGCAAAAATGGAGGTGTATGATGCAATTACAGCAATTTGTCACTGAAATCATTGAAGAGATCGGTGGATTTGTGGAACCAATCGAATATGCCTTATGTAATGTTCTCATTCCTGAAGACTATATATCTCATTTTCAGAATAGAGCTGAAATCTGTCTAGCCTTTGATTTTGAGGTAGCGCAGGAAAATCCAGAAGCTGAATTCGTAACATTTGGAAGTTATATTTTGGAGCAATTACTCGCCATCGTCCAAGAACAAGCAGTGAGCACATTACGTTTTGTAGAAGTTGAGCGACTTGAGTTGGGCAATCCGTTAAAGAAGATATCAGATTATCTTATGAATGAATCCGGCAAGTTAACCATTGTAGAGGAAAGACCTATACTTGGGATATGGGCTGTTTTTAATTATCAAATTACGTATGTATCGGATGAAAGGATAGAAACATCTGATCAAGTTTGGATCAACCTATTAACAAACGAAGTTAGTTCGACAATGAAAAAGGACCAAAATCGAATTATCTATAAACATGAAGCACTCTACAACTATCCAATCCCTATTCAAATTGATCTATCAAAATCATTAGAAGTGGCAACAAAGTATGTGAAACAAAAGGGCGAACAACAAAATAACCAAGTGCATAAACTGGTTGCGCTTGAAAAAGATGTCACTAGAATCACAAACTATTATACCGAGCTTTTAAACGAAAATGAAAAGCGTGCTAGTCGAAAGGGTCTAAGCGATGAGAAGAAAAAGGAAATCACAACAAAGTCAGCTGCAATCGAACTTGAAAAAGACAAACAACTACAAGAAATTCACAATAAGTACAATGTGCAAACGGAAATAAATCTAGATAATGGAATATTGTATTTTATTCCTCTACTAGAGTTTACGTTAAATATTGAATTCAGAGGCACAGGCAAAAAGAAGATTATTTACTATAATCCAATCACCAAAAAATTATTTGAAGGGAATTCGTAAGAAATAATATGGACTTATTTCATAGGCTAAGAGCTTGAGTAGCTTGGTAGAGGCACCTCTTTTTAATCAAGATAAGATACATAATGGAATTGACCTGAATTGTAGTTATTACTAGAATTATTTCAAAAACAATTGAATGACCAAATGCAGTGCAGGTGCTTTTAGCTGTGTAGAAGGTTTATTACATAACCATGAGATGCAAAGCGTGGCGAACAGTTACAAGCACAGTTCGCCACGCTTTGCTGCTATTACTTTCCTCGATTTTTTTCCGCTGCTTCTTTGCTTTCTTTTTCTTATTGTCTGCTTTCATATGTTTTGACTTTGAATGTTCACGGTCGGACTCCCCAAAAAAATCATCAAATAAAGACAATTACTTATAGGTTAGGTATTCGGAACAGCTGGGGTAGAAGGAGTCATTTCTTTTGGTGGATCTATAAAAGACTGGGAAAAAATTTCCGTTTCTTCTATAAAATCATCAACAGGAGCCGTTGTTGGTCTTTCCCATGTATGAACAAAATTAAACCTCCAAATATCACGATGAAACGCATTTATCAACCTATCTTTAAGTGAAGCGGGGCCTGTCCCCCAGTGCGTTAAAACTTTAGCGAAGTGAGGGGCAGACTCCAACCAGTATTAAAGTTTTTAAGCGTTATTTGAATAAAAAATAAAGTCAGAGAATATCTTGATTCATCGATTTCTTTGTTGGCAAATGTATTTTTTCCGAAAAGCATCCTATTCTCGATTTTTTATTTAATATTAGGGAGGAGTGATTTATTGTCAGCTATACTCCAACAGTATTTTTATACCGTGAAGCCAGGGGATACTGGATTAATCGCCTATGTATCTAGTATTAATGATACTTACGATATTTGGGTGTATAATCCACGCAACGGGGTTCAAGTTCGTCTTACTGAGGGATTGGCGGATTACTTTTCAGTACCTTATTGGTCTCCTGATAGTAGTTATATTGCTTTTGTAGGAAAGGATAGAATTGTTTATGTCTTACATCTGCCGAGTGGCGAAATCGCGCAGATTGATCAACTAATAGAAGGGGAAATACACACGTTAGACTGGTCCCCAGATAGTCAAAGCTTAGTGTACACAAAGCTGAATCAAATGATCTTGTATAACGTTGTCTCACACCGAGCACAAAGAATAATCGAACCAGGGGCAACCGATGTTCAATGGTTTCCAAACGGAACTGAATTTCTTTATCAAGCACCAGATGCAAATGGTATTAGTCAACTATTTCGTATCAGAGTAGATGGTACAGGGAAACAGCAAGTCACCAATAATCAACAGGGGCGATTGAATTATGTTCGTCTTACTCCTAATGGCCGTTTTGCCCTGTATACGACCCCTGGTGTAAGTATTTCAATTATTCATACTGTAGACCTTACTACAGGTGAAGTGTTTGTAGTTAGAGGTGGTCCTGAAGCTAAGAATTACTTTCCTACATGGTCTCCTGACTCATCAAAGATTGCTTATAGTGCCACAGCTTTTTCTGAACGGGGGTATTTTTCTCTTGTTAGAACAACAGGTAATAGAGGGGAAAATGACCGTACATGGAACATTTCAGATTGTTTCGCTACACCTGTTTCCTGGTCGCCTGATAGTAGAAAAATAGTTTACCTTTCTGGTTGTCACGGTCAAGCTTTTGCTAGTGAAATGTGGTATTTTAACCTCAATCATCCTGTACCGATCCAATTAGTTAGAAGGGGAATGATCACATCTGTAAGCTGGTCACCAACCTCAAAAAATTCCCTTCCTAGGAGAACATATGAAAACCCATTATATAGAGTAAGGTTTCAATATCCTATGAATTGGACCGAGGTGAGTCCTGAAAGGTACGAAGGAGTTGACGGTTTCTTCCAAATCTCTGCTTTATCTGCAGGTCCAAATATTCGTCAGGTTTGCTTGGATGAAGCCTTTCATCCATTAATGCCTTATGGCACACAGCCGCGGCTTTTTCATACTAATATTCAAAACCAGGAAGCGTGTTTCATTTTCCCCTCATTTGATCAACCACCCGAAATGAGAGGGCAAGCGGCGTTAATTGTTAGATATCCTAAACCGATTCAAATCGATGATGAAACTTATAATTACTTTATTCTTTGGGCGAGTAATCAATATATCTATTCATTAGCCTCTACTCTTATGTTACTAGCATGTTATGAATAAGATTTCACACATAACAAACTTGCAGAGTCCAACGCAATAAAGGTAAAAACAGAAATCATTCACAGTAGCCTCTTTGGATTAAATAAATGTAAAAGGTACTATTACTTTCCTTTCTGTAGACCGAGGAATTTTCTTCGGTCTTTTTAGCACTATATTATTTTCTAATTAAAACGGTGTATTATTTAATTCAACTTTATTTCCATTACGCTGTCTTTGAAAAATGAGCTTTTTTCTGGTGATATCCCTACACAAATAGGATTAGCAGTACATACGTTATTAGTGTGGTGTTCATCACGAAAAAATGTGGAAGGGGGAATTTGATATGTCTTTTATTCACAAACCAATTAAGCCAGTTAGTGACTTCGCGTTAATCGTCGTGTTGTTTATTCTACTAATCATTGTTGGTACAGCATTTGTCCGTTGGTAAGATGAAGTTTGGAAACCTCAAAGGTCTGCCCATAGGTCATTTTATGACCTTATGGGACAGCCCCTATATTACCCCCATTTCACTTAAAAACAGACACGCTAAGGTTTGTTACATAATTAGGAAGTTTATGTCACGTACATCTTGGGGTGAATAACATATGGCATATGAGTGCGTTTTATTCATTTTAGGAGGCAAAGAACAATGAAAATGCCAGAAAAAACAGCTGCACGAAACTTTCTTCAACAATCGTTTCCTCATTGTGACGTTGCATTTTTGGCTGGGAGTGGTGCAAGAGGGGAACTAACAAAACATTCAGATTTAGATATCGTTATCATTGATGAAACACAGTCATTATCTTTTCGACAATGTTTCTTTTGTTTCGATTGGAAATTTGAAGCGTTTGTTTATAACCGTATGTCTTTATCCTTTGCTTTTGAAGTAAGTCGTCTAGAAGGTATTCCTTCGATACCGCGAATGTGTGCTGAGGGGATAATTATAAAAGATGATGGATCAGCTAAAGAAATTCAAGGTGTAGCCATAGAATATTTAAGAAATGGCCCTTCTGAATGGACTGAGGAAAAGCAACAATCTATGCGATTTATGATTACAGATTTATTAGAGGATTTAAATAGCTATACGGATCATAAAGAAAAAATCTTTGTGGGGTATAAACTGTTTGATATTGTTTCTGAATTTGTTTTAAGAGCAAATGGCCATTGGATTGGATATGGAAAGTGGCTGTATCGTTCTTTACTTAATTTCGATAAGGACTTTTGTGAACGATATGTAGAAGCTTTTCAAATCTTTATGAAGACGGGAAATAGTAGGCCTCTAAGTACATTAATCGAAAAAGTATTGGAAGACCATGGCGGTAGGTTATTTGATGGGTACAAAGAGCAGCTATAGATAAGAGAATGATGTAGTAAATTTACTTGTTGTATGGTTAAAGTTCTCTGTTCTTTCGTCTTTATATAATTGAATAAATTTCATAATTTCAATCCCAAGTCAGGCAAGGTTTTCAAGACATGAAAAAAGGAGTACCTCCCCAAAAGTCGAATGAGTAAGTGACCAAACAAACTCTCAGACTGGAGGAAGACTCCCTTTATGACTATTATACGACAAGGAAGCCTATTTGACCTGCAAGATTTATATAATTTAGAACCTACCCACCGTTTTGAAGCAGTATTTCCGACCATTGACATCTATCCTATTCTAGCTGTAGTTTCGAAAAAAGCCCTTAATGGTGCGCCAGTTCAGCTCAACTATGCTGCGATGATTTATTCTCTTGTCGCTAGAATTCTTGAACGAATTCCAACGATAAAAGACCTAATCAAACGACTTAAACACGACTATATGTTCCGTCTAGATTGTGGATTCCTTTTATCTGATGCTATCCCATACGAAGCATCTTATTCGAGAATGCTCACGAAATTAGCTGAATCAGACATTCTTGAACGTGTGCAAGAAACACAAATCCTTCAGGCTATTCTAGAAGGTTTCATCACAGATGATACAGTCGCTCTTGACGCAACTCACATTGAAGCACGTGACCAAGCACCAGCGAAAGAAGAGAAGCCTAAAACTGAGCCCAAGAAACGTGGGCGTAAATCAAAAGAAGAACAAGAGAAATGGCTTCAAGAAAAGGCTGAACACGAAGCGGCACGGCCACTTTACGAGAAAAAGATTGAAACTCAACTTGGTTCACCTTTAGCTGAATTACGTGCAGCCGTTCCTCTAGACCTAAATGGGGGATCAAGAAAAATAGTGAAGGAAAGAACGTATTTTGGTTTGGTTACAAAGGACACTTTGCGGTTGGAACCAAAAGTCAATACATCCTTCAATCACTCTTTACCTCTGGAAACTTAAATGACGGAAAAGCCGCAATCCCTTTATTAAAGGGAATTCAAGAGCGACTCTCTATGCTTCCGATTACTTTCAGCACACTAGATGCAGGGTATGACTATCCTGCGATTTACGAACAAATCTATCGAATGGGTGCCCAATCCATCATTGCTTACAACAAGAAAAACGAATCAGAGTTAGTAGGATTTGACCAGCATTTTGCCCCTACCTGTGTTCGAGAACATTCATATCGCTACGATAGTCATGACTCTACTTACGAGACGCTAAAATACACGCGACCTAAAGAGTGTAAAGACTGTCCGTTAGCGCAAGATACGTTATGTCAAAAGGTGTATAAAGTGAAAATCACGACTGATTTACGTCGTTACACAGCTCCAGCCCGCGGTTCAAAAGCGTGGAAAACCATCTACAAGCAACGAAGTGCAGTTGAGCGGGTGATTGCTTATCTCAAAGAATTCTTCCAATTAAACAATGTTCGTTTTTGAAAATCGGTTATTGGACAAATACCAATTGAATTTTCAAATTTTTATCTTTTATTAAAAACAGGAAAAAGCGGTAGCATCAACCGTTAAGGATGGGCCGCATCTCGGTAGATTTTAAGTGATGTAGCAGGTCCACTTGGTAGGTGATAGCTGACCAGCGGAAGTAGCTGTGTATCTTCATCGTTGATCGCTTCGTTAAAACCAAGTTCGAGCTCAAGTCTGTGCCCAGTTTTGAATATATTTGAAAATAGGTAAAGATAAATGGCGTACTCGATAACCTCCCTGGAGGAACTGGGACTGACCGTGTGTGTGGATGGTGAGGCTTTCCAGGTTCGGATTTGGTATTGTCCAACTCACGGTGCGATGCTTTAAGATAACCAGAAGTTACGAATTTACGTTTTCCATTTGGATCGATGTCGTAAATTTTTGCAATTAAATTCGTGTCATCCGTATCGATGGCCACGAGGACGTAAAGGGCGCCATGACCACTCATTTCAATATCGTCTAAAAATTTTCCACTTTTCCATTTCACCGACTCTGTTTTGAAGTACAGTAGGTGGTGCTTGACAAAAGTCAACTGGCGGTGCAAAGTCTGCAGCAAGAGGCTCTGGTTTATCACTGAGCATATGCGAGGAAGCAAGTAGAATTCTTTCCATTGAGTGTCTAGAAGAGGCCATTGCTCTGCCTCGCGCCATTTATTCTCACGTTCAACGAAATACTGTACTGTAGGCTCATCCATAATACACGGGCTGGAATGATTTTCTACTTAATCAACATGACGGGCCATTCTGGAAAGAAGGAAGTGCACTCACTGTAGCCGACAAGGTAACCTTACCTGCCTATTTCCAAGTCAAGTGGGGGCGCGGCTGGACGGTTTGAAGGAACGATTAACACGTTCAATAAAGTGAAAGGCGTAAAGAAACTAGACTTGCAGCCATACCCACCAATGCAGGAACAACCGTTTCATGAAATCACGAGGAGCTGTTCCGTTGTTATGACTACTGGCTAAAAGGCATCGACATAGGACCTCTTTGGTGTAGTCAATCTTGCTCTTGCTTTTTACGTTACTTATCGCGTACCACTGTCACCGCCATGTCCTTCGCGTGATGCTCGTGGCATTAACCACAAAATCCCTCCATGATAGCCAAGCTCGTACATGTCGAAATGTCCTCCGTTGGTAAAGACTGCTTCAAATGGGGTGGATTTTCAGCCGATGGGAGTAGTTGTACAGTGGCAAAGTACGAGATACCGATCATTCCAATATTCCCATCACACCAAGGCTGTTTGGCAATCCACTCGATGATATGTGAACGTCCTTTCCATCACCTTCACCACCACTACCACTTTTATAGTTACCGCTCAGAACTCCTTCTGAACCGCCGATCCCGCGTCATCGGCAATGACATGACCATAGCCGTGAGTGACAACAGCGTTGATATCACCTGCCTCGATAACACCGTTCCAAAGTGAACTTGGACGCGCTTGTGGAGGCAGTGTAAGCGAGAGTGCTGGAATTTCCTTACCATACGGGATAAGACAAATCAAGGCTGGTACTTTTTCTGTCACATCAGGTCGATAAATATCAGCTGCCAAATGTATTTCATCTCGCATGGGTACCATTACATCTTTTTCAATAACCATTAAATCCTCTCCTTTTAACAATAGACTCTCGGCATTCGCCGAGTTAGATGGGACAAGGCTTTTCTTGTTCCATCTCTTGTGTGCGCCCAGCATGGGGGCAATCTCTAGGATGAAAGTCCCGAACTGTGAAGGTAGAAGTAACAGTTAGCCTAACGCAAGAGTGTCCATGGTGACGTGGAATCTGAAGGAAGCGGGCGGCAAACTTTCGGTCTGAGGAACACGAACTTCATACAAGGCTAGGTATCATTGGATGAGTTTGCACAACAAAACAAAGCCCTTTCTGCCGAAGGTGATACAAAGTAAATGATGCAGATGGAGGGAAGGAAAGATTGTACTCTTACCTGGGGAGATCTGATGAAATGCCAAGCACAATTGGTAATCTATTTAGTGATAAATAGCTGAACAGTCAGAAGTCAGCAGACGTCATAGTACTTCATCAATTCGAAGTGATGAAGGAAGGACTGAACAAGTAAGAAGAATGAGAACTCGGCGTGCAATTCCTACACTGAAGCAGACAATCCAATAGGACTGATGCTAGACTGAAAGTAGACACAGATTGTTATAATAAAATAAATGACAATTTGTGAGGTGCATGACAGTGGCAAAAGCTCAAGTAGCTAGAGAAATAGATGTAAATGAAAATACGCTTCATGGTTGGGTAAAAAAATATGGCCAACAACCTGAAATCAAAGCAGTACAAAAATTTTCTAGTTCAGCTGCTGAATTAAAGGCGTTACAAAAGCAAATCCGTGATCTAGAAGAGGAAGATGAAATCCTAAAAAAGGCGATGCACTACTTCGTGAAAAGCCCTCGGTAAAATTATGAATTTATTCATAACAACTGCTTTCCTGTTACCGAGTGGGGAAGATGTGCACAGTTTTGGGAGTTTCTAAAAGTGGCTACTTTAAATGGATCAACCGTCCCAAAAGTAACAGACAAAAGAAACGAGAAAAAATGAGCAAGTTAATCCTTCAAACCCATCTTGAGTTTAAGCAACGCTATGGAAGCATTAAGATCGCCAAGACGCTAAATAAGCGTGGTGTAATTGTAAGTGAACGAACGGTATCACGGATCATGACGGAGAATAATTGGAAGTCATGTACAGTTAATAAATAAAAAGCTACGACGAATTCCAAACATAAACATCCTGTAAGTGACAAGGTGCGACTGCCCGTCGCACAGAAAAACCGCCGTAGATAAACTGACGGCGGTTACCTCTTACACTTAATTACTTGTTTGTTGAGCTTTCTTGCCAAGTTTAAGGTCGAAACGATCTGCGTTCATTACCTTGACCCAGGCAGCTATAAAGTCACTCACAAACTTTCCTTTGTTATCGTCTTGAGCATAAACTTCAGCAATGGCACGTAGTACTGAGTTTGAACCGAATACTAGGTCACCACTAGTTGCTGTAAGGACAACTTCACCTGTCTTGCGATTACGACCTTCAAATACATCACCGTCTACAGGTTTCCACTCTACTCCCATGTCAAGCAAGTTAACAAAGAAATCGTTAGAGAGTGTACCTACACGATCAGTGAAAACACCGTGCCCAGTTCCACCATAGTTTGTACCAAGAACACGCATACCGCCAATTAATGCAGTCATTTCTGGTGCAGTCAGGTTTAGTAGTTGTGCTTTGTCTACTAGGAGCTCTGCTGCAGTAACACTATATTGTTTTTTCTGATAGTTACGGAAACCATCTGCCACAGGCTCTAGCACTTCAAAGCCTTCTACATCCGTTTGCTCTTGTGTTGCATCGCCACGACCAGGAGCAAAAGGAACTGTTACATCAAAGCCTGCATCTTGTGCAGCTTTTTCTACTGCAGCACTACCGCCAAGTACAATCAAATCAGCCATGCTGACTTTTTTATCGAGACCATTTTGGATGTCTTCTAGTACATTTAGTACTTTAGTAAGTTGTTCTGGTTGATTGACTTCCCATTCCTTTTGTGGAGCAAGACGAATACGGGCACCGTTAGCGCCACCACGATAATCTGAGCCACGGAACGTACTAGCTGAAGCCCAAGCCGTTGTAACTAGCTCGCTAACTGTAAGTCCTGAGTCTAAGATTTTTACTTTTAGCTCTGCTACTTCCACATCTGTTAGATTATATTCAACAGTTGGTATAGGATCTTGCCAGATTAGATCTTCCTCAGGTACTTCTGGACCAAGATATCTTGCTTTAGGACCCATGTCACGGTGAAGTAGTTTGAACCATGCACGAGCAAATGCATCTTCAAACTCTTCTGGGTTCTCATGGAAACGGCGTGAAATCTTTTCGTATTCTGGGTCATAACGCAATGCCATATCCGCGGTTGTCATCATCGTCGGAACACGAACGGATGGATCTTCTGCATCTGGTGCAAGATCTTCCTCGTCAGGATCAACAGCAAGCCACTGATATGCACCTGCAGGACTCTTTGTAAGCCACCAGTCATATTTAAATAATAGATCAAAGTAACCATTATCCCACTGTGTTGGGTTAGCAGTCCAAGCTCCTTCAATTCCGCTGGTGATTGTGTCACGACCAATACCCTTGCCGTGTGTGCTTAACCAACCTAAGCCTTGTGCTTCAATAGGAGCAGCTTCTGGTTCTGGACCAACGTGAGCAGCATCTCCTGCACCATGTGCTTTACCAAAAGTATGGCCACCAGCCGTTAGGGCAACCGTTTCTTCATCGTTCATTCCCATACGGGCAAATGTTTCACGGATATCGCGAGCACTTGCAAGCGGATCTGGCTTACCATTTGGCCCTTCTGGATTAACATAGATTAAACCCATTTGAACGGCAGCAAGTGGATTCTCGAGCTCACGATCACCTGTGTAACGGTTATCGCCTAGCATTTCCGTCTCAGAACCCCAGTAGATGTCTTCTTCTGGATGCCAAATATCTGCGCGTCCACCACCAAAACCAAAAGTTTTGCCTCCCATTGATTCAATCGCAACATTACCAGTTAGAAGCAACAAGTCGGCCCAAGAGATCTTATTACCATACTTTTGCTTAATCGGCCATAGTAGCCTGCGTGCTTTATCAAGGTTGCCGTTGTCAGCCCAACTGTTAAGTGGAGCGAAACGTTGTGCGCCAGTTCCACCACCACCACGGCCGTCGCCTGTACGGTATGTACCAGCAGCGTGCCAAGCCATACGGATAAAGAATGGACCATAATGACCATAATCAGCAGGCCACCAATCTTGGCTGTCAGTCATTAAATCGTGGAGATCCTTCTTCAGAGCATCGTAGTCTAATTTTTGGAATTCCTCTGTATAATCAAAGTCTTCTCCCATAGGGTTAGACTTTCTGTCATGTTGATGTAGAATATTCAGGTTCAATTGGTTTGGCCACCAGTCTTTATTCGTTGTACCACTAGATTTAGGAGTTGTAGCAGCACCGTGACTAAACGGGCAACCTCCAGTATTAGCATTGTTTTTCGTGTCCATATGTTTTTCCCCTCTCTTTGGCAAAATTAGGATCAAATAATTATGTCTCTAGTCTAAAAAAAATAACAAGTTAGAAACAATAATTATTATTATGTAATCATTATAATAAATTATTAATTAAATTGAAAGAATAAAGACTTGCTTTAAAAAAATATTTTAAGCAACAAGTTCAACCATTTTGAATTAGAGGAATTTATGGAAAAGAAGATCTCTACCAATTGTAATACCCCCAAAAAAAGAAGTCGAAACTTAAGATATTTTCGGTGGATAGTAGAAATGATAATTGAAAATTACTAAATGAAAATGAGAATGTAAGGAAAAAATTAGATAGAAAAATAATTATTTCTAAGAATTTATGGAAAATCAGCATGGACAATTAGACTTTTATAGAATTGCAATATATATATATGCTCGTATTAACAATATCATGAGAAGAAATGATATTAGGCAAGACATGACGAGGATATTCCTTGAAGTTCCTATTTTCCTATTAATAAATGAATTGAAATATTACTTTTTCTATTGATAAATGTAAAACTTGAGTAAGAAAATAAGGTAAAACACTGCAACACTATTTAGTTTCTCATCACTATCCAAGCTATGTTGAATGCTGTTCACTTATAACTTCTGAAGGTAAATAAATGATATAACAGTGCGTCAAAAGTTTTTAATGCAATTGAAAAGGCTCTATTTACTTTAATAGAATTTTTGGTGGTTTCGTTTGTCTGTAATAAATAATCGTGCCATGAAAGTGTTAGCGGACATTACACTATACTTAATACATATACCGCAACTATATACCCAGTAATACAAGGCAAGATAATCATTTTCAGAACAAAGTTAGTAACCATGAATATACTAGTACAAAATAAAGATTTTCTTAGAAAGGAGAATATGAAGATGGAAAAGAAAACAGAGCTAACTCTTCAAGAGTTATTAAAACGACTTGGGGTAGAGTCTGAAGCAAAACTGCGAGATTTACTTGAGTCTTTATTGGAAGATTCTAAAAAAGGTCATCTAATAAAACCAAAGCTAGATAAACACCTTGACATAGAATCTTTATTGAAGATCAATAGAGAACAAACTTTACCACACTTAATTGACCTAGATGTTCTTAGAAAAATTCGTAAACAACTAGAAGAAAAAATCGAAGCATTAATAGAAAAAATAGTAAGTTTATTAGAACAACTTCGAAAACAACGTAAAGATTTAGTAAAGCACGTTCCTCTAGAAAGAAAGCGACTTCTAAAATTGCTTTTAGCGTTAGTTAACCTTATTAATCTCAAAGACCTAATTGAAAGATTGGAGTCAATTATTGAAAAAGGAAAATAGAGAGAATAACAGATCTTTTTGAGAGAATAAAACTATTTAGATTATACCCATTACTTTGTAATAAGCTTAAGTTGGACAACCACCTAATTGGGAAGAAATCCTTTTATAGATAATTACTGGTAAAAGTAATGTGGTGAACGAAAGTCTAAACATGTGGAATGCGTAACGGAAATTGAGTTGTATTAAGGACAAGAAGCAGGAACCCAATAAAGGTTCATTGCTTCTTTTTTTTATGCAAGGTCGGCTACATTCTTTCGATATTGCTTTACTCACCGCAATAAACACCACCCGCATAAAATCTTTACAAACTATAAACAATAAAAAAAAGCCATGGAATAATTTGCATGCTTACCTATTCTTGAAAAGCATGAAGCAACGAGTTGTATCAAATGGAATATGACGATTTCATTCAATATGGTATTGGATTATTTCAAGTTTACTTATAGGAGGCGTTTCCATATGTGGAATGCCCTTTTTTGGGGGACACTTGCAGCATCAGCTACATTGTTTGGAGCGATATTAGCACTGAAATTCTCAATTCCAAAACGCATCATTGGTTATATAATGGCACTTGGGACAGGGGCGCTAATTGGTGCGACAACTTATGAGTTATTAGAGGAATCCTTAGAAATAAGCGGTTTTAAAGAAGTGGCCATTGGTTTTTTAGGTGGAGCATTACTCTTTACTATACTAGACTATTTTATTTCTCATAAAGGGGGAGGACACGAGCGAAAAAGAGTGGATCGAAAGTTGATTAAGGATTCAGAGCAGCAGGAGGTTGGAAAAACTTCTGGGATGGGGATATTTATAGGAAGTGTTATGGACACGCTGCCTGAATCAGCGATAATTGGCATGAGTTTAATCGGTGGTGAATCGGTTAGCCTAGCTCTCGTTGTCTCAGTTTTTATAAGTAACATTCCTGAAGGTCTTTCTAGTACAGTTGGTTTACGACAAAGTGGATTTTCAAAGAAAAAAATTATCGTCATGTGGAGTCTCGTTGTTTTTTTCTCAGCATTAAGTGCTTTAGCGGGGGCGACACTATTAGAAGCTGCTTCTAATAGCATTAAAGCGATTGTCAGTTGCCTTGCTGGTGGAGCAATTATTGCGATGCTTGCTTCAACGATGATGCCTGAGGCTTATAAAGAAGGGGGACCAACGGTAGGGTTTGTAACTGCGATTGGCGTCTTTATTTCGTTGTGGCTCCATTATATATAAAGGTGTACTTTGGAAGGTTTCTTTCCCTTGATAATATTTTAGAAATTTTTGTCCTGATTACTGGTATAAACCTAATCCAGAAAATATAATGTATGCCCTTCAAGAGGAACGGTTTAACTTTATATCTATTAGATTTATAAGGCTGTCAAAAAGTCAACTCGACTATTGGCAGCCTTTTTGTTTTTCTTTCTAAGTATGATATTCAGCTGTTGCTTCTGAAGTACATTGAAAAATTTCACCTTGTAGCGTGAGGTTTCCTCTTTGGAAATAGATTAGTTCAATAGCGAAAACAAGAATTTTTGAAAAAGGGCTTAATATAAAATCATTTTAGGAGAAAGGTGAAAATAATATGGGCGTTTTGTGTCTGTAAACATATGGGAGAAAGAGGTATTGTGGGAGGAATTCTGACAACATTGTGGAGATAATATAACAACAATTCATATAATTGGTACAAATCTATAAAAAGTAACCCATATTTCTTGTGAATTCATGCTAATTACTCCTCTTTATGTACTTGATAAGATGTAAATACAAGAAAACACAACATTTAAAAAGAGGTGTATAACATGAATTACCAATTAATTCGCTGTGATATGGAACATCCAGGAGATGTGTCAAAACTAGAAAAACTACTAACTGAAAATGTGATTGAAGCTCAAAATATTAAAGCAGTTATTGCTCAAACTGAAGGAGATGGTTATGCAAGAGGATACGCGACGTTAGCTTTCCAAGTATTATTATCTGAAAAATTGGGTATTAGTTATCAAGAAGTTTTTGATACGATCCCGATGATGATGATTGGAAAAACAGGAGGGTTAATGACCCCACATTATACATTATTTATCGAAAAAGAAGATGAAAAACCGAGTACGGGTGATAAACGATTTGCATTTGGCGTTGCTGATACAAGAGTACTAGAAAAAGATGAGATAGGTACGCTTACGCAGTTAGATCTTGTTACTGAAGCGGTGGAAAAAGCAATGAAAGCAGCTGGAATTGAATCAATTGAAGATGTGAAATGTGTGGAAGTGAAATGTCCTTGGGGAGTTGGAGGAAGTCGAGCAAAAGCAGCGTCTGCTCTCGGTTCAGCTGTAGCTTTAAAGGAAATTGATCGAGAAGGGATAACTGAAGCGAGTATTAATGAAGATCATTCTCTCTATTCTTTAAAAACGTCTGTATCGGCAGGACAGGAACAGGTGGCAGTGCGGATCATCGTTATGGGGAACTCAAGTTCATCAACGAGTGACCTTTACATTGGTGCTGGTGTGATGAAAGATGCTCTTGATTTAGAAGGGTTAGTCGAGTCATTTCAGGATGCAGGGCTCGATTGTATATCATTTTTAACAGAGGAACAAAAAGATCAGATCGTTCAAGTATTTGTCAATGCAGGAGCGGATGCTATTGGAGAAGTGAGAGGGAGACGACATACGATGCATTCGGATGCTTTAGCGATGCATTCTGGTATTCTAGCAAAAGCAGTTGCGAATGCTGTAGTCGGTAGTTTAATTGGAGAGACGAGAATATTATGTTCGGCAGGTTCAGAACATCAAGGACCTCAAGGATCTAATCTTGTTGCACCCATTATTCGCGTAGGAGGGATTCGATGACATTCTCAGGCTGGATGAACTATCACGCTCATATTGACAAGGGTTTCTTATCACCCACTTACGTGTATAAGGATGCACCTGCTCCAGTTCGAGCAGAGTGGACAAGAGAAGCGAAGATGTTAATGACAAAAGATGAAATTAAACAAGCGGCAAATTTTGCATTAGAAAAAATGTATAAATACCAAACGGCTTATGTTAGAACCCATGTTGATGTGGATCCCCTTTTTGAACTACGGGCGATTGAGGCTTTACTTGAAGTGCAACAGGAGTGGAAGGATCGTATCGTTATCGATCTTATTGCCTTTAATCAGGAAGGTTTCGATCGTTTCCCTGAAACAGAAGTGTTATTAAAAGAAGCATTGACGATGGGCGTAAACGGAATCGGTGGCCACACGAGTATGGACCAAAGTGGTAGGGGCCATATTGATAAAATTCTTAGCCTTGCTGAGACAACTGATATCGATTGGATCGAATTTCATACTGATGAAACGGGAAGACCAGATGATTTTAATCTACCGTATCTAGCTAAGCGAGTGACAGAAGAACAATTAGGCGAGAAGGTGACAGCGATTCATTGCTGCTCACTCGCAAATGTCGATGATGATCTCGCAATCGACACGATTGCTGCTGTGGCCCACTCGGGCATGACTGTAACAACTTGTCCAACCGCGATTGCGACTAGGTCATTAACGAGAGTCAAAGAGTTGGCAGCAGCTGGTGTTAAAATTCAGCTTGGCTCGGATAATTTAAGAGACTATTTTAATCCACTCGGTAGCGGGAACATGCTGCAATATGGTCAGCTACTCGCCTATGTATCGCGGTTCTATGAACCACAGGAAATCAACCAGATTATAAGTTGGTTAAAAACAGCACCGAATCATCCAAGAGTTAAACAAGCGCTCAATCAAGTAGCTAACCACTTTAAGTTAGAAGAAGGGTTAACGAACACAGAGCTATTGGCTGAAGCCATTATAGAGGAGAGGAATTCATTTCTTCTGAGGAAAAATTGAAAGGAGGGTCAAGATGCAGACAAAACCTGAAGTAGATGTCATAAATCAATCTTATAAAAAGGAAAAAAGAAAGATCCATCTTCCTCAATCGCTTTGGGCAACGTTAACGTTAGTGGGTCTACTTTCAATATGGCAATTTCTAACAAGCTTGCTTGAGATACCGAGATATATTTTACCTTCTCCTGTCGATATTATTGGTCGTTTTATAACGGATTTTCATATGTTATTCAATCACTCTCTCACTACTTTAACAGAGGTGCTACTCGGATTTGGTTTAAGTTTAGTCATCGGTGTCCCGTTAGCGGTCTCTATTGTGTATTCTCGCTATTTAGCAAACTCACTTTACCCTATACTTATTGGAATTCAATGTATTCCGATGGTATCCATTGCACCGATTTTAGTGATCTGGTTTGGCTACGGTTTAACAACAAAGGTTATACTCGCTTGCTTAATTTCATTTTTCCCTATCGTCATCAATTCGGTCGTCGGTTTTCGGTCACTGGATAAGGATATGCATGATTTAGGGAAGTCAATAGGTATTTCTGAATGGAAAATCTTTTTTTACTTACGGTTACCGAATGCTCTTCCGCATTTATTTGGTGGATTTAAAGTAGGGATTACACTAGCTGTCGTTGGTGCGATTGTTGGAGAGTTCGTTGCTTCTGAGCGAGGCCTAGGTTATTTACAACTCACGGCTAATGCTAGACTTGATACGCCACTCGTATTTGCCACACTACTAACACTTGCCATAATCGGAATGTTATTATTCTTCTTTGTGCATCTGATGGAGAAAGTATTTATGCCTTGGTACCATGCCAATAAAGCAGGAGGAGGAAAATAAATGTCTACGAAATTAGCCCTCTCACATGTCGAGAAGATTTTTAACACGAAAACTGGATCAGTCCAAGCCTTACGTAGTATTCATTTAGCTGTTGAACCTGGGGAATTTGTATCGGTTGTTGGTCCAAGTGGATGTGGGAAAAGTACAATCATGCGAATCATCGCCGGCCTAGATAAACCAACAAGTGGAAAAGTCCATATCAATGATAAACCACTTAAAAAAATTGCAGAAGGTGCTGCTGTTGTTTTCCAAAAGGACGTATTACTTGCGTGGCGAACCATCTTAGAAAATGTATTATTTCCTCTTGAAGTAAAGGGATTAACATGGTTTGATCGTCCTAATCGTCAAACGAATAAATCGAAAGCGATGGATTTATTGGAAGCAGTTGGTCTCAAAGGTTTTGAAGATAAATATCCCCATGAGCTATCTGGTGGAATGAGGCAAAGAGTTTCGATTTGCCGAGCGTTAATTCAAGATCCGAAGCTTTTGTTAATGGATGAGCCGTTCGGAGCATTAGATGCGCTAACTAGAGAACAAATGATGTACGATTTGTTGAAACTTTCGAATAAGTACGGATTCACGACGATCTTCATTACCCATAGTATTGAAGAGGCCGTGTTCCTATCGAATCGAGTTGTTGTCATGTCAGAAAGACCTGGAACCATTTTAAAGGAAATTCCGATTGAATTACCTGTGCCAAGAAATGGTGATTCAAGGCTACATCCTGAATTTAGTAAGCAAGTAGGAGTTATCCGCAGTATTTTTAAAACGCAAGGAATTTTGGCTGAAGCTTAATGTCTAGAGTTAATCGAGGAGGGTCAAAAATGAAAAAATCTATTCAACTATTTGTTTTGATGATAGCTACTGTATTTTTCCTTGTTGCATGTGGTTCTTCTAATGATACGAGCTCTGGTTCTGTTGCTACTGAGCCTGATGAAGAAGTAGGATCGGGAGAAACTAATGGTGATACTGAAATTTTAGGAGAGCCAGAAGTCACTGATATTACATTGCGTCTGAACTGGCGCTTTAAAGGCGAGTTCTCACCTTTTTATGTCGCGGTGGAAAAAGGTATATTTGAAAAATACGGTTTGAATGTTGAAGTGTTAGAAGGGAATGGATCAACGAATACGATGCAAGCCATTGCGCAAGGGCAAGATGATTTTGGAGTTACGTCAACAGTTGAGCCTTCTCAAGGTATAGCTGAAGGAATGCCTATTCGGATGATTGCAACTTATACTACTCGTTCCCCCATTATTATTGCTTCTCACCCAGAGACACCAGTAGAAACTCCGAAAGATTTAGAAGGAAAAAGGATTGCGATGTCGATTGCTTCAACATTTACAAATATTTATCCATTTTTCTTGGAAAGCAATGGAGTCGATGATTCAGCAGTGACCCCAGTTCAAGTGGAAAGTTCAGCGCGAAATGGATTATTTTTAAATAAGGAAGTCGATGCTGTAGCGATCTTTTCGTCAAATGAATATCCAATCTTTGAAAAGGAATTAGGTGTGGAACTAACACCGTTATACTTAGCAGACTTTGGTTATGATTTAGCTGGTTTATCAATCATTGGAAATACTAGATTTCTAGATGGGAACCCAAATACAACGAAGCGTTTCTTAGCTGCCCTAGATGAAGCATTTGCCTATACATTTGAAAATAAAGAAGAAGCTGTTGCCATTGTGAAAGATTTATTCCCAGAAGCAGTCGATGAAGAAATTGTTCTTCTTCAAATTGAACTATTTGAAGAGATTGCCGCTTTTGATGATGTACCTTATGGTTATATGTCCGAACAAAACATGATCGACACACTTGATATTCTTGAAGTAAGTAGTTTAATTAGTGAGAGATACGAATTAGAGAGGTACTACACAAATGAATACTTTATGGCGGAATAATTAGGGTGATCATTGAGGAGGTCTAAATAAATAGACCTTCTGTCATTCATCCAAAAAGGAGGTAAGGTTTGTGTACGATCCTCAATTTTTATGTACACAGAAAAAACAAGCATTGCTGGTCATCGATATGCAAAATGATTTTGTTTCGAAAGATGGAGCTTTTGCCCAAGCAGGTTTTGAGGTGGAACGATTACAGCGCATTGAAAAAACGATATGTAGAATGGTGAAAACCGCTAGATTGAAAAACATTCCAGTTATTTTCATCGGTATGCAGCATACTGATGAAAACGATGGTAATGGTGCGTGGGCTTTCCGACGTAAAGCAATGAAGCACCCAAATAGCTGTAGACAAGGTACATGGGGGGGCAAATGGTATGGTATGTTGCAGCCGCTTCCATCTGATAAGGTCATCTGGAAGCACAGATACAGTGGATTTGTAAATACTTCATTACATGAACTTCTTCAGCAGCTAGGGGTGGAGACATGTGTGTTGACTGGGATTAACACGAATACTTGTGTGGAGTCAACCGCACGAGATGCACACCACTTAGATTATCACGTCGTGTTAGTGGAAGATGCAACAGCGTGTGTGATGGCAGATGCATATGAACCGTCTTTGCTAAATATTAAGAGACATTTCGGAGCAGTTGTGAAAAGTGCGGAGTGGTTAGTATATGAGGCCAATTCATCTTAAAGAGAAGTGGTAAAAGTTGTTTATTGGTAGTGTGTGCACGAAGATAAATAAGCCATTGTAGGCAAAATGATTTGTCTCATCGGCTTAGGTATTTTCAATCTTTAAAGTAAAAGTATGAAGTTCATTAACTTAGTTGAAAGTGAATTTATTAATTCTACACTATGACGATAGAAGGTGGTTGTCATGACGGAACAATACAATCGACGAGGTCTGACGGTTGATGGCTTATTAGAGCTTGAACCTTTAGCAGGTGCAAGGATCATTGCGGGAGATGGAAGTTGTTCAAATGTTATTAGTCGGGTAAATATCATAGGATCACCTGAAGTTTTAAATTTCGTCAGGCCACAAGAGTTTATTATGACAACGGGATACCCATTTCGTGATCAACTTGATGAATTTGCCGAGCTAATAAAGAAATTACATGATAAAAATGTTGCAGGAATCGGAATTAAAATACAGAGGTTTATTCCTGCGATTCCCCAAAGCCTAATTGATATTGCTAACGAGTTGAACTTTCCTGTAGTCGAAATACCTCCAACCGCTATATTCTCTGATATTATTCGTGTGGCGATGGAGGAAATTTTTTACCAGGAGTCTGAACATATTATTACTTTATATGATAGAATACAGAAATTTACAAATTTAATAATTGAAGGAAGAGGGATTCCAGAAATCATTTATGAACTCGAACAAATGATTGGAAATCCAGTGGTTCTTCATGATTTAGATGGAAATATCATCGCCCCTTTAATGTCAGATGTGTTGAATGAAACAGAGTTGCGACATACAGTTCAAGCAATTGAAGCAAAAACAGGAATAGGACTTAGTCAGATTAAAATACGTGAAGAGTCATTTTACTGTTTTTCCTCCCGACTCACTAGCAAAGGGATCTTGAATTATATTCCCTTTATCGCTTGTATTGAAACGAATTATCAACTTACAGAAGTAGATCACCTCACCATTGAAAAAATCAGTACGATGCTTAACATGGAGATAGCGAATCGGAATACGCAAAGGAAAATTGAAAGAAAGTATTTAAATCAATTTGTTAAAAACTTAATGCTGGGGGATATGCCGACAAAAAATGAAATTGAGATTCAACGTCACTCCATCGGTGTTGATTTTGAAGAGAAATGGTTTCAAGTATTTATATTAGATTTAAAAAGTAAACACCTTCTTTTAAATGAGTTACACGGTTTTACAGAGAATGTAACAAGAATGATTAACGGCACGCTGCTAGTTGCAACCATACATGAAAGATTAGTCTTTCTCTTAATAGAAAATACAAAAGATTTACTTCGTTCTAGTATGACAATAATTGATAAAGAGACGGAGCGTTTCCTTGAAATGAGGCAATTGGAAGGCGAGTTTGTATTGTGTATTGGTGATGAAGTAGATCAAATAAATCGGATCCAATATAGCTACAATCAAGCCAAAAAGGTGTATTCCATTTATGGACATTATGATGAAATGAACAGGATGATCTATTTTGATCAGCTTCATGTGTATCGTTTCCTTTATTTGCTTCCAGAAAGTGATGAGTTAATTAGATATATCAATGAAATATTAGGTCCTCTTGAATTAGATCAGAAAAAAGGTGGTAGTTATCTAGAAACATTAGAGGCTTATTTTCAGTGTAATCGCAATATACGGATGACGGCTGAAAAACTATTTACCCACTATAATACAATCATTTATCGTATTGAAAGGATAACAAAATTACTAGAAGTTGATCTCGAAAACTCTGAGGTTGCATTAGAAATACAACTGGCACTAAAACTGAGAAAGATGCAGCACTATGTTCATACGAAAAACGAAATAAACGAACAAATGCTGTCTAGTTAATCAAAAGGGATGAACCATTAAGGAGGAGAGTTATGTTCCATTGGAATGCAATGAATCGTGATAATTTAAATATTAAAGTAGTTAACGAAGGACGACTTAATGAGTTAACTTTTGCTGTGAAGGATGTGTTTGATATCAAAGGCCTCGTCGCTGGTGCAGGGAACCCTGATTGGCAGAGAACACATGGTAGGGCAACGGAACACGCCGAGGTTGTACAACGTTTATTAGAGGAAGGCGCTACGTTAAAGGGAACGACTCATACCGATGAATTGATGTTTAGCTTAAATGGGGAGAACGCTCATTATGGTACGCCAGTGAATCCGAGTGATCCTACTAGAATCCCAGGAGGTTCATCAAGTGGATCTGCTGTAAGTGTCGCTGCTAGTCTTGTAGACTTTGCGATCGGAACTGATACAGGTGGATCGGTTCGAATTCCGTCTAGCTATTGTGGTAATTATGGAATTCGTCCAACTCATGGTGCTGTTTCAACAGAGGGTTTAATTCCTCTTGCTAGCCAATTTGATACTGTTGGTTGGATGGCGAAATCAGCCGAGCTTTTATATGAGGTTGGTCAAGTGTTACTAGACCAACCAGAAACCAAGAAGCGGTTTACCAAGCTTATTATTCCCCAAGATATTATTTCAATGATGCCTACTGAATGTAAGGATGTATTTCTAAAACAAGTAGAATGGTGGAAAAATCAGTATGAGCATGTGAATATGCAAGTCATTGCTCCTGACGGGATTCAAGAATGGTTGAATGCATTTCGAACGCTCCAGGGCTATGAGATTTGGCAGACGCATGGCGAGTGGATTTCAGAAGTGAATCCTACGTTTGGTCCAGATATTGATCAACGATTTAAATGGGCAAGCACTATAAAAGAGGATGATGTTCATCTGGCCAAACAAAAGCAGAAGGACTATCGCAAACAAATTTTGGAACTTCTCGGTGAAGATGGAGTGATTTTAATGCCAACTGCTCCAGGTATAGCTCCAAAGGTAGGAAAACAAGGGAAAGAACTTGAAGAACAGCGCGTTAAAACGCTGCAAATGACATGTATTAGTGGTTTAGTAGGTTGTCCGCAAATTTCATTACCACTTCTACAAATCGATGGCCTTCCAGTTGGTTTGTCATTGCTTGCAGGAAGAGAACAGGATCTTCGTCTCTTGCATGAAGTGAAATTCTGTACGGACCAGATAAGTCTAGTAGGATATGAATAGGAGGAGTAGGATGAGATTTGCAACCGTATATATCGACGAAAAGGAAACCGCAGCGATTGCTATTGACGAGGGACTTATTTTGATTAATACGCTGAATGAAATTTCAGGGAAAAATTGGAGCCCTAATTTATTAGAACTCATTGAAACGGGTCAAATTTATGAATTGGTTCAATGGTTTCATCAACTTCCGCATGAGGAAATTATACGTTGCAATGTACTTGATGAAACGAGTGTTCCATTTGCGCCTTTGTATCGCAGACCGCGAAAAATCTGGGGAATTGGGATGAATTATTTGCCACACGAGCCAGACCCAAATGAAACATATTCAGATCCAGTCAGTTTTATGAAACCAGACACATCAATCATTGGAATGAACGACACCATTCTCATTCCTCATGGCTCTATAAACACAACGGCCGAGGCTGAACTTGGGATCGTTATTGGAAATAAATGTTCGAATATTTCAAAAGAAGACGCCGTCGACTATATTCTTGGGTATACAACCACGTTAGATATGACAGAAGCGGATATTCATAGCGAAAATCAACGTTATTTAACACGAGCGAAAAGCTTTGATACGTTTTTTAGTTTTGGTCCATATTTAGTGATAGATGAGGTTGAAAATGTAAAGGAACTTGTAGTGACTACTGTGTTAAATGGGGAAAAGGCCCATCAAAATGTCGTTTCGCATATGCGTTATGATATACATGAAATAATTGCTTTTCATTCAAAGGTGATGACCTTACTACCAGGCGATATTATTATTACTGGTACTCCAGGTTCGGTCGTCATTCGAAACGGAGATATAGTAGAGTGTCATATTTCAGGCTTTGCGCCTCTAGTTAATGAAGTAAAAGGATAGAAAGGAGAAATTATGGGTCCACTACACATTAATTCTTATCGACCGACAACGATGTCGGTCAATGGTATGATCACAACTCCTCATTATTTAGCCACTCAAGCAGGACTTCGAATTTTGCAAAATGGAGGGAATGCAATGGAAGCTGCCATTGCTGCCGCTTCGACAATTGCCGTCGTTTATCCGCATATGAATACGATTGGTGGCGACAATTTTTGGTTGATTTTTGATGCAAAAAAGAAAAAACTTTCAGCACTTAACAGTAGCGGACGTTCAAGTCACCAAGCAACAATTGATTTTTACAAACAAAGAGGGTTCCACACTTCAATTCCAGTACGAGGATATTTATCAGCGAATACTGTTCCAGGAGCTGTAGCTGGCTGGGCTGCCGTGTATCAGTACTCTAAAGAAAATGGACTAGGGACAGCAAATTGGTCAGATCTTCTTCAATCGGCGATTTCTTACGCGAAAGAGGGATATCCAGTTACCCCCAGTCAACAATATTGGACAGAAGTCAACCTAGATCGAAAAGATCAAACGTATCGTAACCTCCAGAGATTTCCAGAGTTTTCTCGTATTTTTACAAATAGTGGTGAGCCATGGAAGGCTGGAGAAGTGATGAAGCAAACTGACCTTGCGTTAACGCTTGAAGGAATTGCGGAGAACGGAGCAGATGCTTTTTATAATGGATCAATTTCGAAACAAATGGTTGCTGATATACAGAAACATGAAGGAGTTCTTACGGATAAAGACTTTGCAGGTCATGTTTCGGACTGGGTGGAACCGCTCTCTATGAACTACAGAGGATATACAGCTTATAATTTACCACCGAATACACAAGGTATGGCATCCCTATCTATTCTAAACATTTTAAATCAATTTGATTTAACTCATATCGAAGAAAATTCAGCCGAGTATTATCATTTGATAGTGGAGGCAACGAAGCAGGCGTTTTCAGATCGAGACGAGTGGCTGACAGATCCTGACTTTTTAGATATTCCTATTCATCAACTGCTTTCGCCACAGCACGGGCAAACACTTGCTAGCAAAATAAATTTTACTAGTGCTTATACAAATGAGAAGCAACTTGATCCTAAGGGAGATACAGTCTGGTTCGGTGTTGTTGATAAAGATGGAAATGCGGTTTCCTTTATTCAAAGTATATATCATGAGTTTGGTTCTGGTATTATTCCTAAAGGAACAGGAGTGTTGCTACAAAATCGTGGCAGCTTTTTCTCACTCGATCCAACTCATATTAATCATCTTGAGCCGAATAAACGTACATTCCATACATTGAATCCAGCGATGTTATTAGCTGATGATCAACCATTTCTCGTTTATGGGACGATGGGAGGCGAAGGACAACCGCAAACACAGGCCGCGCTCGTGACACGCATCGTAGATTATGGAAGAAGTGTCCAAGAAGCGATCGAAGCGCCACGTTGGTTATACGGTCGTACGTGGGGAGTGAGCTCGAATAGTTTAAAGTTAGAGTCGCGCATTCCGAGTGAAGTTCAACAATCATTAGCTGAGCTTGGGCATCATGTTGAAACAATGCCTGCATTTACAGATGTGATGGGGCATGCAGGTGCTATTCAGATTGATCCGAACTCTCGAGTCAAATATGGTGGAGCTGACCCGCGTGGTGATGGAGCTGCAATGGGTTATTAAACAGCAACTGCTTTAGCGATTGGAAAGAGGGATTATGATGAAAACACAGATTGATTTATTTATTGCTTTTTTTCGTTCAGGTATGCTTGGCTTTGGAGGTGGACCATCGGCCATTCCCCTCGTAAAAAAAGAAGTCGTGGACACGTTTGGCTGGATGAATGAAGATGAATTTGCAGATGTGCTAGCGCTTGGCAATACATTGCCTGGTCCGATTAATACAAAAATGGCAGGTTATATCGGTTATCGGGTTGCAGGTCTGATCGGATTAATCATAGCGGTTAGCGCCTCAATTGTACCAACGATTTTCTTAATGATCCTCTTGTTAACCTCACTTTCAGTTTATAAGGATCAACCATGGGTTGCGGGTATCACACAAGGTGTCATTCCGATTGTTAGTGTTATGCTTTTCGTACTAGCGTGGGATTTTTTAAAGAATGCAAAAAAAAGCCTTGGTTGGCCTATTAGTCTTATATTACTATTTGTAAGTTTAATTGTTATTGAAATCCTTGGAGTTCATCCTGCCATTATTATTGCGTTATTATTACTTTTTGCTTTACTTAAGAAAAACAATAAACAAGTCGGTTCCTCGAATAAAAAGGAGGTACAAGGTTGATTTATTTAGAGATTTTCCTTGCGTTCTTCATTCCTGGCATCGTTGGCTATGGAGGTGGTCCTGCTTCCATTCCCCTTGTAGAATATGAAGTGGTTCATCGTTATGAATGGATGAGTGTCGAACAGTTTAGTGAAGTGCTCGCTTTAGGGAATGCTCTGCCAGGTCCTATTGCTACGAAAATGGCAGGATATATTGGTTTTGAAGTTGCAGGAGTGATTGGGAGTGTTGTTGCGGTAGTTGCTACTGTTGCTCCTTCATTAATATTAATGATCGTATTACTTGGCATTTTATATAAGTTTAAGGAATCTCCAAAGGTGAAAAGAATGACTGGACTCATTCGTCCGACTATTGCAATTTTACTAGGGGTGTTAGCATTCCGTTTTCTTCAATTATCTTTTGTAGAAACAAGTCCTTGGCATACAGTTTTTTTAATTGTGGTTGGGTACTTATTCCTTGAGAAATGGAAGGTTCACCCATCACTTGTGATCCTTGGTGGTGTTTGTTATGGAGCTATCTTTTTAAGCTAACTATATTTTTATTCATTTTATCCATCTAGAAAACAAACAAACGAATTGTACTTTCGTTCATGATAGAAAAAGTCGTTTTACCACTTAATAAGTAGTAAAACGACTTTCTTATGTTTTGTATTAATTTCGGATGAGGTAATCAAAAGCGCCTAAAGCTGCAGTCGCTCCTGATCCCATCGAGATGATAATCTGATTATAGGCACTATCAGTACAATCACCTGCGGCAAATAAACCAGGTACAGTTGTAGCCCCATGTTTATCTACAATGATTTCACCGATGCGATTACGTTCAACAACGCTTTCTAACCAATCGGTATTAGGTACAAGGCCGATTTGAACAAATACACCTTGTAATTCGACATGTTTTACTTCTTCTGTTTCACGGTCAATATAAGAAATTCCGTTAACACTGTCAGTACCCGTAATTTCTTTAGTTTGAACATTCTTTAAGACCGTTACATTTGGAAGGCTGTAAAGGCGCTTTTGTAGGACTTCATCAGCTTTTAGTTCTGGCATAAATTCAAGAACCGTTACATGATTGACAATCCCTGCAAGATCAATCGCTGCTTCAATACCAGAATTACCTCCGCCAATAACTGCAACATCTTTTCCTTCAAACAATGGACCGTCACAGTGAGGGCAATAGGCTACCCCTTTGTTTTTAAACTCTTGTTCTCCAGGAACGCCAACATTACGCCAACGAGCACCTGTTGTTACGATAACACTTTTACTCTTAAGTACAGCACCACTTTCGAGTTCAAGCTCAAAAAGATCTTTCTTTTCGATACTCTTAGCACGCTGTAAATTCATAATATCAATGCCATACTCTTTAACATGTTCTTCAAGGCTTGCTGCGAGCTTAGGTCCCTCAGTATGTTTTACACTGATAAAGTTCTCAATGCTCATCGTATCAAGAACTTGTCCACCGAAACGTTCAGCGACAATTCCTGTACGAATACCTTTACGTGCTGCATAAATCGCGGCACTTGACCCAGCTGGTCCGCCTCCAACAACAAGTACATCGAATGGTTCTTTATCTGAAAGCTCAGATGCATCTGGACCACTGCCCATTTTAGCAAGAATTTCTTCTAGGGTCATACGACCGCCACCGAAGAATTCCCCGTTTAAGTAAACAGCTGGTACCGACATGACATTTTTACTTTCTACTTCATCTTTAAATACTGCCCCATCAATCATAGTGTGAGTGATGCCAGGGTTGAGTACACTCATCATGTTAAGAGCTTGTACAACGTCAGGGCAGTTATGGCAGCTAAGGCTGACATATGTTTCAAAGTGGTATTCACCGCTAATGTTTTTCACTTGCTCAATGACGCTTTGATCAACTTTAGGCGCTCTTCCACTAACTTGGAGTAGGGCTAGCACTAATGAAGTAAATTCATGTCCTAAAGGAACACCTGCAAATGTGACGCCAGTTTCTTGGCCTACACGGTTGACGCTGAAGCTTGGTGTTCTTGTTAATTCAGTTTTTCGGACACTGATTTTATTTGACATAGAAGTTAGTTCATTGACTAACGCTTCCATCTCATTTGAAACATTACCGGAACCTAAACTAACTTTAAGCAGAATATCGCCTTCCATTAGTTGCAGGTATTGATTTAACTGTGACTTAATTTCAGCATCAAGTACCATTTATCGCACTCCTTAGATTTTACCTACTAGGTCAAGGCTTGGCTTAAGTGTTTCTCCACCTTCTTGCCATTTAGCTGGGCAAACTTCACCTGGATTGTTACGAACATATTGTGCGGCCTTAACTTTGTTAACTAGGATACTTGCATCACGACCGATACCACCAGCGTTGATTTCAACAGCTTGGATAACACCGTCTGGGTCAATGATGAACGTACCACGGTCAGCAAGACCAGACTCTTCGTCTAGAACTTCAAAGTTACGAGTGACTGTTTGTGAAGGGTCACCAATCATTGCGTAAGTAATTTTTCCAATTGTTTCTGAGCTGTCATGCCATCCTTTATGTGTGAAATGAGTATCTGTTGAAACGGAATATACTTCAACTCCAAGTTCCTTTAGCGTTGCGTATTCGTTTTGTAAATCTTCAAGCTCAGTTGGGCAAACGAATGTGAAATCTGCCGGATAAAAGCAGAAAATGCTCCATTGACCTTTAAGGCTTTCGTTCGTTACATCGATAAACTCACCGTTTTTAAAAGCTTTTGCACTGAATGGTTTTACTTCTGTTCCAATTAATGACATATTAATCTTCCTCCTATAATATCTAAAAATATTTTTTACAGAATTCATTATAGAATAATTTTACTTATCTATAATAATTCTAATTCGATAACAATTATCAACTAATAGATGCTTTTTGTCAAGTGATAAGTTTGAATGTTTATTTTCCAAGGAGAATTTTAGACCTAAAGGATTATAAATGCTTTAACCTAGGATTCATAATTGGACTTTACAATGATCGAAAAAAGGTTGCAAAGGCAGCTAGTAAATACATCACTTGAAGATCTAGCAAAGAAGTTACTATTGTATAAACAGTTCTGCCACTAAGAGAAAAGCAAATTCTACAAATTATTATCTCCCACTTTAATTAAGATAATTTCTGAACAGGCTATTTATTCTTTAAAAATTAACTTTTGGACTTTTAATTGACAATGGTTATCAATATGACTCTTTGGTATTAAGAATAGTATTTTTCAATAATTGAAGCATTATTAGTTGCAGCAAAAAGGATTCCGAGTAACCGATTTTCGATTACATGGAATCCTCTCTACTGAGTATTCTTTCAATTTGTGCTTAATTAGCCAGCTGGAACGACTTCATTCATGAACATCTTGATATCGTCTGTCGTGTTTGTGATACCGCCAATGTTGAATTTTTCGATCAACATATTTTTTACATTTTCAGATAAGAATGCTGGTAACGTTGGACCAACATGGATGTTTTTTACATCAAGGTACAATAGAGATAAGAAGACAATTACCGCTTTTTGCTCATACCATGCAATGTTATATGATAATGGTAGATCATTTACACTCTCTAAACCAAACGCTTCCTTTAACTTCAATGCAATCATAACTAATGAATAAGAATCGTTACATTGTCCTGCGTCTAGAACCCTTGGGATACCATTGATATCCCCTAAATCTAATTTGTTATAACGATATTTCGCACAGCCAGCTGTCAAAATAACGGTTTCTTTTGGTAACTCTTCTGCAAAATTTTTATAATACTCTCTGCTTTTATGTCTTCCATCACATCCTGCCATGACAAAAAATTGTTTAATATCGCCATTCTTAACAGCTTCAACAACATTGTCAGCCAGTTTTAAAACTTGATCGTGTGCAAATCCACCAATGATTTCACCATTTTCAATTTCGATTGGAGCCTCACACTTTTTCGCATGCTCGATGATCGCAGAGAAATCTTTTAATCCGTCTTCATTTTTTTCAATATGCACGACACCTTCAACACCTGTTGCTCCTGTTGTATACATACGATCCTTATATGATGCTTTCGGTGGTACAATACAGTTGGTCGTCATCAAGATTGGGCCGTTAAAACTTTCAAATTCACGTGTTTGCTCCCACCATGCATTCCCGTAGTTTCCGACAAAGTGGCTATACTTATTAAATGCTGGGTAATAGTTAGCTGGCAACATTTCACTATGCGTATAAACGTCCACTCCAGTTCCTTCTGTTTGTGCTAGTAGTTGTTCCATGTCTTTTAGGTCATGGCCACTAATTAAAATGCCTGGATTAGTACGAACCCCAATGTTTACTTTGGTAATTTCAGGATTACCGTATGTTGTTGTATTGGCTGTATCCAATAGTTCCATCGCATGGACACCATATTTACCGCATTCCATTGCGAGACCGACTAACTCATCAATTGATAGGTCGTCATTTGTTACATCAGCAAGTGCCTTTTGCATAAAAGCATAAAGATCATCTTTTTGATATCCTAAGTGATTCGCATGTTCTAAATAAGCCGCTAAACCTTTTAAACCATAAACGATAAGCTCTCTTAACGAACGAATGTCTTCATCTCTTGTTGCTAGGATACTCACTTCTTGACTAGCTGATTTGATTTCCAAATCATTATTGGTTTCAGCAAACCAAGTGACAAAGTCACTCGTATTTTCAACCTTGTGACCCGCCTTTTCAATCGCCGTTTTGGTTGTTTCACGAAGACTTAACCCTTTTCTTATATGATTAAAAAAGTCTTCTTGATTCCAGTTTGCATTTGTAATCGTCATGAAAAGAGATGTAACGATATATTTATCTGTTTCTTTTAAATTTACCCCTAACTCTCGTGCCACATTGTTTACAATTGAAGTGCCTTTGGCTGTATAGATGAGCAAGTCTTGCATATTCGCAAGATTATCTTTCTTTCCACATACTCCAACGATTGTACAACCTGTTCCTTTTGCTGTTTCCTGACATTGATAACAAAACATACTCATAGTTAGATCCTCCAGTAAAAGATATTGTATTTTCCAGTAACTTTTTTTCACTAATTAAATGGTTACTACATAACTAATAATGTTTTTCGATACTGTAAGAATAACAAGGAGTTCATTTCAATGTAGTGATATTAATCACATGTAGGAGAATAACTTTTAAAAAAATTGAAATAGTTGTGTTTTTTTTCTATGAGAAATATCCTTTAAATCCGTAACTGGAGAATGATTTAAATTAGAATAGTAGGTGTGAGAATGAGTAAGACGCTTTTTTATTGAAAAGTACTTAAGGGTAATAATAGGTAGCTGCTTGTAAATAAACAGGATAAATATCTATTCCTTTACAAAATCTTTACATTGAGACAGTTGGAAATAGAATATAAGCAAAGTATTATATAAGTACATACTTATATATTTTGAATTTCTGGAGGTGACTTCATGCAAGAAACAACGGTTGAAATAGAAAAAGCGGCCACCATTTTAAAGTTACTCGGTGATAAAACACGATTGACCATGGTAAAAATTTTGGATTCAAATGATTGTTGTGTTTGTGAGTTTGTGGAAATTTTTAAAATTAGCCAACCTGCGATTAGTCAACATGTTCGTAAGTTGAAAGACTTAGGAGTCGTTCGAGAAATGCGTAGGGGACAGTGGATTATTTATTCATTAAACAAAGATAGTAGCTATTATCTATTGGTTCAAAGCCTGCTTCAACATCTTCCTAACCAAGACTTTAAATTACAAGAATTAGAAGAGCAAGGTTTACGAATAACGTGTGAATAATAATAAAATACTTCATTAATCTAAGGAGAGTGAGAGAAATTGAGTAAAGAAAGCGAAAGTGATGTAAAGAAAGGTATTGGTTTCTTCGAGCGGTATTTAACCGTTTGGGTTGCCCTATGTATTATTGTTGGTCTTGCTATCGGGCAGTGGTTACCAGCCGTTCCCGAAACATTAAGCCGATTTGAATATGCGCAAGTTTCCATTCCAGTGGCTATTTTAATTTGGTTAATGATTTATCCAATGATGGTACAAATTGATTTCAACAGTATTGTGAATGCGGGAAAAAAGCCAAAAGGGTTAGTTGTAACGCTAGTCGTTAACTGGGTGATCAAGCCGTTTACAATGTTTTTCTTTGCATGGCTCTTTTTTAAAATTATTTTTTCCCCATTTATTTCAGGGGAGCTTGCGACTGAGTATATTGCAGGCGCTGTGTTATTAGGAGCTGCTCCTTGTACAGCGATGGTATTTGTTTGGAGTTATTTAACGAAAGGCGATGCGAGTTATACTCTTATTCAAGTATCTGTAAATGATTTAATTTTAATTTTTGCATATGGTCCGATTGTGATGTTTTTACTGCGGATTAATAACGTTGTGGTACCGTATGAAACGGTCATTTTATCCGTCGTTTTATTTATTGTGGTACCGTTAGCTGCGGGTTACATTTCTCGTGTTTTATTAATTAAAAGTAAAGGAAAAGAATGGTTTGAACAAGTGTATTTGAAGCGTGCTGGAAAGTTTACGATTGTTGGACTATTACTAACTTTAATCATTATTTTCTCTTTCCAAGGTGAAGTAATTTTAAATAATCCATTTCATATCGGTTTGATTGCTGTACCGTTAATTATTCAAACGTTTTTTATTTTTGTGATCGCCTATTTTTGGGCGAAAAGATGGCGGCTTGAACATAGCGTTGCTGCACCTGCTGCGATGATTGGAACGAGTAATTTCTTTGAACTAGCTGTTGCGGTGGCCATTGCATTATTTGGGCTCAACTCAGGGGCAACATTAGTTACCGTAGTAGGGGTTCTCGTTGAGGTTCCGTTAATGCTTTACTTAGTAAAAGTAGCAAACAAAACAAGACATTGGTTCCCAGATGCGAAATTGGCTAAGTAAAAATACGAAATAGATTACTGTTAATAAAGGATAAATATAAATTATATAAAACTATTGAAGGTGGCGTGATAGGAACTTCGTAGAAGGAAACTCGTTCCGAAACCACGTTCCTCTTTCCGAAAAAGGAGATATAAAAATGAGTAAAAAAACAATTTATTTTTTATGTACAGGAAATTCTTGCAGAAGCCAAATGGCAGAAGGGTGGGCAAAGAAATACTTAGGCGATGAGTGGAACGTTTATAGTGCTGGAATTGAAGCACATGGCTTAAACCCGAATGCTGTTAAAGCGATGAACGAAGCTGAAATTGACATTACCAATCAAACGTCAGATATTATTGACCCTAATATTTTAAATAATGCGGATTTAGTTGTTACGTTATGTGGTGATGCAGCTGACAAATGTCCGATAACACCATCTCATGTAAAAAGAGAACATTGGGGATTTGATGATCCAGCTAAGGCTGAAGGAACCGATGAAGAAAAGTGGGCGTTTTTCCAGCGTGTTCGTGATGAAATTGGTGACAGAATTAAACACTTTAGTGAAACAGGTAAATGATCGATATCAGTGTGGGTTTTTCTCTTTCCCCACTGATGGTTAGATGAGATCAACGATGTGGCGCATTTAATCTGTGTTCATTTAGTTGTTACTGGCATTATCCCCACTTATCCTTCTTTGATCCTTCGAAGTCTTGAAGTGGGGGTATTACTGCTAGTCGATACGGGATAAAATTTTAAAGATGGGGGCTTGAAGATGAAAAAAGTTGAAATTTTTGATCCTGCAATGTGTTGTTCTACGGGTGTATGTGGTCCTAGCGTGGATCCTGAATTAACACGAGTAGCATCAGCTGTCTATTCATTAGAGAAAAAAGGGTTTAAGATCAGACGCTACCAATTAACCAATGATCCAGACCTATTTGCAGAAAATGAAGAAGTCAACCGTGTCTTACATGAAAAAGGTCCAGATGCTTTACCGGCTATTTTAGTAAACGATCAGCTTGTAAAAGTAGGAAGCTACCCAACAAATGGAGAACTTGCAGAATGGTTCGAGGTAAAACCTGAGGACTTAATGGAAAAACCAAAAGTGCGTCTTTCAATTGATTTAAATACTTTGAAATAAGAAAGAAGGGAAATTCATGTTTCAACCTTTCAATCCCTTAAAGGTCATAAATACACCATTTCTTTTTTTGACTGGAAAAGGTGGCGTTGGAAAAACCTCAACAGCTTGTGCGACAGCTGTTGCATTAGCGGATAATGGCATGAAAGTGTTATTAATTAGCACAGACCCAGCTTCTAATTTACAAGATGTTTTTAATATAGAATTAACGAATTCACCAAAACCCGTTCCGAATGTTGAGAATTTATTTGCCAGTAACTTAGATCCTGAGAGCTCTGCCGCGACTTATCGTGAAAAAATCGTAGGTCCATATCGGGGGAAACTTCCTGATTCTGTAGTCGCTACTATGGAAGAGCAATTATCAGGAGCTTGCTCCGTAGAAATTGCCGCTTTTGATGAATTTAGCAGTTTGCTTACGAATGCTGATATTGTATCTCAATTTGATCACATTATTTTTGATACAGCACCAACAGGGCATACGTTACGTTTATTACAGCTTCCAACCGCTTGGAATGGATTTTTAGAAGAAAGCACACACGGAGCTTCATGCTTAGGACCTTTATCGGGGTTAGCGGATAAAAAGAATCTTTATTCGCAAACAGTAGAAGTTCTTTCAGATCCTAGCCAAACGACATTAACCCTTATAACTAGACCTGACGTTTCATCCCTTTTAGAAGCGGATCGAGCATCAGAAGAACTGAAAGAGATCGATATTAACAATCAAATCCTAATCGTTAATGGACTCCTTCAACATTATAAAGAGGATGATGAAGTGTCTTCTGCGTTTTACCGTCGACAAAGAGATGCCTTAAAACAAATACCGATTCATTTAAAACAGACGGTCAGTTATTCTTTGCCATTTGTTTCATACTCCTTAACTGGAGTGGAAAATCTACGCTATCTTTTCCAACCAAACGAGATACCAGCACCAGAGTTCATAAGTGATCATGAAATTAACAAGCTTCCAAGATTAAATGACGTTATTGATGATTTTTCATCTACGAACAAGAAGCTGATCTTTACAATGGGGAAAGGTGGCGTAGGGAAAACAACGGTTGCATCGGCGATTGCAGTTGGATTAGTAGAAAAAGGACATCGCGTGCATTTGACGACGACAGATCCAGCTGCTCACTTAGATTACCAATTCCAAAATGATCAGCTCAATCAAAACTTAACGATAAGTCGCATTAACCCAAAAGAAGAAGTAGAAAAATATAAGGCGGATGTTTTAGCAAACGCTGGAAAAGAGTTAGATCAAGATGGTTTGGCATATTTAGAGGAAGATTTAAATTCACCTTGTACAGAGGAGATTGCAGTATTCCGAGCGTTTGCTGAAGTGGTAGCCAAATCAGAAAACGAAGTGGTGGTCATTGATACAGCTCCTACAGGACATACGTTGTTATTATTAGATGCGGCTCAGTCGTATAGTCAAGAAATTGCTAGAGCTACAGGAGAAGTCCCTGAAAGTGTAAAAAAACTACTTCCGCAAATCCGAAATGCTAAAGAAACAGCGGTAGTAATTGTGACTTTGGCCGAAGCTACACCTGTATTGGAAGCCTCTCGATTACAAGATGATCTAAGACGAGCAGACATTCAACCGACCTGGTGGGTGATTAATCAAAGTTTATATGCAACGCATACGACAGATCCTGTGCTGAGTGGGAAAGCCGCTTCAGAAAAGCATTGGATTTATGAGGCGAATGACAGACTGTCTGAGAAATGCGCGATTATTCCTTGGCTTCAGGAAGAAAAGCTAGGGTATGAAAAGCTAAAAGAGCTCAGTTATTAAATCGAAAATTGTGTAGGAGGAGAAATCAATGAAAATCACCGATAAAGCGAAAGAATTGTTACAAAATGTGTTAAATCAAAATGGGGCAGAAGGCATTCGATTATACGCAGTTGCTGGGTGTTGTGGACCACAATTCGCAATTTCTTTGGATACACCACAAGAATCGGATCATGTAAAAACGATTAATAACATTAAAGTTGCAATGGATCCAGCGATTACTGCATCAGAAGAATTAACAATAGATGTAGAAGAACCTCAAGAGGGCGCTGGATTAGTGTTATTAGGTGCTAGTAGTTGTTGTTAATATAGTAAGGGTTTCAAATGAAGTATCAAAGGATCAGAGCTTTTCTGGTCCTTTATTTTGTTTAAAAAAATAGGCGGTTAACCAACATAGTCATTACTCAAAATCAAGGTACCCCTTATTAGTGAATGAATAAAATAGAAAAGGGTATTAAAATCAATGGGTAAGGTAAGGAGAATGTATCATGAAATATAACAACTGGATCAACCCGAATGTATACTGGCATAACAATAATTGGGGTGGTCATAATCTTTTATGGTATCGCAGAATATCAATAGAAGAGGCAATTCAGATTGCATTGCAACATGTACCAGGTCTAGTTGTTGAGGTGGAGTTAGACATGGAAAATGGATTTTTGGTTTATGAGGTTGAAATCTTAACACCATTAGGAATCAAGTATGAAGTAGATGTTGATGTAATGACAGGCAGAATAATAGAGATAGAAATAGATTAATTTCCTATTTACTATATACAAAGCTTAAATTAAATCTTGAATGGTGGAATTTCTAGTAACCAAGTGTCGTGAGATCTGTTTTAATAATAGAAATGCTTACCTGTTTAGGTGACCATTTATATAGTTTTTAACGGACAAGGAAGCAGTAATTTTTATGAAAAAGTTACTTTATGTTATGGGATGCATAATAACACATTGGTGGGGGTTAACCTATTTAATAGGTTATACCAATTATTACAAAAAATCTGTAGAATACTCTAATACCGTTATATAGGAGGAAGTTAAGTGAAAATTAAAAGCTTAGAGTGTTTTATTGTACCCCCACGCTGGTGCTTTTTAAAGGTTGGTATGTCAACACTAAATCAAACAATTTTTTTAGGGGCTAAGTTTCGATAACTTGCTGGACTTTGATACCCCAGGGCACTGTGCGAACGGATGTTATTGTACCAATTGATATAATCAAACAGTTCAAGTTCTAGGTGGTTAAGGGAATGGAACTGCTCCCCATGAATTAGTTCTGTTTTTAGAATCTTAAATGTCGCTTCTGCCACTGCATTATCATAAGGGTTTCCTTTATCGCTCAATGAACGTTCAATCTCATTTTCACTTAATAATTCATCAATAGCTACGTTTTTAAACTCAGATCCGCGATCTGTATGAAAGAGTTTTACATTCTCTAATGGCCGATTAACCGTTGCGAAGGCGCGTTGAACTAAAGCTGCGTCTTTGCGTTTTCCAACGCTATAACCAACTATTTCTCTATTATATAAATCAATTAAAAAACAGACGTAGCTCCAATAATGTCCTACTTTGACGTACGTTAAATCACTAACCAGTACGGACATTTCTTCATTCACTTGGAATTCCTGATCTAATATGTTTCGAACGGATTCTTCATTTGGCTGAGAGCTCATTGGTTTGTAGGAAGGTTGTGCATACTTCGATTGGATTCCGAGCTCTTTCATCAACCTTCCTATGCGACGTCTGGAAACCTTGTGACCCGCTTTTAAAAGCTCTCGTTTTATTTTACGAGTTCCATATACTTTACGGTTTTCATTAAAGATTTTTAGTATTTTTTCTTTTAATTCTTGTTCTTCTGTAGCCTTTTCCTTTTCTTTTTGAGCAGCTACTTCTGTTTCATAATAAAAGGTGCTTCGAGCTATTTGTAGGACTTTGCACATTGCTGATACCGAATAGAAGTGCCGATTTTTCTCAATGACTTCTATTTTCGCCCCATGATCAGCGCGGCTTGCTTTAAAATATCGACTTCCATTTCTAGCTGTTTATTTCTTTTTCTTAACTCAATCAATTCTTGTTCCTCTGGACTTCGATTGTCTTTCTCTTTGAAGGAACCAGACTGTTGAAACTGAGTAATCCACCTGTCTAAAGCAGACGGAGTTAACATATTCACGGACAATATCTTGACGACTTTTTCCACCTTCATATAAAGCAACCACTTGCTTCTTGAATTCTGTGGTAAACGTTCTTCTTTTTTGGGACATAGTAGATTCGCTCCTCACTCTTTCTGTATTATTCTACTAGCCCTTATTTTTATTGTCCAACTAAGTGTAGCCTATCCAGGTTGAAACGGATGATGGAATAGTTGGATGGGGCGAACCCGTTATAGAGGGAAAAGCAGCAACGGTTAAAGCAGCAGTGGAAGAAATGGGTGGGTTATTAATTGGTAAAGACCCCCTAAGAATTGAAGATATATGGAATATGTTGTATCGTGGGGGATTTTACCGTGGGGGGCCCATTCTTATGAGTGCTATCGCCGGCATTGATCAAGCACTTTGGGATATTAAGGGGAAATTTTATAATGCTCCTATATATGAATTAATGGGTGGTGCTTGTCGAGATTCGATAAGGGTGTACTCATGGATAGGTGGGGATCGTCCAAGCGATGTAGGAAAGGCAGCTAAAGAGATTGTTGAGGCGGGTTTTACAGCAGTGAAAATGAATGGAACCGAGGAGTTACAATATATTGACTCGTATGAGAAGATTGACCAAGCTATTACGAGAATTGCTGCAGTACGTGAGGCAGTTGGTGAATATGTGGGGATAGGGATCGACTTCCATGGCCGTGTACATAAACCGATGGCTAAAATACTTGCCAAGGAATTAGAGCCTTATCGCCCCATGTTTATTGAAGAACCAGTGTTACCTGAAAATAATGAAGCGTTAAAAGAAATTGCCCGACATACCAATATTCCTATTGCTACTGGAGAGCGAATGTATTCAAGATGGGACTTTAAAGACCTTTTATCAGATGGGTATATTGATATCATTCAACCAGATTTGTCTCATGCTGGAGGGATAACAGAATGAAAAAAAATTGCTTCTATGGCTGAAGCTTATGATGTGGCTCTCGCTACTCATTGTCCATTAGGACCGATTGCCCTCGCCGCTTGTTTACAAATTGATGCAACATGCCATAATGCTTATATTCAAGAACAGAGCCTTGGAATTCACTATAATCAAGAGAGTGATCTATTAGATTATCTTTCCGATGTATCTGTATTTGAATATAAAGATGGGCATGTTAACATTCCAGATGGTCCTGGTTTAGGAATTGAAGTCAATGAGGAAAAAGTGCGTGAAATGGCAAAAGTAAGCCATAGTTGGAAGAATCCAATTTGGCGTCACAAAGATGGTTCTATAGCTGAATGGTAATTTTTTGTCTTTAAACTAAACGAACATCCCCCTTCCATTTGGTCTAATAAAAGGGGGATGTGTCAGTTATAAACTTGGAATTTAATAAACCTTATCTCCATTGAAGATAGAATTTTTAACAACAACATAATCAACATGACGAATGGCGTCTAATTTGTTTCCACCTGCATAAGAAATAGAGGATTGAAGATCTTCCTCCATTTCTTTCAGTGTATCCTTTAAGGATCCTTTATGTTCTACGTACATCTTTTTACCTTCGACATTTTTCTTTTCACCTTTTTGAAATTCTGATGCCGAACCAAAGTATTCTTTGCAAAGCTTTCCATCTTTTTCAATGGTTTCGCCTGGAGATTCCTCATGACCAGCAAATAATGAGCCAATCATAACCATAGATGCTCCAAACCTTATGGATTTGGCTATATCACCATGTGTTCGAATACCGCCATCTGCAATGACTGGCTTACTGGCTGCTTTTGCGCACCAACGTAGTGCAGCTAATTGCCAACCGCCCGTTCCGAAGCCTGTTTTGATCTTAGTAATACATACTTTTCCTGGTCCGATGCCTACTTTTGTTGCATCCGCACCAGCATGTTCTAATTCTCGTACTGCTTCAGGTGTTCCTACATTTCCAGCAATAACAAAACTTTGAGGTAAGAGTTTCTTAATGTGCTGAATCATTTCTATTACGGCATTAGAGTGTCCGTGGGCAATATCAATCGTTATGTATTCTGGTGAAAGCTGTTCATCTACTAATTGTTGTATAAATCCATATTCTTCTTCTTTGACTCCAACGCTAATTGATGCGAATAAACCGCGTGATTTCATATCTTTAATAAAAGACAATCGCTTCTCGGGTTGAAAGCGATGCATAATATAAAAATACCCATTCTCAGCTAAAAAAGTAGCTATTTCCTCATCTATAATGGTCTGCATATTTGCAGGAACAACAGGTAATTTAAAGGTTTGGTCACCAAATGTTATAGATGTATCACATTCAGAACGGCTATTCACCACACTTTTTGCTGGTACTAATTGAATATCTTCGTAATCAAAAACATTGTCCATGTTGTACACCCCTAAGTTATAATCTGCAATTATATATTATATATGAAGTCGGTGTTATTTTGCTAATAATTAGCTTGTATATATAATTCTCATTAACATAGGTTGACCAGTTAAGTTTGGCACTATTCACCTTTGCAATGCTAAACGTGAGTTGAATACCAAGAGGGTATTACTTTCTATATAAGCGGCCGTAACAACCCGATTGGTTCATGTTAGTAGGGGATGAAGAAAACACCACTGATTGAGTTTCACTTTATTGGATGACACGAAATTCTCAATCTTTTGTAACAGAATCGTTTCATTTGTGATATACTTCACAAACATTTGAGGTATACACTATATTTATAGTTCTTATATTGAAAAAGCAAGGGGTTAGAGGAGGGAGAAAATGGAGTCAGTTGAATTTAGTCGCTATTTAACGATGTTGACACTTTCAGTCCACGTTGTTTTTGCAACAGTTGGTGTTGGTATTCCGCTCATGATTATGCTTGCTCATTGGATTGGTTTAAAAAGAAACGATGAGCATTATCTGTTATTGGCAAAGCGTTGGGCACGAGGTTATGTGATCAGTGTAGCGGTCGGAGTAGTAACAGGTACAGCAATTGCTTTACAGCTAGCTCTTCTATGGCCACGCTTTATGGAGTTTGCTGGTCAGCTCGTTGCATTACCGTTGTTTATGGAAACCTTCGCCTTTTTCTTTGAAGCTATCTTTCTTGGCATTTATTTATATACATGGGATCGTTTTAAAAATCCGAAACTTCATTTTTATTTACTGGCACCCGTCGTATTAGGAGCGGCCATGTCAGCTTTATTTATTACGTCTGTGAATGGATTTATGAATACACCACAAGGTTTCACGTTAGTGAACGGTGCATTAACAAATATTCAGCCATTGCAAGCGATGTTTAATCCTGCGATGCCTACAAAAGTAGCGCACGTATTAACATCGGCCTACATGACATCGGCGTTCGTATTAGCGTCCATTGCAGCATTTCATATGTGGCGAGGCAATCGTCATGAATACCATCGTAAAGCACTTGCATTAACGATGAAAGTTGGCTTTATTTTTTGTGTGGCCACAGCGCTTGTAGGCGATTTATCTGGTAAGTTTCTAGCAGAATATCAACCTGAAAAGCTAGCAGCGGCAGAGTGGCATTTTGAAACAGAAGGAGAAGCTCCTCTTGTTCTTTTCGGGGTCTTAACAGAAGAGAATGAAGTCAAGTATGGTATTGAAATTCCGTATGCATTGAGTATTCTCGTTCATAGTCATCCAAGCGGTGTTGTTACGGGATTAAATGATATTCCTGAAGAGCTACATCCACCATATATTGTGCATTATATGTTTGACATTATGGTCACTATTGGTGTTTGGTTAACGGTTCTTTCGATGGTATATTGGCTGGCGATGTCACGGAATTGGTCTTTTATTAAAACTCGAGTGTTTCGTTTTCTTCTTGTCATGGCAGGTCCTTTGTCGATGCTAGCCATCCAAGCGGGGTGGTGGTTTACAGAGGTAGGACGACAGCCATGGATCATGAATGGGTTCATGAAAACAGCAGAAGGTGCAACAGATTCACCGCACGTTTGGCTGATGTTTATTGCCTTTGCAATTCTGTATTTTATCTTGATGGTTGGTACAGCGGTTGTATTAATTCGTTTATTTAAAAAGAACCCGGTTGAACGTGAGTTAGAGAAACAGTCTGAAAAGCAAAGGAGTGTTGCAAGATGACGATCGAAATTATAGGAATATCAGTATTATGGTTGTTCCTATTTGGCTACGTCATTGTAGCCTCCATTGATTTTGGTGCTGGTTTTTTCAATGCGTCAGCGATAGTTACTGGTAAGCATCATATTGTGAATACGGTGATCCAACGTTATCTGTCTCCTGTATGGGAGATCACAAATGTATTTCTTGTGTTCTTTTTTATCGGTATGATCGGCTTTTTTCCGCAGACGGCATACTATTTTGGAACGGTACTATTAATTCCGATTAGTATCTCGATTATTCTGTTGGCGTTACGTGGCAGTTATTATGCTTTTGGTACGTATGGTACAAAAGGGCATAAGGGCTACACATTGATGTATGGAGTGACAGGTGTACTAATTCCAGCTTCATTGTCAACAGCGTTAATTGTATCCCAAGGTGGGTTTATTCGCGAAACGTCTTGGGGAGGCATCGAGTTAGATTATAACGCCTTGTTAACGAGTCCGTTTGCTTGGTCGATTGTTCTCTTAAGTTTAGTAAGTGTTTTATTCATTTCAGCAAGTTTTTTAGCTTACTATTCTTCAGTAGCTGAAGACGAGGGAGCCTTGCGATTATTTAGAAAATATACGTGGATTTGGAGTTTTCCAACGATTATAACCGCATTAGGAATTATTATCGAAATGAGATGGCATAATCCTGCTCATTTTGAAGGATTATTATCACTTTGGTGGGTATTTACGATTTCATTTATCTGTTTTCTCGTCAGTTTATGGCTATTAAAAACAAAGCAATACGGTTGGTCATTTATCTTTGTCGTCTTGCAGTTTGCTTGTGCTTTCTACGGTTATGGCGTCTCAAGATATCCGTACTTATTGTATCCACATTTAACGATTTACGATAGTTTTACAAATGAAACGATGGCTTATGCGTTAATCACGGTGTTTATTTTAGGATTATTACTGCTTATTCCGTCGCTGTATTTAGTATTTAAACTGTTTGTTATGAATAAGCCTTATATTCAAAAAGGTAAAGCTTAAGGAGGAATATTGATGCACAACTTCTTGCTGTTTTATGCACCACTCCTTGTTGTTCTAATAGCAATAATTCTTTCCTTATTTGTTGCTTCTAAAAGCACAAAGTATGAGGATTAACATATGAAGTCACTTCAAAAGCTAGCTAAGGGTCAGAAGGGGCGGTATTATACACTTTTTGCGCTAGCCTTTGCTTTCGGTATCGTAGTAATTTTTCAAGCCTATTTGATCGTTTCGATTGTCGATGATTTGTTCTTAAAAAACCGTGCGTTTGATGAAGTTCTTTTGTTTTTATTGCTTCTATTGGCCGTCTTTTTGGTCAGGTCAGTCTTATCGTTTTGGAGTGGGAAGATTGGTCTTAAAATGGCGGCTCAAGTAAAAGCTGACTATCGTAAAAGCTTACTCCAAGTTTATTCAGGTCAGTCGTTAATGACTTCCTACAAAGGGCAAACTGGGCAAAAGGTAAGTGTGATGATGGATGCGGTGGATGAACTAGACAGTTTTTATAGTAAGTATGTTCCGCAACGAATTATGACGACAGTAGTTCCGTTCATGATCTTAGTTGTCGTGTTCACACAACATGTATATTCGGGGCTTATTATTCTAGTAACAGCTCCGTTCATTCCTTTGTTTATGATCATCATAGGTAAGATCACACAACAAAAATCAGAGGAAAAGCTGGATAGTTTAACCGCTTTTTCAGGTCGCTTTCTTGATACATTACAAGGACTTGTAAGCTTAAAGTTATACGGTCGCTCTAAACCATACAAAGAGAAAATCCGTCAAAGTAGTCTCGATTTCCGCAATGCTACGATGAAGATATTAAAAGTAGCATTTACATCTTCTTTGATGCTTGAGTTTATCTCGATGTTAAGCATTGGACTTGTTGCCCTAGAGCTGGGCTTACGACTTGTTGTATTCAATGAAATTAGTTTTTTTGTAGCTTTCTTTATTCTTTTATTAGTGCCTGAATTCTACAATATGCTCAAGGAGTTAGGAAGTGCCTTTCATGCTGGACGCAGTAGTACTGGAGCAGCTTCTAAAATTGAACAAGAACTCGCCTCAGAAGATCGTCTAAGCAAGTGGGGGAGCATCTCGGTGATGAAAGAATCTATTTCAATGGAACTAAAGAATATTGGCTTTGAATATGATACGGAAGGGTTTGTGTTAAAAAATATCCAAGCTAACATTCCAGCAAAGGGTCAAGTCGCGATTGTCGGTAAAAGTGGATCTGGAAAGACAACACTTCTTCATGTCATTGCAGGGTTACTAGAGCCATTGGAAGGAGAAGTACTTATCAATGGAAGAACGCGTTCAGATTATCAGGAGCATCAATGGTTTGCTCACGTGAGCTATATTACTCAACACCCTTATTTATTTGCAGGAACGATTGCGGAAAACATTGCCTTAGGAATCGCAGCAACAAATGAGGAAATTGAAAAAGCAGCGGTTAAAGCAGGTATTTCTGAATTGGTTCAATCATTACCTAAAGGATATGATACGCCGATTGGTGAAGGTGGTAGAGGTTTTTCTGGTGGGGAAAAACAGAGAATTGCATTAGCTCGGGCCTTTTTAAAAAAACCAGCGGTAGTTCTGTTCGACGAGCCAACAACGGGTCTTGATTTGTTCACAGAGCAGTTGCTTCACAAATCGATCAGAAAGTTAGCGAAAACATCGACGATCATTACAGTAGCTCATCGGATTCAAACGATTAAAGAAGCGAATCATATTTTATTTCTTGAAGATGGTGCAATGGTCGCACAAGGAACTCACAATCAGTTAAAAGCTTCAGTCTTATCTTATCAAGAACTGTTTTCTAGACATGGAGAGGAGGAGCAGCAGAGATGACTGAGCTCATGAATCTTATCCGCATCATGATGGTGAAAAAAAGAGATATTATTCTATCTATTGTATTTGCTTATGTCGCGGGGATAACTGCAGTTGCGTTATTTGCAGCTAATGGATATTTGATCTCGCAAGCTGCTCTCGAGCCTCCATTATATGTATTACTTGTGATGGTAGCCGTTGTTAAAATCGGTAGCATACTGCGTGCGCTGAGCCGTTACGGGGAACGATATTACTCTCATCAGGCCACTTTTACGATGTTATGTGATTTACGAGTATATTTTTATGATAGGTTAGAAAACCTCGCACCTTCTTTGTTACAAAAGTATCGTAGTGGTGACCTTTTGGCACGTATTGTTGGTGATGTAGAAAGTTTACAAAACTTTTTTCTGCGTGTCGTGTATCCGCCAATTATTATGGTGACGGTTTTCTTAAGCACAATACTATTTGTATCGTTTTATTCGATTTTGGTCGTAGTTTTGCTAACAATCGGTCTTCTTTTGACGGGATTTGTTATTCCAGCTTGGTTTGCTCAAAAACAGAAAAAAGTGAGTAATAGAATTCGTGACCAGCGGGCACATTTATCGACGGAAGTAACGGAGTGGTTTTACGGATTTCGCGAGCTGAAAATTCATCAAAAGCTAAAAGAGAAAGAAATACAACTTGGGGCCGCATCGAAGGCGTATATTTATGAAGAACAAAGGGCTGGTGAACAATCTCTTTTCAATCAATCGATAAACACAGCAATTTCACTGATTGTCGTTTGGTCTATATTGGCGGTTGGCGCATTTTTAGTTGCAAGTGGAAGTTTGGATGGTATTTTTTTAGCGATGCTAGTCATGGTAAGTTTGACCGTGTTTGAACAATCGACTCCGATGGCCGCTTTCCCAGTATATTATGAAGAAAGTGAGGAAGCCGCCAAACGACTTGAAGCGGTAATGAGAAATAAAGAAAGGGCAACTTCATCTGAAGAGAAGCGACCTTTCCCTATTGAAACCCCATCTATTGAATTCAAAGGTGTTAGCTTTACTTTTCCTGGTGAAGAGCGTAAATCATTGGATTATATAGATTTGAGCTTTCCTGCTGGTTCAAAAAATGCTATTGTCGGACCGAGTGGTTCTGGTAAATCGACGTTGTTGAAGCTTTTACTTAAATTATATCCTCCATGTGAAGGAGAGCTTCTCTTTAATAAGGTACCAGTTCGCCAAATTGATCAAGAAAGCTTATGGGAAAAGACGAATGTTGTTCTTCAAGAAAACCATTTTTTTAGTGGTACGATAAAAGAAAATCTATTATTGTCGTCTGATATCTGGTCAGATAAACAATTAAATCAGTTGTTAACGGATGTTTACTTGGAGGGTTTCTTGTTAACGGATGAAGTCATGGAAAAAGGTCAGAATTTATCAGGTGGTGAAAAGCAGCGTTTAGCAATGGCACGTGCGGTGGCTAAAGGTGGCAGGTTCTGGGTTCTTGACGAGCCGACTTCATCTCTTGATCTATGGACAGAACGCAGGATTTATGAATTGTTGTATCACCAGGCTAAAGATGACACCGTTGTTATCGTCAGCCATCGACTTGAGGGATTAGAAAAGATGGATCAAATTATTGTTATGGATCAAGGGGAAATTGTTGAGTCTGGCACATTCATTGAGCTTATGGAGCAAAAAGGTTATTTTTATCAGCTAAAACAAATCGAACGAAGTGTAATTCAATGAAGTGTAGTAGCACCGTTTAGCCCCTTATTTCACAGATAAGGATCAGTCTCCTAGGTAGAATGCTGAAAAGCATTCTACCTTTTGTGTTGTGTGGTGTTAATGCCTCTTCTATGGACGGTTCATAAGGTACAACTTCTGTTACATAAAGTAGCTAAGACTCTAGTAATGAATTGTATATTTCAACAGATTTTAATACTATGGTTTTATGTGAATTGTTATAATATTGTTGATATATTAAAATAGGTTGGCAGTTTACAAAATTTACAAGTAATGAGAGGAGGAACTGGTGTGGAAGGGTTTGAGCAATTGTTATTAAACGTCCTTTTTCTAATTGTTTTTTTGTTATTTATACCTTTATTATTGGACTTAAATGACAACAAATTTATAAAAGAACAGAAGAAATGGTTCGTTATTTTATCAGTGGCAATAGCGGTTATTAGTTGCATTTCATTTCCGATTACAATAATGGAGGGATATATTTTTGACTTACGGCTCGTTGCCTTGACTATAGGAGGCCTTTACGGGGGTGTATCGACTAGTATTTTGTTGGTTGGAATTACAATTGTTTACCGGTTTTTAGTTGGAGGAACTGGGGCGTTTGCAACGGTAGTAGTCGTTACTATTCTACTACTATCAATGATTTTTCTCACCGACCATTTCCGTAACTCATCACGTCAGAAGAAAATATTTGTCGGTAGTTCCCTCTCTTTATTTGCTGCTTTATTGGCCATCTTAAATTCAACGCTTATTTTTGGAGCGCATTTCTCTTTCGTCCTTTTCTTTTGGTATCTTTCGTTAACTTTTTGTACGACTGCTTTTATTATTTACCTTTATGAAGTTTTTCAAGAAAACATGTTGATAAAAAAACGCTTAATTAAAGCTGAGAAAATGGAAGTAGTCAGTCATCTTGCTTCTTCTGTATCCCATGAAGTTCGAAATCCATTAACTGTAGTAAAAGGCTTCTTGCAAATAATGGAAAAGGAAAGTATTCCTGAAGAACAAAGAAAGAAATTTTTAAAAATATCTATTGAAGAAATTGATAGAGCTAATGATATTATTCGAAACTACTTAACGTTTGCCAAACCTTCACCTGAAAATATAGAAAAAATAAGTGTCAAAGAAGAGTTAGAAAGAACCATTCAAATTATTACACCATTAGCTAATATGAATGGTGTGAAAATTAGTACTAAGATTGATGATTTTTTTATTACAGTCGAGAGTCCAGTATTTCAGCAATGCCTTATAAATATCACCAAAAATTGTATTGAGGCGATGCCTGAAGGAGGAAAACTATTTATTGAAACCAAGGAAGAGAATGGCGACCTTGTAGTAGTTATTTCTGATAATGGTAAAGGAATGACGAAAGAACAGCTGTCTCGTATAGGGGAACCTTATTTTACAACAAAAGGTAGAGAAGGAACAGGTCTTGGAATGATGGCAGCGATTAAAATAATTGAAGCGATGAGCGGAAGACTAAGTGTAACTAGTAAACTAAATGAAGGAACTAATTTTTATATTCGGTTGCCAATTGCAGTGGAAGAAAGTCTCTAAAATAAAGTAGTAAAAATAGGAATAAACAGGTAGAAAATAATTTCTTGAAATTCAGTAAAAAGGATGTGAACAGTTAATTAAGGACGCAGATAATGCTCTATACAAATCAAAGTCGAGAGAACAGAATTAGGTTGAAGTTTACTCGAAGGCAAATGAGGATGTAACCGTTTCTAAGTGAAAACTGTGACAAAACATTATGATAAGTGGACCTACCTACTATCATTATACATAATCTGTGATTTGCAAAGTTTTAAGCGTATTAATGGATAGCTGTCATACGTAATGACGGCTATTTATATTGGGTAATTATAAAAAATATTTGCAACTTATATTATTATTCTATCGTTGGCCGCTGTGGTTTTTTATGCGATTGGTCGTCATCATTTGCAGTTTTACTAAAAAGTGTCAATATGACTGGTTACTTGTTATTATCGGTTTTATTCTATCTTAGGAGCATGGATTGTTTACATATTGTTTGGGGATTATTAGGGTTACCTACTGGTCCTGGGATTACTATGTTGTTGAGTGGTTTTTTTCAATGGATCAAAAGTATAAATAATATAAGCCTTACACCTAAAAGAAAAATCGAAAACTAAAAAAATCAGGGTTTTTCCTGAATTACATCTTGTTTTGAATAGGATAAAATAATAAAAAAGCAACTATTGGGGATGTAAATCAGATATGAATATAGATATATTAACAAACCTAAATTTAAGAACATCAAGTGACTTTTCAGCTATAGCAATTGTAGATCCGATTCACCACCAAATTCGTTGGAGAGATGCAGTAGGAAGTATCAATCAAAGGTATAAGGGAATGCGGAAAATGTATGGGAGTGGCATAATTGGTGCGGTTGTCCGTCATGGGCGACTTATTGTTATTGATGAAAGTGTATCTGATGCAGAAGAGAAGCGATTACAGTCACCAATTATGTTGGCTGAAAATTTATACTCTGCTATTGCTACAACTATCGTTGTCAATCAAGAGGCTATAGGGGGACTTCTTGTAGGAAGTCGATCAAAACGAACGTACCTTTCTGAGGATATCGAATATGTATTAGAAAAGGCAAAAGAGCTGGGACTATTAATTGAGAATGAAAACAAAAGTAGAAATTAGAAAAAAATTGCGACCCACTTCTTTTAAACGAGCTTCGTTAGAGTGGTCGCTTTTTTGCGTGTTCTTTTATAGTACTTAAAAAGGAATTATGCAGTGATAGAATGCGGTTCTTGATGCAATCTCCATCTTTTGTTATATAAAAAAAACATAGTTACAACTATAATGGTAGTAGAAATATGTGAAAATAGCTGAAAGGGGAGTCTTAGATGATCAAACTCCTAATTGTTGATGATCATATTGTCGTTCGTTCTGGGCTAAATATGCTACTTAATGGAAAAAACAATATAGAAGTAGTTGGAGAAGCTGCAGATGGTGACGAAGCCATCCATCAGGCTCAAAAATTACAACCGCACGTCATTTTAATGGATTTAAGTATGCCGCATGGAAAAGGCGGTTTAGCCGCTACTACGGAAATCAAACAAAAGTTGCCGAAAACAGCAGTTTTAGTATTGACGATGCATGATGATGATGAGTATTTATTTAATGCTATTCATGCAGGTGCTTCTGGTTATATATTAAAAAGCACACCTCATGAAGAATTAGTAGCAGCGATTCAATCGGTAGCGACGGGAAATGCTTATTTAAATCCAATGGCTACAAAACGCTTGATGAGTGAATATATGGGAAATATTAAAAATGGGAGTAATTCTAGAACTTTTGAATCTCTTTCTCAAAGAGAAAAAGAGGTGCTTGAGTGGGTTGCTAAAGGCTATTCTAACAAAGAAATCGCCGAAAACCTTATTATTAGCGTAAAGACTGTTGAAACACATAAAAGTAACATTATGGAGAAGTTAAGCTTCAAAACAAGACCAGAGTTAGTCAAGTATGCAATGAAGAAAGGACTGCTTAACTTTGATTAGGAATGAAATATTAGCTAATAAAAACAAAGATAGTCATGAAAGTGAAGAGGATTTACTATTAAAATTAGAGGATCATATTCATAATTCAGAATTTCGTGATGAACTTAAGCAATCGCTTAAAGAACTAACAGACCTTAGATTTGCGTTAGATGAATCTTCAATTGTAGCTGTAACAGACCCTCAAGGAAAAATCAAATATATTAATGGAAAATTTTGTAAGATTTCAAAGTATAGTCATAGTGAATTAATCGGGAAAGATCATCGAATTATTAATTCGGGTTACCATGATAAAGCATTTATGAAAAACTTGTGGGATACGATTTCTTCAGGGAAAGTATGGCAAGGAGAAATTAAAAACAAAGCAAAAGACGGTTCTTACTACTGGGTGAATACAACGATTGTTCCCTTTTTATCAAGTAGTGGAGAGCCATATCAATACTTAGCTATTCGTAATGAAGTAACACAGTTAAAACAAGTAGAAGAAGAGTTAAAAGTAATGATGAATCGTGTGATGGAAATCCAAGAAGAAGAACGAAAACGGTTTTCACGTGAACTTCATGATGGGATCGGTCAAAGTCTATTTTCTTTAATTATTCATATGGATCGGATGATGAGTGATCAAGATTATTCAACGATGGGTAAACTTAGGAATGAAGTTTCGGGTATCATGGAAGAGGTTAGAAATTTGGCTTGGGATTTACGCCCATCTTTGTTAGACGACCTTGGAGTAGTTCCAGCAATAAACCGACATATTGATAAATTCTCCCAATATTTTGGTATAGAAATTCATTTTGAATGTAATTTACGGAATCGTCTTGAAATGCAAAAAGAAACAACCATTTATCGTATTATACAAGAGGCTTTAAAGAATATTGCCAAATATGCAGGTGTGTCAGAAGCTTATGTAAAGGTATTAGAGAATGATAACACCGTTGAAGTGTCAATTATTGATGAAGGAAATGGCTTCATTAGAGATGACTTTGGAAAAGGTGTTGGACTATTCAGTATGGAAGAGCGTGCAAAAAGTATTAATGGGCAGTTCTATGTTCAGTCTGAATGTGGGAAAGGTACGACAATCACTTTAGTTGTACCTAAAGCATGATCAATCGTTTATCCTGCATCAACCAGTAATACCCCCATTTCAAGACTTCGAGGGTCAAAGAAGGATAAGTAGGGGAAGAGGAAAACCTTCACTGATGGAGTTTCACTTTATTATGGCTTCATCATTAACCGTATATTAAAAATTTAATACTATGAAAGGTTGTAGTCCCTCCTTAGGGAATACCCTGATCAACTTTATTATAAATGACTACTTTCCTCAGGTGGTCATTTTCTTTTTTTTCTTCGATTCTTTCCTTTAAGTACAGGTTTCTTTCTATTTGTTTTAAAACTTAAGATGTGTGATAAGGCATTGTCGTTATTAGTTCTAAGGGTTAGTACAGGAAATGCCACCTTTATTGCTTTAAAAATAAAAGGTTAAAAGCATTGATTATTATTGAAATGGTATAAAGGTACTGAAAGTTAACTGCACTTATTAACTAATAATGTTTAGAGTGTAAGGGTTTTGTATAAGAAAAAATTCAGTAATTCTCCCGATAACATTTGGTTAGAACAATTGTTATTATTTACAAAAGAGCTTATGAAGAAGGGAGTTGCTATAAATGCTCAGTCTCATGGGAACGTTTCTTATCTGTTATTTATTATTGGTGGTACATCATAGTAAACTCTCAAATACCTAATAAAAATTCTAGAAAATTTAATGTAATTCATGTGATATTTTAGTAGTGAAATAAGTGTCTCCCTTTATATCTGTAAGTCTGTATGTATGTAAAGAATAAGGGACTGTAATGAAAAGAGTGATTTTCAAGAGCTGCTATTAGGGCTCAATGAGTTACTCTTTTTTGTTTATGAACAAAAATTGGTTGTTTCACCTTCCTTGTTTTAATTTAGATTTTTTGAGACAATAGGATACGAATTTAGACTACGTGAGTAGAGTTGGATTTAAATTTAAATGTTTTGAAAAGAGGGTAAGGAATGAATAAACCATCCATTTATGGATTGACTTTAGATCAACTGACGTCTTGGCTTATGGAGCATGGCCATAAAAAATTTCGGGCTCAGCAAGTTTGGGATTGGTTATACCGAAAACGGGTAACGGATTTTTCAGAAATGACGAATGTTAATAAAGAATGTCTGGAATTATTAGAAGATCAGTTTGTTATTAATACATTAAGAGAGCATATAAAACAAGAAGCTGCAGATGGAACCGTTAAGTTCTTATTTAAGTTACAAGATGGGAACTTAATTGAAACAGTTCTGATGCGTCATAAATATGGGTTATCGGTTTGTGTCACGACTCAAGTAGGGTGTAACATCGGTTGTAGTTTTTGTGCCAGCGGATTATTGACGAAAAGCCGTGATTTATCCAGTGGTGAAATCGTGGAGCAAATTATGAATGTGCAACATCATCTCGACCAAGCAGGTCAAGAGGAAAGAGTAAGCCATATTGTCGTTATGGGAATCGGTGAGCCATTTGACAATTTTGAAAACCTCATTGATTTCTTAGAAATCATGAAAGATCAAAAAGGACTAGCGATTGGTGCAAGACATATTACTGTATCAACAAGTGGTCTATCAGAGAAAATTTATGAGTTTGCGGATTTAAAAATGCAAGTAAACTTAGCTATTTCATTACATGCTCCAAACAATGAGCTTCGAACAAGAATTATGAAGATTAACCGTGCGATACCGATTGAAAAACTAATGAAAGCAATTGATTATTATATCGAGAAGACTAATCGAAGAATTACGTTGGAATATATATTGTTAAAAGATGTTAATGATAAGCGCGAACATGCTCAAGAGTTAGCAGATCTAATTGGAGATCGTAAACGTTTAACTTATGTCAATTTAATCCCGTACAATCCAGTAGATGAGCACAGTCAGTATCAGCGCAGTCCACGAGAAGCGGTCATGGGATTTTATGATACATTGAAAAAGAATGGTATTAACTGTGTTGTTCGTCAAGAACATGGGACAGACATTGACGCTGCGTGTGGCCAGTTGAGGAGTAAACAAATTAAGCAAACACAAAGATAAACAGCAAGTTAGCAAAAAAAAATAAGAGAACCTATATTAATGCCAAAACTCGGCATCAATATAGGTTTTTTTAGTATGAAAGTAAGCCTATGCATCTACACCAAAAAATATGGGCTGAATATGAATGTCGGAGTTTAGTAAATCTTTTAATTCTTGTTCAGACGCTTCATAAAATTGACGGCCATCGGGCATTTTAAAGTACTGTTTCTTTATAAGAGAATCAATCAGATAATCTTTATCGATTGTGTTTTGAATAACATAAGACAAGGTGTTGCCCCCTTTATGTAAACGCTTACAATTTATATTTTAATTCCTTTTTGTCTCATTGTCAAATTATTTTAACTATTTTACAGAAGGTAAAATATAAAATTTTGAAATTTACTGTTTAGCTTTCGATCGAACTATTTTGGGTTTTCAGTAACTTTGCAGTAGAATAATCACCAGTTCTCATAATATGTGAGATTTTGTAACGAGCATTATTAACCTTAAGCCAAATTGTTACAAGTTTCGTCATAGACATTATGTTATAAATAATATAATTAATAGAGTTGTTTGAGGTATTGCGGTTAAGCTCTGGTTTTATTGCAATAAAGAAAAGGATATTTTACAAAATGATAAATAATTGAATATCACTGTTTAACACTTTGTATAGTGTATTAGTTTAAAAAAGCAAGTAAAATTAACTCAAACTTCTAAATATTCTGTTATACAAGTCATCAATAGGGTGAGAAGGGAGGTACATAGAAGAATTAAAAGTAGTTGGTGATACAAAAATAGTCCAAAAAAATATGAAAACGCTTACAATAAACAAAGTAAAAAAAGCGAAATATGAACTGTTAATAGAACTTACCGATGGTAGAAGATAAAACTCTTAAAGTTATGGAAAACCGCAAGTTTGAATGAGTAACTGTAAAGAACGTTGGGAAGTCCATACTGAATAAAGTTGTACTTTATATTGTAAAGGAGGAAATTCTATTGAATTTGAAAAGTTCTACACATATATCATTAACTGATTTAGAGAAAAACTTTCAAGAAGCCCACCCAGGTTTAACCAATCAAGAAGCAATTGAAGAAGCGAACCGCTGTTTATATTGCTATGATGCTCCCTGTATTACTGCTTGCCCTACTGGAATTGATATTCCCACATTTATTAAGAAAATCGCATCTGGAAATTTAAAAGGATCGGCAAAAACGATTATGACATCGAACCCAGTCGGTGCAAGCTGTGCCCGTGTATGTCCAACTGAGGAACTTTGTGAAGGTGCCTGTGTTCTCAATCATTCTACAAAACCAATTATGATCGGTAACTTACAAAGATTTGCAACTGATTGGGCAATTAAAAATGAACAAGTATTATTTAAAGCAGGACAGAAAAATGGAAAAAAAGTAGCGATTGTTGGTGGTGGTCCTGCTGGTTTATCAGCTGCTCGTGAGTTAGCTCGATTAGGCTATCAAGTGACAATTTTCGAAGCTGAAAAAGAAGCAGGTGGATTAAATACGTATGGTATTGTTTCGTTCCGCTTACCTCAATCAATTTCTTTCTGGGAAGTAGATCAAGTGAAAAGCCTAGACGTAGAAATCCGTACAAATACTAGAGTTGGAAAAGATGTATCTGTTAATGAATTAAAAGAAGGCTATGATGCTGTTGTTCTAGCAGTTGGGATGTCTAGTGTACCAGACCTTGGCATTGATGGGGAAAATCTTGATGGTGTTTATGATGCTATTGATTTTGTAAAAGAAACAAAAGAACAAGTATCTAATCATTTAGTAGGTAAACGCGCAGTCGTCATTGGTGCAGGGAACACAGCGATTGACGGAGCTACCTGTTCTGTTCGTCTTGGAGCTGAAAATGTAAAAATTCTTTATCGTCGAACAGAAGCTGAGATGACAGCTTATGATTTTGAATATGAGTTCGCAAAACAAGATGGAGTTGAATTCCGTTGGTTAACTGCTCCAAAGCGAATTATCGGGGACGAAAATGACAAAGTAACGGCAATTGAGTGTATTAAGATGGAGCTAGGAGAACCGGATGAAGGTGGGCGTAGACGTCCTGTACCTGTCGATGGATCTGAGTTTACACTACAAGTAGATGCTGTTATTAAAGCGATTGGTCAATCACGTTATGTACAATTGATCGAACAATTCGGTCTAGAACATGATGGTGGTGTGGTCAAAATTAATGAACAAACATTCCAAACTTCGAATGAAAAAATCTTTGCCTGTGGCGATGTAATTTTCGGAAAAGGACAAGGCGAAGCGATGGTTGTTTCTGCAGCTCAACAAGGTAAAGAAACAGCTTATGCAATTCATAAACAATTATTTAAACAAGTAACAGAAACTGCATAAAGAAAAAACGAGGAGGTTTTTTTCACTATGGCTGATCTACGAATAAATCTTGCAGGTATAAAGTCGCCGAACCCGTTTTGGCTCGCTTCGGCTCCTCCAACGAATTCAGGCTACCAAGTACAGCGAGCATTTGAAGCTGGTTGGGGAGGGGCAGTTTGGAAAACGTTAGGAGATCCGATACTGAATGTTTCTTCACGCTTTGCTGCCGTAGGCTTCAACGGTCAAAAAGTTGCTGGATTTAATAATATCGAGCTTATTACAGATCGTCCACTGGAAGTGAATTTGAAAGAAATTTATGAAACGAAAAAAAGATTCCCAGATCACGCAATTATTGCTTCATTAATGGTCGAACCGAAACAAGAAGCATGGCATGAAATCGTAAAACGAGTAGAAGATGTAGGAGTGGATGGATTAGAGTTGAACTTTGGTTGTCCGCATGGGATGGCCGAGCGTGGAATGGGTGCTGCATCTGGTCAAGTTCCAGAATTAGTAGAAAAGCAAACGTATTGGGTGAAAGAAGTAGCGCGAACTCCAGTTATCGTTAAGCTAACTCCTAATATCACTGACATTACAGTAACGGCTGAATCAGCGGTACAAGGTGGGGCTGATGCTATTAGTATGATCAATACGATTAATAGTTTAGCAGGTGTGGATATTGATACATGGAATACCATACCGCATGTTGCAGGGAAAGGAGCCCACGGTGGTTATTGTGGACCAGCGGTAAAACCAATTGCCCTTAATATGGTAGCCGAATGTGCTCGAAACCCACGGATTAATGTACCTATCTCAGGCATTGGTGGAATTTCCAATTGGAGAGATACAGTTGAATTTTTACTGATGGGTGCAACAGGAGTTCAAATTTGTACAGCAGCGATGCACCATGGTTTCCGTATTGTAGAAGATATGATCGAGGGGTTATCCAACTATTTAGATGAAAAGGGGATTGCCTCGTTAGATGAAATTATAGGGAAATCGGTCGAACGTTATTCAGATTGGGGTAATCTCGACCTTAACTATAAAATTGTTGCAAGAATTAACAACGATGTTTGTATTAATTGTAATAAGTGTCACATCGCCTGTGAAGATACGTCGCATCAGTGTATTGATATGTTAAAAGATGGTCACGGAAATAGCTTTTTACAAGTAAGAGAAGAAGATTGTGTCGGCTGTAATCTTTGCTCAATTGTTTGTCCTGTTGACGGCGCAATCGATATGGTTGAACTACCAAATGAACAGCCACCAATGACTTGGAACGAACGTCAAGCTGCAATCGGGTCAGTACAAAGTTGTGAAGTCGATGTAATAAAGTAATAGAGTTATGGAGAAATAGAGTAATAGGGAGGCGTAAGAATGAAGAAAATAATAAAAAACGGAACCATAGTAACAGCAACAGATACTTACGAAGCAGACCTACTCATAGAAAATGGAAAGATTGCAGCCATTGGTCATGATTTTCCTGTAGGCGGTGCAGAAGTGATTGATGCTAAAGGCTCTTATGTTTTTCCAGGTGGTATTGATCCTCATACACATCTAGAAATGCCGTTTGGAGGAACGGTATCCAAGGACGACTTTGAAACGGGCACGATTGCGGCCGCTTTTGGAGGTACAACGACCGTTATTGACTTTTGCTTAACAAATAAAGGTGAGCCGATGAAAAATTCGATTCAAACGTGGCACGCGAAATCAAAAGATAAAGCGGTAATTGATTATAGCTTCCATCTCATGATTGGAGAAATTAATGAAGACGTCTTAACAGAACTCCCAGTCATTATGGAGGAGGAAGGTATTACTTCTTTCAAAGTTTTTATGGCATATAAAAATGTGTTTCAAGCGGATGATGGAACGTTGTTTCGCACCCTCCTTGCAGCGAAAGAACTAGGTGGGTTAGTCATGGTTCACGCCGAAAATGGCGATGTGATTGACTATTTAGTAACTAAAGCTTTAGAAGAAGGGAACACGGAACCAATTTATCATGCACTAACTAGACCACCTGAGATAGAAGGTGAAGCAACAGGAAGAGCGGCTGAGTTAACAGGGTTAGCGAATTCTCAATTATATGTTGTTCATGTATCTTGTGCTCAAGCAGCTGAGAAGATCGCTGAAGCAAGGAGAAAAGGTTACGATGTGTGGGGTGAAACGTGCCCTCAATACCTTGTACTCGATCAAACGTATTTGGAAAAGCCTGATTTTGAAGGAGCGAAGTATGTATGGTCGCCTCCACTTCGAGAAAAGTGGCACCAAGACGTGCTCTGGAATGCGTTAAAGAATGGAGATTTACAAACCTTAGGTTCGGATCAATGCTCATTTGATTTTAACGGTCAGAAGGACTTAGGAAAAGGTGATTTTTCAAAAATTCCAAATGGTGGCCCAATAATTGAAGATCGCGTGAGTATTCTCTTTTCCGAAGGGGTACAAAAAGGACGAATCACGTTAAATCAGTTTGTTGACATCGTTTCAACCAGGAATGCAAAATTGTTTGGATTATATCCTCAAAAAGGAACAATCGCAGTTGGTACAGATGCAGATATTGTCATCTTTGACCCGAGTGTAGAAAGAACGATTTCTGCTGAAACTCACCATATGGCAGCAGATTATAACGCATTTGAAGGAATGAAAATAAATGGTGAACCAGTATCGGTCTTATCACGTGGTGATTTTGTTATTCGCGATAAGCAGTTTGTTGGTACGTTAGGTAAAGGTCAGTATTTAAAGAGGAAAAGATACAATTCATCTTCAACACTAGCACAAAAAGTGATGAAGTCATAAGTCAGATCTTTGACAATAATAATAAAACAACATTTGCTCGGCTTGCGGTTTATCCCGCAACAACTGGCAGTAATACCCCACTTTAAGACTTCGAGAGATCAAAAAAGGTTAAGTGGGGGAACTGCTGGTAACAGCTAAATGAATACAGACTAAATGCGCCACGTTCTGTGGCAACGTCTGTGACCCATATCGTGTGGGCCTCAACTAACCAACAGTGGAGGAAGAGGAAAACCCCACTGATGGAAGTTTGACTTTATGTAGTGGAGAAATTGTTCTATAAAACTGCAATAGACCCGACATCGATCCGTAACTAGATACGAATAAAATAAAAAAGGTAGGGTGAAAAGATGCAGGAAAAACAAAGCCATTTAAAATCTCCAGATCTTCTACCAATTCCACATAGTGGAAAGAAGATTGGATCGATTGGGTTCTCGTTCATTTGGGTTGGAATGGCCGTCGTATTAGCAGCGTTTGCCATAGGCGGTTCTGGTGTACAAAGTCTTTCCCTTGGTTGGGTTATTTTAGCAACAATTATTGGAAGTATTGCGATTGGTCTTTGTATGACGTTGACTGGTGACATCGGAGTGGAACATGGTTTGTCTTTTCCTGTTTATATGAGGGCACCGTTTGGAACGATAGGAACTCATATTCCTTCTCTTATCCGTGGGTTTGTTGCAGCATGTTGGTTTGGGATTAATACGTATTTTGGTGCAACGGCCATGAATGGTATATTATTTGTTTTGTTTGGATTCGATAACTGGTTTGTCTGCTTTTTAATTTTTGCAACATTACAAATAATCAATACAGCGTTAGGGATTAAAGCAGTTGAACGATTTGCTGACTTAGCTGCACCAGTTATCATTATTATTTCTGGTTGGATGTATATGACATTATCAGACCAAGCTTTGGCAGAAGGTCGTAACGTGTGGGCTTGGGTTGAAAGTCCAGTAACAGGGGGAGCCGCTGTTACTGCTTTTATGATTGTTATTATGAGTAATATGGGCTTCTGGGGTACTTTAGCTGCGGATATGCCATCGATTTCCCGTTTTATCAAAGGATCAAAATTTGAAAGAAGCTGGGCAAAAAGGAATAAAGCGCAAATTGTAGGAAGTTTAATTACGCTACCCATTGTACAAACTTTCATGGTTGTAATTGGTGCAGTTTCTTATATTGCGGTCTCGAATTATGACCCCGTTGTTGCACTGCAACAGGCTGCCAGTGGGTTAGTACTTGGCGTACTTTTATTAATGATTGTTTTTGCTCAATGGTCAACAAATATATCGGCCAACTTAATTCCTGCAGCGACGATTTTCTCAAACGTCGGTGGCCCGAAAGTTCCTTTCTGGTCAGGAGTTGTAGTTGCTGGTATAATCGGGGCTCTCGTACAGCCGTGGAGCTTGTTTGATATTATCATTCCTGCTCTACTGATTATTGGAGGAATTTTATCAGCCATTGTTGGTATATTAGTATCGGATTATTATTTGCTTCGTAAACGCCGTGTAAATGTGCCTGACCTCTATAAAGAAGACGGTCAATATCAATACGCAAGTGGCTTTAATGCTGCAGGGTTCATTGCGTGGGTATTAGGTGGTGTTGCGGCTTACTTTTTAGCGAACTATTCGTTTATTGTCGGTTTTGGTGTTGGTCTTGTTTCCTATTACTTCCTCGCTAAATATTGGTGGTTTGTGAAATACAAACAAGCGGAAATAGAAGATCCGAGTGATGAAAAATATTTAGGGATTACAGTCGGAAGAGATTGGGAAATAAGTGAGGATAATGAAGATTTAAAGCAAGTAGCACCATAAAAAATGTACAGCATTTTAAAGTTGTAAACGAGGAGGGGTTACATGTCTGATTATCAACAGTTTATTTCAGAAAAAGAAAAAATCGATTTTTTAATAGACCAAGGCTATCGGATAAAAGGAGTAACAGAAAACCTAAGCGGAGCATTTGTAGAATTTGAATTGAGGGTACCTGATCCATCTGGACATAAAAACCAATTAGAAAAATTGCACATATTAACTGCTGATGCTAGAAAGTACTTTAGCTCGATCCTCATTCAACAAAGTTTGAAAAAGTCAGTATAAATAAAAGCGCGACATTCAATATTAAGGAGCTAATTAAAGGCAGGGGCAACCCTGTCTTTAATTATGAAAAAATAAATGTGGTATTTCTTGCCTATTTTACGATAATGAAGTACAAGGACGATGGGAAGAAAAACTTACATATTTTTCATTTTAATTTATCTGAAAATAGAGGTTATTCTGATATTAAAATCGAAATAGATTGTAATCATATGATGTTTCATAGTAGGCAGATAGGTAAAGAGGATGTGATTCAGTGAAATCATATATAACGATTAGTGAAGTATTGAAACGAAAGCACTTTGAAAATACTGAGGTTATTGCTGGAGTAGACGGCTTGAATAGAAATGTAAAGTGGGTTCATGTCGTTGAAGTAATCAATATAAAAAAATTATTAAATGGTCATGAACTTATTCTGACAACAGGGCTAGGTTGGAAAGATAATAAATCATTGTTTATCTCATTTATCGTCCAATTAATTGAAAGTAATGCTTCAGGTTTGTGTGTTGAAATAGGAACACACACTTCAACTATTCCTCAAGAAGTAATTGATATTGCTAATAAACATCAATTTCCAATCATACTGTTTCACCAAGAAGTAGCATTTGTACAAATTACTCAAGATATCCACTCAGTTCTTATTAATCAACAATATCAAATGATTTCAGATTTAGAAAGTTACTCACAAACACTTAATAAAAAGCTTTTAGAAATCAATTGTTACAAAGATATTCTGAAGTTCTTTCAGAAGTTTTTGGATGTTCAAGTTGTCGCATTTTTAAACGAAGATATCATATTCATTCCAGATCGGACAGCTAGTGAAAGGCGCGTTATTCTTGATAAAGTAGAAGCTGACCATGATGATCCAATTGGAACAATTGCTCGTCAGCCTGTTCAAATTCTTGGAAATCAATTTGCTGAATTAGTCATTATGACCAAGCATAGAGAAATTAACGAATTTGACGTCCTCATTCTTGACCGAACAACCACAGCACTAGCACAATACTTATTACGCGATTTATACGTTGAAGATAGACGAAGAATGGAAGAAGCAGAATGGATGACGGATTGGCTTGAAGGACATCACAGCAATGAGAGTATAAAAGAACATCTAGCTTTTGTAGAGCCTGATCTTAAGTTACATGGTGGAGTTGTTTGTGCTTGTAAGCTGAACATAAATGATCAATCTTCAACTATCGATGGGACATATTTTAAGTTACTTTTCCGAACGATCTTTGAGCAACAAGGGTTTTATGTTTTTTCAGTTGAAATCAGGGGACATATCATTTTTATTTTAGGAAATAAACGAAAGTTAAAGACGTGGAAGGCAAGAATGACAGAAGGATTCAATCGTCTTGAAACTGCAAATTATTCACAGAAATTAAAAGTATCGTCAATTTCATTTGGAGTAGGTAAATTTGTTGAACAGCTAAGTGAGATACATAAGAGCTATCAAACTGCCAAAGAAACGTTACTACTCCAGGGTAAGCTTTCAAATGAGGGGAAAAGCTATTTTTACGATGATTTACACTTGTATCGAATTCTATCATTGATTAATAGACATAGTGATCTCCAAGAAATTGTTATGGAGTATTTGCAACCAGTAATGGAATACGATAAGAAATATAGCGGTAAGTTAATTGAGACCTTAAAAGCATATTTAGCATGTAATGGCTCAAAGCAAGAAACGGCCAAACAACTTTATGTTGTAAGGCAAACGATGTATCACCGGATCGAAAAATTAGAAACCTTGCTTGGTGAGGACTTTATGAATTCGGAAAAGAGGTTAGCAATTGAATTTATGTTACTAGCTTATGATTATTTAAAAATGACAGACCATAATTATCATACATCAGTGCAAGAAATGTGATAAATAACGGTAGGTAAGGAAAGTAGGAAATTTGAAGGCGAAATTTAGAGACCTATTTGTAAAACAATAGGCGTTAAGTAAAAGGGCTATAGGTTAGAATAAAATAATTCCTTTAAGGATTATTTTAACAACCTGTAGCCTTTTTTAACTTACCGATATTTAATTTCTTTTAGGTTTAAAGGTTTTGCAACAGGTTTCAGCTGAATGATCGGCTTCATCTATATGATTCTTTTCGTTCAATTCGGAAGACATTTCTGTATCATATCTAGAATGGTTATCTAGTTCTACCATAATTTTTTCTGCCGTACAAATATTTCCTTCCCCATAAAATGTACAGTTTGATATCGCGCAAGAAACTTCTACTTTTGGCATTTTTATTACCTCCTAATTTTTCTTTTTTTCAATAATTATCTTTTGTTGTCCACATTATTTTACTCATAATTCTGTGCATTATCCGACTGTTCATTTTGTAGAATTATCTCAGTGAGACATTTTACATTGTGTCTAATGAAGCCCCTTACGAAATGAGAGATAATGGATACAAGGGATAGAAAATTGAATTATCAGAAAAAAATGGAGGCGACCAATATGACACTTATAAAAAATCAAACGAATGTGTTAAAAAATTACATTAATGGCCAATGGGTAAGTTCGACTAGTACGACTTCATTAGAAGTACCTAATCCAGCAACAGGAGAAGTGTTGGCGACAGTACCAGTATCGACAAAAGACGATGTGGATCAAGCGGTACAAGCAGCAAGTGAAGCTTTTAAAACATGGAAAAATACACCTGTGCCAAAACGCGCTCGTATATTATTTAAATTTCACACACTTCTTTCCGACAACCATGACGAATTAGCTCGCCTAATTGTTCAAGAGAACGGAAAAGCATTTAAAGAAGCGCATGGTGAAGTACAAAGGGGAATTGAATGTGTAGAATTCGCTGCTGGTGCCCCGACGTTAATGATGGGAGAAACGTTATCAGGTATTGCTGAGGACATTGATTCGGAAATGTTTCGTTACCCATTAGGAGTAATTGGTGGAATTACACCATTTAACTTCCCAATGATGGTTCCATTATGGATGTTCCCACTCGCAATTGCTTGCGGAAATACATTCGTCCTAAAGCCTT